>DATHWB010000336.1:0-7390 GCA_035460965.1 Acidimicrobiia bacterium
GGAACCGTGCAGATCGACCTCTCGAGGCTTCCGTCGCTGTCGGCGCGCCCGTATCGCGGGCCGGCCGACCACGCGGCGATGGCGAACATGATCAACCGCTGGCACCGGGCCGTCGGGACGGCGGAGCGAGTGAATGCGGCGGACCTGGATTCCAACAACGCCCACCTCGTCAACTGCGACCTGCCCGAGGACATGCTCGTGGTGGAGGACGCAGCGGGAACGCTCGCCGGTTACACGCGGACGGATTGGTGGCAGGTGGTCGACGGTGAGCGGAAGTACGCCGTGTTCGCCAAGGTCGATCCGGACTGGAAGGCGACAGCCCTCCCGTATGCGCTGCTGGCGGCCTGCCACGACCGGGCGCTGGCCATCGCTTCCGCTCACTCGGTCGACTGTCCCCAGGTGCTCGAAGGATGGGCGGAAGAGCACGAGGCCGAGTGGATGACCGCATACCGCTCGCTCGGGTTCAGCCCGGTGACATACGGGGCGATGATGGTCCGGCCGCATCTCGAGGACCTCCCAGACGCCCCTCTACCGGACGGTCTCGAGATCCGTCCGGTCGAAGCGTCGCATCTGCGGACGATCTGGGAGGCGGATACCGAGGCGTTCCGCGATCACTGGGGATTCAGTGAGCCGAGCGAGGAGGACTGGGGGCGGTTTCTCGACTTCCCGCACCGCGACGAGTCACTGTGGAAGGTGGCATGGGAGGGTGATCGGGTGGTCGGTCAGGTGCGGAGCTTCATCAACCCGGACGAGAACGCCGATCTGGGCGTGGCGCGAGGTTGGACCGAGAACATCTCGACCCATCGCGACTGGCGGCGGCGTGGGGTGGCGAAGGCGTTGATCTGCGAGAGCATGCGCGAACTGAAGGCGCGAGGGATGACGGAGGCGGCACTCGGTGTCCACACCGAGAACCCGAACGGCGCCTTCGCGCTGTACGAGTCGCTCGGCTACGAAGTCCGCGAACGCCACACCACCTTCCAGAAACTGGTGGCTTGATCCTCGTACCCAGGAACCCTGGGTACGAGAATGTGGCGGCTTTCAGTCGGTGTCGACGACTCGTTCGGTGACGAAGCCGGCGGCGGAGATGACGAGGCTTCCGAGGATGGCGGACCAGAAGCCGTCCACGGTCAGTCCGTCGGTGAGCCACGCGGTCAATCCCAGCAGTGCGGCATTGATGACGAAGGCGAACAGCCCCAAGGTGATCAGCAGCAACGGCAGGGTGAGAAGCTTCACCACGGGTTTGATGAACATGTTCACCAGGCCGAAGATCAGCGCCACCCACAGGATCGTCGCGATCCGATCGGACAGGTCGATTCCGGGAACGATCCACGCCGCGAGCCACAGAGCCCCGGCGGTTGCGAGGAATTTGATCAGCAGTTTCACCCTGTCGATCGTACGCACCTCGCGCCGACCGCGTCGGATCTGGCATGAAACCTCGAACCACGTTCGCGTCCGAAGCGTGCATCATCCAGCAGATGACCTCTGATCTCCCGCCCCTTCACGACCCCGACCTGCCCGCAGTCGAGATACTCCTGGGGTCGGAGGCCCGGGGTCCGCTGGAGGCGGTCACGGCCGCCACCGGAGCCACGGTCGGCTCGTTCCGGCCGCGGCAGGTGACGTGGTGGCCCGGTCGTTCCATCACCGTTCGCTACACGCTGCAGAGCGAGGACGGCACTCCGCTCCCCCAGGTGATCGTTACCGCCGGCTCGATCCCGTCTGGCGCCGCTCGACTGGAGGCCGACGACGTCACCCTGGGAGCGTGGGCGCTCCCCAACGATCCCGGTCTCCCCGGCCTGGCGTCGGTGCTCGATCCGCGCACGATTCGGCCGATGCTGTCCGATCTCGGGATCCAGGCGGAGCGGGTGGCAGTGCAACTCCGCGCCTACCGCCCTGCTCGCCGCGCGGTCGTCCAGGTCGACACCGAGCGGTCGAGGATCTTCGTCAAGCTCGGCAAGCCGGACGCCATCCGCCGGTTGCACGACACGCACCGGCTCCTCGCAGAAACCCTTCCGGTCCCCGACAGCCTCGGGTACGACCCGGAGTTGGGGATTCTCGTGATGCCGGCAGGCCGGGGGGAGACGCTCCGTCACACGCTGGACCTAGCCGGTCCTGTTCCCGAGCCTCCGAACCTCGACGCCCTCATCCGGGATTTGCCCGCACCTCTGCCCGGCGGGAAGTCTCGATCACCGATCGGCAAGCTGGGGTCGCTGGTCGACCTCCTCCGTCGCCTCGTGCCCGACCAGTCGGATCGCCTCGACTCGTTGGTCGGCGGGATCGGGGAGGATCCCGACTCCGCCCGGATTCCGGTGCACGGCGACTACCACGACGGCCAGCTGCTCGTCGAGGAGGGCGTCGTGACCGGATTACTGGACGTGGACACCCACTCCCTCGGGCACCCGGCCGACGATCCGGCCACGATGCTCGGGCATCTGCGAAGCCGCGCCCCGCACAGCCCCGAGCCGGCGCGGGTGGTCGGGTTCGCGGCCGACCTCGAGCGGCTCTGGGCGGATCGGCTCGACCGGTCGGATCTGACGAGGCGGACTGCGGCGGTGATGCTCGGCCTGGCCACCGGCCCGTTCCGCGTGCAGGCAGACGACTGGCCGGCTCAGGTCCGCCGTCGGATTGCCAACGCGGAGGTGGCGTTTCATGCATGAGAGGCCTCTCATCCGCCTCTCAGGACCGTCTCACCCTCGTCCCGCACACTGATCCTCAACAGACCGAAAGGATCATCGTGCAGATCAGGGAACAGTGGAAGGCTTCGAGGAACTGGAAGCTGGTGACCGGCGTGGCCACCGCCGCAACGCTCGGGATCGGCGCCATCGCCGTCGCCTCGCCTGGCACGAACGACGTGCCCCAGTCGATCGATCTCAACGATCGTGCCATCGTCTCCGAGGCCACCGTGCCGACCACGTTCGGCTCGTTCGTGCCGTTCGACGCCTCCTTCGACTCGGTTTCGAACGATTCGATCACGGGCGATTCGATCACGGGCGATTCGATCACGAACGATTCGATCACGAACGATTCGATCACGAACGACTCGATCGGTACGGACTCGGTGTCCATCGACTCGGTGTCGATGGATTCGGTCTCGCTCGACTCCGTCTCCGATGACTCGAACGACTCCGCCTGACCGCTCAGCCGTCACCAGCGAGGGAGGCCGTGTCCGCCGGCCTCCCTCGTACCGCGCCCGTACCCTGCTCCCATGAGTCGCTCCGCCCTCGTCTGGACCGCCGTCGTCGTCCTCGTCGGCGTGGTCGGTGTGGGCATCGCTGACGTCCTGGCACCCGACCCGGTCCCCGTGGCCGGCGCGATCGACCTCTCCGGCGAGGCGCCGCCGGTGCGACCGACCCTGGATGGATTCTTCGTGGTCCCGCCCCGGGTGGTCGATTTTCGCGAGGATGCCGACGACGACTCGGACGACGAACCTGCCGTCACGCCGGGTGTCCCGTCGCAGGATGACTCCCCGGATGACTCCCCGGACGACCTGCCGGACGACACACCGGACGACACTCCCGATGACGACGACTGAGCGGCGGTCCGTCTCGGCGCGGGCCCGCATCCTCGGCTGGTACGTGCTGCTGCTCGCCGTGGCGCTGGTGGCGGCACTGCTCCTGCAACGTGCCCTCTTGCTGCGCCAGGCGGCCGTCGACGCCGATCAGGCCCTCGATCAGGAGGTGAGCGAACTCCGTCAGCTCGCCGGTGGGACCAACCCGACGACGGGGGAGCCGTTCGCAGGTGATGTCGAGGCGATCTTCGACGTGTTCCTGAGCCGGAACGTTCCCCTGGAGGGCGAGAGCTTCATCACGCTGATCGACGGGCGTCCCTACAAGACCGATCTCTCCGGCGCCACCCTCGCCCAGACGGATCTCGTGGAGCGCTGGGCGGTCGTCACCGAGCCGGTGCGCGAGGAGGTGCCACTGCCGGGCGGAGACCTCCGTTACCTGGCGGTTCCGCTGTCCCTGGATGGCGAGGTTCTCGGGGTGTTCGTCGCCGCCATCGACATGGGCGTCAGGTTGTCGGCGCTCGACGACGTGGTGCGACTGGGTGCGCTGGTCTACGGCTCGATCTTCCTGGTGGCCTCGATCCTGGCGTGGGTGGCGGCGGGAGGCGTACTCCGACCGCTGCGTCAGTTGCGGGACACCGCAGGCGGCATCTCCGACAGCGACCTGTCGCGGCGGATTCCTGTCGCCGGCAACGACGAGATCGCGGATCTCGGGCGGTCGTTCAATGCGATGCTGGATCGCCTGGAGGAGGCGTTCGAGACACAGCGACGGTTCGTCGACGATGCCGGCCACGAGCTGCGGACACCCATCACGGTGATTCGGGGGCACCTGGAGCTCATGGGAGACGACCCTGACGAGCGCGCCGACACGGTGCGGCTCGTCACCGACGAGCTGGACCGGATGGCGCGGATCGTCGACGACCTGTTGGTGTTGGCCAAGGCGGAGCAGCCGGACTTCGTGGAAGTCCATCCGATGGATCTCGGTGCCCTCACCGACGGCCTCCTGTCGAAGGCCGCACTGTTGGACGACCGGCCGTGGTCGATCGACGAGCGGGCGGATGTGGTGGTCGTCGCCGATGAACAGCGGCTCACGCAGGCCATGATGAACCTCATGCGCAACGCCGTCGAGCACACTCCACCCGGGACCGCAGTGGCGATCGGAAGCGCGCTGCGCGGCGACGAGGCAGTGCTCTGGGTGAGGGACGCCGGCACCGGCATAGCCGCCGCAGATCGGGAGCGCCTCTTCGAGCGGTTCGCCCGCGGCACCCGGGGCCGTCGCGCCACCGATGGCGCCGGACTGGGATTGGCGATCGTCGCCGCCATCGCCGACGGCCACGGCGGACGTGTCGCGGTGGAGGATGCCGAGGGAGGGGGTGCGTTGTTCACCCTGCACCTGCCCGTGGGTGATCGGGAGTGACCAGGGTGCTGATCGCCGAGGACGAGCCGGGGATCTCCTCGTTCCTCGAAAAGGGATTCAAGGCCGAGGGTTTCACCACGCTGGTGGTCGACGACGGGCGCACCGCCGCCCACGCCGCCCGTGACGACGACTTCGACATCGTGATCCTCGACCTCGGCCTGCCGGCGATGGACGGGCACGAGGTCCTCGCCGAGATCCGCGGGCGGGGTGAGCGCCTACCCGTCATCATCCTGACGGCCCGCAAGGAGACCAGGGAAACGGTGGCGGGTCTGGAAGCCGGTGCCGACGACTATGTCACGAAGCCCTTCAGGTTCGAGGAGCTGCTCGCCAGGGTGAGGGTGCGACTGCGGGACAGGGGCACCGTGGCCGCCACCGATCTCGAGGTGGCGGGAGTCAGGCTCGATCTCCGCACTCGCAAGGTCCACGTCGGTGGCGGGGAGGTGGAGTTGTCGGCGCGCGAGTTCACGTTGTTGGAGACGTTCATGAGCCATCCCGACCAGGTGCTGTCGCGCGAGCAGCTGCTGTCGAGGGTGTGGGGCTACGACTTCGACGGTGGCTCCAATGTCGTCGACGTCTACGTCGGGTACCTGCGCAGGAAGCTCGGTTCCCGGGCGATCGAGACGGTCCGCGGGATGGGTTACCGGATGCCGTCGTGACCGTTCAGCGAGGCCGAAGCGCCTCGATTGAGAATGCGGTGATCTCCTCGCCGTGATGGGCGATCACGAGCACCGGATGGCCGAGCCGCTCGTCGAAGACCGTTTCCACTCGGTGGCCGGCGGACTCCCAGGTCTCGATCATGTCGAAGAGGTCTTCGATCGTGTACGCCGGGACATTGTCGGGGTGGACTTCGGTGCCGTCGAGGGTCACTGATCGGACCCGATCGGCCTCCACCACGACGACGTGGGGAGGACCGAAGGTCCCCTCCTCGATGTCGTGCTCAGTCAGTTCGTAGGAGTAGTCCGAAGGTCCGACCTGGCTCCAGCGCTCGCGGGCGCGAGCGAAGGCAGAACCGGCGAGGTCGTGCTCCACGACGTCCCGGATGGCGATGACGAGCCGAGGCGGGAGATCGCCCATCGGGGAGTCCGGGTCGAGCACCTCGATGTTCAAACCGATCCACGCCGGGTATCCGAACTCCGGGTGGTAGGAGGCGCCGCCGGTGATCCTGGCCCCGCCTTCCACCACCTCGCCCTCGGCGAGAAGATGGCGCAGGTCGTTGAACACCTGATCGATGGTCTGCGGCGACACGTCCACGGCGGCCTCGTCTCGCGCCCACTCGATCCGCCAGTCGGCGATCCGCTGGCCGTCCACCAGCGTCCACAGCGTGGCGTCGATCGGGCACTCGCACACGAAGTCGGTGCGGAACTCGTAGGCAGGCGGGCGCGTCCGGGTCCACAGGTCGTTGGCCGCGTCGAGCCCTGCCAGCGTCACCTCGCTCCCCGGAAGGCCCGGTTCCAGGCCCTGGACGAGGAGATGCGTTCCCCCATCGTGCGCCCGGTCTTCGCGATCGATCCAGATGTCGGTCGGATATCCGAGTTCGGGGTGATAGACGACTTCGACCGAGCGGCCCCCTCCCAGGGCGGACTCGATCACGTCGAACAGCGCATCGACTCCGAGTCCGGCACGTCCGACCAGCGCTCCATCCCACACGACGGCGAGCTTCGGTGTCGCCCACTCCGGGAGGCACTCCCCGCAGTCGTCCTGGAAGGTGAAGTGGTAGGTGTCGAGGCCGGCCGCCGCCCAGGCTGCTCGGGCAGCTGCCAGTTCTCCCCCTGGTCCTGGGAGGGTCGTCGTCGGTGACGTAGTCGGAGTCGTGGTGGTTGTCGGATCGTCGTCGACCGCCGGGGTCCCGCAGGCGGCGAGGACCAGGATCACCACGAGGCCAAGGTGTCGCATTCGGGTGAGACGCCGTGGTGCATGAACCCGGTTCCCTCCCGGGGCCGGGTCCATCCTCAGGCCACCACCCGGCGGGCGAGCGTCATCCCGTCGGAGATCGGGAGGACCACCGCTTCGAGTTCAGGATGATCCACCACGATCCGGTTGAAGCGCCGTATCGCCTCGGTGTCCTCTGTCTCGTCGCCACCGTCCACCACCCGGCCCGACCAGAGCACGTTGTCCGCCACCAGCAGGCCGCCCGGATGCAGGCGCGGGACGACCTCGTCGAGGTAGGCCGGGTAGTTGGGCTTGTCCGCGTCGATGAACGCCAGGTGGAATGCCGGTTCCGGAGTCATCGCCCGGAGCGTGTCGAGAGCAGGGCCGAGTTCGAGGTCGATGAGGTGGTCCACGCCGGCGCGCGCCCAGTACCGGCGGGCGATTCCCGTCCACTCTTCGCTCACGTCGAGGCACAGCAGGTGGCCGTCGGGGGGAAGTGCTCTGGCCATCCACAGCGCCGACATGCCCGTGAACGTCCCGATTTCGAGCAGTCTGGTGGCGCCGGTGAGCTTGACGAGCAGGTGGAGAAGTCGGCCCTGCTC
>DATHWB010000337.1:0-4560 GCA_035460965.1 Acidimicrobiia bacterium
GACATCCGACAACAGGCCGATCCGGTTCGCCCACCGCAGGAGCCGAAACACCGGTGACGGGGCCACCGCTCCCTGGCGACCCAGCAGCGGCACTCCGGTCAAGACCAGCCCTGCCACGGGTGTCCCGGACGCCAAACACACCGCCACCCTCCCCCCGAACGAATGCCCGACGATCAGAGGAGGTGCCGGCAGAGACCGGATCACCGGATCGAGCACGGCGGCGTAGCCGTGGGCACCCATGGCGGTGACGGGCGCCGGGGACGCTCCGAATCCCGGCAGGTCGACCGCAATGGCATCGAGACCGGCGAGCACGCCGTCGAAGTCCGACCCCCTCCGTCCCCAACCGTGGAGCGCGACGACATGAGGAGGCCACGATCCGTGCATTTCGGCGAAGACACCGTTCGCCACCGACTTCAGTGCCATGACGGGTTCGCCACTCCGATCCTCAACCCGGTTCGGTCGGGAACCGACAATACAGTGACCCTCTCTGTGACACGATGACCTCAGTTCACCCGGCGACCATCAGCACGCTCATCCGATTCCGGGCCGCGGCACTGCGCCGCAGCGCGATGCTGGGTTGGGTCATCCTCGTGGTGCTGACGGCAGCTGCCGCCCGCGCCGGGAGCTTCACCGACCGCCGATTCCTCATCACCGTCGGCGTGTTCCTCGTGCTCCTCATGCTCGCCACCACAGCCGACTGGGCGTCCATACTTCGTCGCCCGATAGGCCCATTCCTCGCATGGGCCTGGACGATGTCCCTGGCGGTCACCCTCACGGTGATCGCCACGGTCGAAGGACTGTTCCAGGCGGCACTCCCCATCTTCCCCGGGATCGTCGTGCTCACGGGACTGATCCTCGAACCGGTCCGTCATCTCTTCGTGTCGATGCTCACCGTGCTCATGGTGATCATTGCGGCTCTCGTCACCGCCGAAGCGGACACCTTCTCCGACCTCGTGATCCCCGTGTTCACCATCGGCGTGGTCGCCGCCGCCACCACCGTGATCGGTAGAGAATTCGCCAAGGAAGCCGAACTCGCCGCCCGTCACCAGGACGCGCTGTCGAGCCAGCGCCAGGACTTCCAGCGGCTGTACGCGGTGTCGACGACACTCGCCGGCGCGGACTCCCTGTCCGAGGGCCTCCCGGAAATCGTCGGCCGGATCTGCCGCTATGTGGACGCCCAGGTCGGCGTGGTGTTCCTCTATCGACCGGAGGATCACTCCCTGCGGGTGCTGAGTCCGATGTGGGTCAATGGGCACACTCTCGATGTCGAGGAGATCACGGTTCGGGTCACGGGCGGCGGAGTCGTCACCACTGTGTTCCGCAGCGGCAAAGCCATCCGCCTCGAACGGATCACCCAGCGTCCCGAGCAGTTCGGCGTGCTCGGTGAGTTGGGCATCGACGAAGCGATCGTCGCGCCGCTGCGCGTCGAGGGCCACAACGTCGGTGTCCTCGCCGTCGGCGACCCGATCCGCGGCGAGTTCACCGAACACCAGGTCCAGGACGTCGCCTCGCTGGCGGCACCTGCCGCGCTGGTGCTCTCTCAGCTGGGGCGTTACGAGGCGGCCGCCGAGATGACCAGGCGCATGCGGGAAGTCGCCCAGATGAAGACCGACTTCGTGTCCGTCGTCAGCCATGAGCTGCGGACTCCCCTGACCTCGATCATCGGCTCACTGGACACCGTGCGCCGTCCGGGTATCGGGCCCGAGGCCACCGAGGAGTTGCTCGATTCGGCCCGCCGACAAGCCAGCCGTCTGCAGCGTCTGATCGAGGACCTGCTGTTCGCGTCCCGCGTCGACCGGCAGACGATCCCCATCTCGATCCAACCGGTTCCCCTCCATGATGTCCTGGTCGACCTCGCCGAAACGATGACATCCGCGCCGAATCTGACCATCTCCGTCGAACCGACGGACCTCGCCGTCGCAGCCGACCCGGACCATCTGAGGCGGGTGTTCATCAACCTCGTGGACAACGCGTCCAAGTACGCATCCGACAGCCCGGTGGAGATCATCGCCCGTCAGGTTCGCTCGCACATCGACATCGATGTCGTCGATCACGGCGAGGGGATCCCGCCCGAGATGCGATCGCGGATCTTCGATGCCTTCACGCAGTTGGAGCGTTCGGAGACCCGGACTCGGGGTGGCACCGGACTCGGTCTCTCGATCGTGCGCGGCCTCGTGGAGGCCATGGGGGGTCAGGTCTCGATGACGGAGACGCCGGGCGGAGGTGCGACCTTCACCGTGAGCCTCCCACCGGCCACCGTCTCCCGGGAGCTCACTCCGCTGCCGTGACTTCGCCGCCCGCTCCGGCCGCCACGGCATGGAATCCGGCGTCGACGTGGATGACCTCTCCGGTCGTCATCGGGGCCCAGTCCGACATGAGCACGCAGGCCATTCGGGCCACCGGTTCGGGGTTCGTCTCGTCCCAGCGCAACGGCGCGCGTTCGTTCCACACCTCACGGAAGCGATCGAACCCAGGGATCGACTTCGCAGCCACCGTCCCCAGCGGTCCGGCCGACACGGCGTTGACTCGGATCCCGTCGGCGCCCAGGTCGCGTGCCAGATAGCGGGTCACCGACTGCAGGGCGGACTTGGCGACACCCATCCAGTCGTACGCCGGCCATGCCTGGCTGTTGTCGAAATCGAGCGTCACGAGCGACCCGCCCGCGGTCATCAGGGGTCGCAGTGCCACCGCCAGGGTCTTGTAGGAGAAGGCCGAGGTCATGAAGGCGGTGGCGGCGCTCTCGGCCGGAGTCGACAGGAAGTTGCCGCCGAGGGCGTCCGCCGGAGCGAATGCGATCGCATGGAGCGCTCCATCGACGCGATCCCACTTCTCGGAGAGGTCGGCGACGAAACGATCCACGTGCTCGGGATCGTTGATGTCGAGTTCGTGCACGTCTGCCGGACCAGGCAGTCGCTGCACGGAGCGCTCGGTCAGGCGCAATCCCCGCCCGAAGCCCGTGCACACGACTTCCGCGCCTTCTTCCTGGGCGATGCGGGCAGTGTGCCAAGCGATCGAGTCGTCGGTGAGCACACCGGTGATGACGAGTCGCTTCCCTTCCAACAACATGCGGCCTCCTCAGGCTCCGAAACTCTGCCCGAACGTCATGATCCCCCGAATCCCCAGGCCCATACAGAACAAGAACAGCAGCCCGTAGGACAGCGCCGGCCGGCGCGAGAACTGGCTCCGGTACATGTAGGCGAACGAGAAAGCGAACATCATCACCACCCCGTAGAAGAGGTGCTGGTTCCCCGGATCCCGCTCCTCGACAGCGAACCCGATCAGCCCCATCGCCACCTGCAGAACACCCACCGCGAAGGCGAAGCCGGCGCCGATCCAGAATGCCCGGCCGGGATCTCGTCGGGCGACGCCGAGTGCCACACCCCACAGCCCCACGATCCCCAGGATCCCGACGACGTACCACCCGACCGTGCGATGGAGTGAGACGAGGAATGGCAGGTCGGCCTGGGCGAGGACCACGTGGAACATCTGGGCCGGATCGTAGACCGCCGGATCAAAGGTACCCGGCGTCACGGACGAACGGTCAGTACTCGACGAGTTCGCCGGAACGGAGATCGAGGACGAACTCCTTCGAGGTGGACGAGTCGGCGATCCAGCGGGCCAATGTCATGCCGGGCTCACGAACGATCCACCAGCCGTAGTCGTGACGACCCGCCTCCACGAAAGCCTGCCTGGCTTCGCGACACAGTTCGATGGCGGCCTCCTCGGACGCGACGGTGCCGAGGACTCGCTCTTCGAGCGGCGCACCGGGGCGATCACGCAACTCGACGTTCTCGACGGCTTCGTAGAGCATCGCCGGATTCTACGCCTCTTCCCGGTCCAGCGACTCACCCGTCCAGCAGGCGTCGCTTCTGTGTCTCGAACTCTTCCGGAGTCAGGATTCCCCGGTCTCTCAGTTCCGCCAGACGCGCCAACTCCTCGGACACCGACGTCGAAGTGGGCGCATGGCGCAACGACAGGGTGCGCGCTTCCCGCTGCTGGTAGATGACCGACTGCAGGCCCTCGGGGTCGGGAATGTCCGAGTACCTGCTCTGACCGGTCTCGCCGGCGGATTCGATCACGAGATCCCCGGACCTGATGACCCGCTCCAGCAGCGACTGGCTGAACGCCACGTTCGTGATGCTCTCCAGCGGAATCTCGATGCCGGAACGCGAGAACACACCGGCTCGGTACACGACTCGCTCGTTCGTGATGACGTACTGGGTCGTGAGCCAGTCGGCGACACGCCGGACGTTGAGGATCACCCACAGCCCGACGGCGCCGAGTACCACGAGCCAACCGGCGGCCCCGTCCAACTGCATCAACGCGACGACGATCACCACCACGACCACCAGCAGCGAAATGACCGGCAGGAACAGGAACTGCCAATGAGGACGAAACTCCATGACGATCTCTTCGTCGGGGCTGAGCAGACGTTCCGGATATCCCATGCGCCGGACGGTAGTTGACCATTCGGTTCCACCGCATCCGCCGGGCCCAGACGAGGCAAGGTGGCCATTCCGGGGTGGTTCACGAGTTCGCTTCGCTCACCGCCCCCCTCGG
>DATHWB010000338.1:0-3465 GCA_035460965.1 Acidimicrobiia bacterium
GATAGGCCGCTTGGGAGGACACAGTCGAGCCGCCAGGCGAGACCGAGGGGGGCCGTCCCTTCAAGAGGAAGACACTCAATTCCCCAGAGCTCCTCGCGACCACCGCGCCCCCCTCCCGGCTCCGCCGGAATCCCCCCTGACCGGGGGGAGAAAGGAAACACGCGACCTCTGTTCCTTCCCCCAGTCGGGCGAAGCCCGACGCCCGGGGGAAGTGGCCGGCACACGAAATGAACCGGACGATGGGGGCCGGCCACGCAAGATCGGGCTCGGTTCGCCGACAGGGGAAGGGAACGCGATCCGGAAGGGGATCACCATGAATCTTTCACTCCAATCCCGGCGCCTGCGGGCGCTGGCGGCAACGGTCCTCGTGGCCTCCATCGTCCTGACTGGCACCATGCCCGCCTCCGCCGACCACCTGCTCCTCATCGACGCTGACGATCTCGAGGCCGTCGAGGGGGGCGCCCCGGCGGTCTTCTCGGTGGCCCTTGCAGCCGAGCCTGTCGAGGCCGCGGTCGTCGTCGTCACGCTCGCCGTCACCTCAGACAACGCCGAAGAGGTCGAGATCACGCCGACGACGCTCACTTTCGACAGCGAGAGCCCGTGGAACGAGGCGCAACAGGTCACCGTGTCGGCCGTCGACGACGAGGTTGACGACGGAGATCAAGTGGTCGCCATCGCGCTGACGGTCGACGACGTACTCCATGGATCGGTCTCCGTGACGACGATCGACGACGACACCGCCGGCGTGACAGTCACTCAACCCGACGATCCGATCGTGACCACCGAAGCGGGTGGCCAGCAGATCCTGACCATCCGACTGGACTCCCAGCCGACCGACATCGTGAGGATCGGCGTGGCCTCGTCGGACGAGACCGAAGCCGTGGTGGATCTCGACGTGCTCACCTTCGACAGCAAGGACTGGTCGGATCCCCAGGAAGTCACGGTCACCGGCGTCGACGACTGGACGGTCGACGGCGATGTCGCCTTCACGATCGTCTTCTCCGCCGCGGAGAGCGACGACGCCACGTACGCGGCCCTGGCACCGATCGAGGTCCAGGGCGTGAACCTCGACGACGACGTCCTCCCTCCTGCCCCGCCCGCGCCCGCCGATCCGGAGGATGAAGCGTCGACGTTCGACGACTTCGCCGGACTGAGCACCGAGGCTCGCCAGGCGATCGAAGCGCTCGTCGACCTCGGCATCACGGCTGGGACGAGCGACAGCACCTTCTCCCCGAAAGCGGTGGTGACTCGCTGGCAGATGGCATTGTTCCTGACCCGCCAGCTCGTGGTCCACGGCGTGACCCTCCCGGCGGCGGCCGCGGGCGGGTTCCTCGACGTGAGCGCCTTGGATCCCGACACTCGTGAGGCGATCACGCAGCTCGCCCAGCTCCAGGTGACCACCGGCACCGACGACGAGACCTTCGACCCGGACAGCCCGGTCACCCGCTGGCAGATGGCATTGTTCATGTCCAGGGTGCTGCAGGCGGCGGGCAGCGAGGTGCCGGCTGCAGGCGGCGAGGTGTTCGGCGACCTCGGGTCCCTCCCCTCCGATGTCCAGCAGGTGATCCGACAGCTCGCTGCGATGGGAGTTGTCGAAGGAGTCGGAGACGACCGCTTCGACCCGGACGGCCAGGTCACCCGCTGGCAGATGGCGCTGTTCATCGTTCGCACGTTGCACGCGGCAGGCGACCTCGGCTGACGGTCGATCCACGCGACGCCGACGAGTCCCGGGGCCTCGCGCCCCGGGACTCGGTTCATTCGGGGGGCGGTGCTCCGGCCAGGTACAGACCGGCCGCGAACCACCACGTGGGCTCGAAGAGGACCGTCTGGGTCATGGCCGGTAGGAAGGTCACAGCCAGGATCGGCCCCATCACCGGACCCTCCCCAGTTCGGATGATCACGACCAAGAGTGTCAGCCATGCCAGGAACCCGACGATCCCGGTCTCGGACAGCAGCTCCAAGGCGAGGTTGTGCGGTTCCTGACCAATCGAGTTCGTCTGCCAGCCGACGCTCAGACCCACCCCGAAGATCGGGTTCTGCTTGAACATCTCCACGTACTCCGGCCACACGTCGGCCCGCTCCTCGGACGGCTTGAACCGATCGGCGAAGGACTCGCTCGACCCGAACAGCCCCGTCAGGTCGGCGAGCAGATCCCATCCCTGAGAGAGCCGGAACGCGAACTGGAGGTCGAGATCGCCCCCCACCTCGGGGCGATCGACCGCGAACACACCCCCGAGGAGCGCCAGGCAGACCAGCGCCGCCAGTCCCATTCGCTTCAGCGGCTCGCCCCAGGAAACCTCCACCCGCCTGAGCCCCCAGACGACCAGACCTGTCGCCAGGGGGAGTGCCAACCAGCCGGTACGCGAGAACGCCATCACGACCCACAGCGCCAACCCGCCGAGCACGAGTGAGTCCACCCACCATCGTCGGCTTCCTTGGCCCCGGACCGACGCCACCAGGACCAGCATCGACCAGAGCACCGCCCAGGCTGCTCCGAAACCCGGATCCTGATGCCAGTTGGTGACTGCCAGGAATCCGGTTTCGAGATAGGCGGGCTTGACCACCCGGAAGATCCCCGGAATCCGATCCAGCGCCTCGATGGCCCCAGCCCCGAAAGCACCCACCGCCAGCAAGGACACCAGGACGGCGGTGAAGGCCATCGCCGCCCCGGTCCACCACACGACCCGGAAGAACCGGTCGGCCATGCCGTCCGGGCGCAGCGACCGATCGGTCACCAACATCACCAGCCCTCCGACGACGAGGGCCAACCCCAGACGGAAGAAGCGATCCCGGTACTCCGGGGCGGGGAATCCGATGGCCACCGCCAGGAAGAAGACGGAAAGTGCGACCACGACGGGCCACCGATAGGGGAACCGCCGGGTGCGCACCATCTCGACGAGGTCCCAGACGGCCAGCACCACCAGGATCGCCATGAAGGGCTTCCACGAGATCCACGCCGAGAGGAACACGGTGTGCAGCGGCAGCACCGCCACCATCACCAGGTAGAGCCGCTGCCGCCACCCCACGGCAGGAGCAGTGACGGTGAGTGACACGGCGCCATTGTGGCCGCTCGGGGAAGCGAACGGCGCCACGGTACGCTGTCGACGTGCGCGTCTCACGACTGACGATCGCGGTGATCCTGCTGGTGACGATGGTGCCGGCCGGCCCCGCCGCTGCCGCCCCGTTCGACGCCGATCCGCTCGAGCTGGTCCCGTTCGCCGACACCGTCATGCGGGTGTATTCGCAAGGGACCGACACGTGGGAGGTGTGGACCTGCAGCGTGCCCGACCACTCACCCACCCTGGATGCCGCCTCGATCGTCACGAACCTCGAGTCGGAGATCCGTCCCTACTTCGAGTGGCTTTCGGAAGGCGCCTACTCACCGAGGTTCACGGTGGGTGGCGCGGTGGCGAGCAACGTCGCAATCGCCTTCGGCGCCCCGGAGGCGCCGTTCGCCACCGACTG
>DATHWB010000339.1:0-10368 GCA_035460965.1 Acidimicrobiia bacterium
CGGTCGAGATCATCGGACAACACGACCAGCTCACCATCACTCGAGCCTCCGAGATCAGGCGAATGCTGGACCGGACACTCGATGCGGACGGTGAGTCGGCCCTGAGCGCCTACCGGGGAGCATGGCGAGAACACGCCCGACTGCAGGCCGATCGGGCCGCCGTCGGCGGCGATCGCCCGGCCCTGGAACGTGAACGCATCGTGGCGGAGCACGACGCCCAAACGATCTCGGCCGCCGCCCTCTCGGTCGACGAGGACGAGCGTCTCCGGCAGCTGCTCGGTCGGCTCCGCAACGCCGCAGAGATCCGGACGTTGGCTGCCGAGGCGGCGGACCGCATCGAAAGGGCCCGAGACGACGCCGGAGCGGCAGTCGGCATCCTGCGTCGAATCCGAGCCCTGGACCCCTCCGCCATCGAGGTGCTCGACACCGTCGACGGAGTGGAGAGCCAGCTGGGCGAGGCAGCGAGCGGGCTGTTTCGTCTCATCGACGATCTCGACCTGGACCCCTCCGAGTTGGAGGAGGCAGAGCGTCGCCAGTCGGTGCTGGCGGACCTGGCCCGTCGCTATGGCCCGACCGTGGCCGACGTCCTCGCCTTCGAGGAGAGCCAGCGGATCCGGGCAGGGGAGCTGGCGTCGCTGCTCGAGCGAGCCGACCGGATCGATGTCGACCTGGCGGCAGCGCAGGGTCGCCTCACCGAGACCGCTAACACGCTGCGAGCCGCCCGGGAGCGCGCAGGCCGGCGACTCGCCGACATCGCCCTCACCCACCTGCGGGAACTCGGACTCACCCGTCCGCTGTTGGCGATCCGGCTCGAGGCGTCCGAGCCGGGGCCGGGAGGAGCGGACAGTGCGGAGGTGGCGTTCGCGTCGGACGACCGACTCGAAGCCGGGCCCGTCTCGAAGGTGGCGTCGGGTGGTGAGCTCAGTCGCCTGGTGCTCGCCCTCCGACTGGCAGCGGGATCGGACGACGCCGCCTCGATCGTCTTCGACGAGATCGACGCCGGCGTCGGTGGCCAGACGGCCATCGCCGTGGGCGCGAAGCTGGCGGCGCTCGCCACCACCCGCCAGGTGCTGTGTGTCACGCATCTGCCGCAGGTGGCGGCATACGCCGACGCCCACTGGGTCGTCGACCGGGAGGGCGAGGAGGCCAGGGTACGGCAGGTCGAGGGGGACGCCCGGATCGAGGAGCTGACCCGGATGCTCGCCGGACTGCCGGACAGCGCCGGCGGCCAGGAGGCGGTGCGGGAGCTGCTCGTCCGCGCCGGGAGGCCGGCAGATACAGTGCGCCCATGAGCTCGGTTCTCCTGGAACAGGACGGCGAAGTCAGTCGCATCACCCTCGACCGACCGGAACGTCGCAACGCCTTGAGTCTGGAGGCCCTCGGCGAGCTGGACCGGGCGCTGACGGCAGTTCCGGAGTCGTCTCGGGTGATCGTGCTCGGCGGGGCGGGTCCGGCGTTCTCGGCCGGACACGACCTGGGAGAGATGATCGACCGGCCGGTCGACTTCTACGCCCGCCTGTTCGATGCGTGCGTCAGGGTGATGGAACGGATCCATCGAGTCCCACAGCCCGTCATCGCCAGAGTGCATGGTCCGGCGACTGCGGCGGGGTGTCAGCTCGTGGCGGCCTGCGATCTGGCAGTGGCGTCGGAGGACGCCACTTTCGCCACCCCGGGAGTCAAGATCGGGCTGTTCTGCTCGACGCCGATGGTGCCGATCTCGCGGGCGGTCGGCCGGAAGCGGGCGATGGAGATGCTCCTCACGGGCGAGCCGATCGACGCGCACACCGCCGCCGAGTGGGGCCTGATCAACCGGGTCGTCCCCGGAGCATCGCTCGATGCCGAGATAGATCGCCTGGTCGACCAGATCACCCGCTATTCGGGACGCGTGATCGGTATCGGCAAAGAGGCGTTCCATGCCCAGGTCGAACTCGACGAGCACCGCGCCTACGACCTCACCAAGGCCGTCATGACGGCCAACGCCCGGTTGGCCGACGCCCAGGAGGGCATGGGGGCGTTCCTGGAGAAGCGAGCACCCGAATGGCCGGAGCAGCACGATGCGTGACAGCGTCTCGATCACGGAATTGACGCCGCTGCTCTTCCTGGAACGGTCGGCCGACGTCTTCCCCGACCGCACGGCCGTCACCTACCGGGACCGATCCATGACGTACGGCGAACTTCGCACCGAGGCGAATCGGGTAGGGCGGGCACTGCAGGAGTCCGGGATCGGGCCGGGCGATCGGGTGGCCTACCTGCTTCCCAACCTGCCTGAGATGCTGGTGGCTCACTTCGCCGTGCCACTCGTGCAGGCGGTCCTCGTGGCGATCAACACCCGGCTGAGCGGACCCGAGATCGCCTACATCCTCGACCACAGCGGAGCATCGATCCTCGTCGTCGACACGGCCCTGTACCCGGTCGTCGCTCCCCACCTGGCAGACCGACCGGGGCTGCGTGAGGTGGTGACGCTGCACGATCCCCACTCGGGGGCACCGGACGTGGAGGGACACCTGCCCTATGCCCGGTTCGTGGACAGGGGCGACGACACGGTCCTGCCCATGCGCGTCGACGACGAGGAGCGCGTGATCTCGATCAACTACACCTCCGGGACCACCGGCCGTCCCAAGGGGGTGATGTACACGCATCGGGGAGCCCACCTCAACGCGTTGGCGGAGGTCATCCACAGCCGTCATTCGACCGAGTCGGTGTATCTGTGGACGTTGCCGATGTTCCACTGCAACGGCTGGTGCACGACCTGGGGGGTCACGGCGATCGGTGGCAAGCACGTGTGCCTGCGACAGGTCGACCCGACCGAGATCTGGCGCTTGATCGGGTCGGAGGGCGTGACGCATCTCAACGGCGCTCCCACCGTCCTGATCTCGATGGCCAACGATCCGGCGGCGACACCGCTGGAGAGGCCGTTCGTGGTGACGACGGCCGGCGCTCCGCCCAGTCCCACCATCATCCGTCAGATGACCGAGTTGGGCGCCGACGTCGTGCACGTCTACGGCCTCACGGAGACCTACGGCCCGTACACGATCTGTGAGATCCAGGACTCCTGGGCGGACGTGGAGGACGAGCAGCGGATCCGGCTGATGGCGCGTCAAGGCGTCTCGTACATCGGCGCCGACCCGATTCGGGTGGTGGACGGGGAGATGAACGACGTACCCCGGGACGGGACGACGATGGGCGAGGTCGTGATGCGGGGGAACAACGTGATGGCCGGGTATCACGACGATCCCGAAGCGACCGCCAAGGCCTTCGCGGACGGGTGGTTCCATTCGGGCGACCTGGCGGTGTGGCATCCGGACGGCTACATCGAGCTGCGGGACCGCGCCAAGGACATCATCATCTCGGGCGGCGAGAACATCTCGACGATCGAGGTGGAACAGGCCGTCGTGTCGCATCCGGCGGTGCTGGAGGCCGCCGTGGTGGCGATGCCGCACGACCACTGGGGCGAACGGCCGAAGGCCTTCGTCACGCTGAAACCAGGGACGTCGGTGGAACCGGCGGAGATCATCGCCCACGTGCGGGACCGGCTCGCCCACTACAAGGCCCCGGACGAAGTCGAGATCGTCGACGCCCTCCCCAAGACCAGCACGGGCAAGATCCAGAAGTACGTTCTACGCGAAACCCTCTGGTCCGACCGCCCCACCCGCATCAACTGACCGGCCGGCGCCCGATGGATCGGAACCCTGGGTTCGGCACCACCCATACGGTGGTTTTCGCGCCGCGGTTCGGGCGGCGAGTGACCGGAGTCGGAGGTCGGGTGTGCTACGTTTGACTTCCGTGCTGAACAGGTCTGAAACCCGTCGGTGCGGGACGTCACCGAAACCCGCATGAGTGACCTCCCGACCAAGTACGTCTTCGTCACCGGCGGCGTCGTCTCGAGCCTCGGCAAGGGCATCACCGCCGCCTCGCTCGGCCGCATCCTGAAGACCAGGGGACTCAACGTCGTCATCCAGAAGCTGGACCCGTACATCAACGTCGACCCCGGCACGATGAACCCGTTCCAGCACGGCGAGGTCTTCGTCACCGACGACGGAGGAGAGACCGACCTCGACCTCGGCCACTACGAGCGCTTCACCGGAACCAACCTGCGGCGGTCCTCGAACGTCACGGCCGGCTCCGTCTACCTGTCGGTGATCAAGAAGGAGCGCCGGGGCGACTACCTCGGTGACACCGTGCAGGTCATCCCGCACATCACCAACGAGATCAAGCAGCGGATCCGTCAGGTCGGTTCCGAGGACGATGTCGACGTCGTCATCACCGAGGTCGGCGGCACCGTCGGCGACATCGAAGGGCTGCCCTTCCTCGAGGCCATTCGCCAGTTCGCCAACGACGTGGGACGTGAGAACGCGATGTTCATCCACGTCACACTCGTGCCGTACATCGCCTCGTCCGAGGAGCTGAAGTCGAAGCCGACCCAGCACTCGGTCGCCGAGCTCCGGTCGAAGGGGATCGCACCGGACATCATCGTGGTCAGGTCGGATCGGCCGATCGACGACTCGGTCCGCAAGAAGATCTCCCTGTTCTGCGACGTCACCACCCGCGCCGTCGTGAGCGCACCGGACGCGTCGGACATCTACGAGGTGCCGCTCACGATGCACGAGAACGGGCTCGACACCGTGGTGTGCGAGCGACTCGGGATCGAGTGCCCGCCTCCCGACCTCTCGTCCTGGCGGGCGATGGTCGACCGGGCGAGACAGGCCAGCACGCCTGTCACCATCGGGGTCGTCGGCAAGTACGTCGACCTTCCCGATGCCTACCTGTCGGTGGCCGAGGCTCTCCGCCACGGAGCCGCCGCCCACAACCTGGCTCTCGATCTGCGCTGGATCCCCTCCGACGAACTCACCGGGATGCTCGCCTCCAGCTATCTCGACGATCTGGACGGCATCGTCGTACCTGGCGGCTTCGGATACCGGGGAGTGGAAGGCAAGATCGCCGCCGTCCGCCACGCCCGGGAGCAGGGAATCCCCTACCTCGGACTGTGTCTCGGCCTGCAATGTGCCGTGATCGAGTTCGCTCGAAACATGCTCGACCTCCCCGAGGCGAACTCGACGGAATTCGATCCCACCACCGTCCACCCGGTGATCGATCTCCTGGCCAGCCAGGAGGGGGTGGAGGACAAGGGCGGCACGATGCGCCTCGGTCTGTACGCCGCCAAGCTGGAAGAGGGCTCCCTGGTCCGCGATCTCTACGGCACCGAGCTGATCTACGAGCGTCACCGCCACCGCTGGGAGGTCAACAACCGGTACCGCAAGGACCTGGAGGCGGCGGGGATGCGGCTGTCGGGAGTGTCTCCGGACGGTTCCCTGGTCGAGTTCATCGAGCTGCCGGATCATCCGTTCTTCGTCGCCACGCAGGCGCATCCTGAGTTCAAGTCCCGTCCCGACGATCCCCACCCGCTGTTCGCCGGCCTGGCGGCGGCAGCCGGCCGCCTGGCGGCGTCGCGGACATCCGAGGCCACTGCTACGGCGACCGTCGTCCCGAAGTGAGCTTCGTCGAGGAGAGCACGACCACCCTCGGACAGGGCATCTTCATCCGGCTGGAACGCGTCGAGCTGCGTGCGCCGGATGGCTCCACCCATCCGCGCGATGTCCTCCGCCACCCCGGTGGAGTGGGGGTCCTCCCGGTGGACGACGGTCGGGTGTGGCTCGTGCGGCAGTACCGGGTGGCGGTGGGCAGGGAACTACTCGAGATCCCGGCCGGAAAGCGCGACGTCGCCGAAGAGTCACCGGAAGTGGGCGCCCGCCGGGAGTTGGCAGAGGAACTGGGGATGCAGGCATCGGAGTGGATCTCGCTCGGTTCGATGGAGCCCTCCCCGGGATACACCGACGAGGTGATCCACCTGTTCGCGGCCCGCGGTATCGTCGCCGACACCAGGGACCCCCAAGGGGTCGAGGAGTCCGAGGCGGAGATCGTCGAGATGTCGCTGGACGATGCGCTGACTGCGGTCGACGAAGGGCGGATCACCGATGCCAAGACTCAGATCGCGTTGATGCGGTGGGCGAGGAGACAGGGATGATCATTGGAGTGCCGCGCGAGGTGAAGACCTCCGAGTTCCGGGTGGCGATCACCCCCGTCGGCGTGCGCGAGCTGGTGGCGCACGGGCACGACGTGCTCGTGGAGTCCGAGGCCGGCGAGGGTTCCACCATCCACGACGAGGAATACGAGGCTCAGGGGGCGCGCATCGTCCCGCACGCCAGCGACGTGTTCGCAGAGTCGGATCTGGTCCTCAAGGTCAAGGAGCCGCAGCCTGCCGAGTTCGGCATGTTCCGACCCGGCCAACTCCTCTTCACTTACCTGCATCTCGCCGCCTATCCCACGGTGGCCGATGCGCTCGCCGCCGCCCGGGTCACCGCCATCGCCTACGAGACGGTGCAACTCCCGGATCGCTCGCTGCCGCTGCTCGCTCCGATGTCGGAGATCGCAGGTCGAATGGCCACCCAGGTGGGCGCCAGGTTCCTCGAGAAGGCCCAGGGCGGGCGGGGCGTGTTGCTCGGAGGTATCCCCGGAGTGCGACCGGCCAAGGTCGTGATCGTGGGAGGGGGCACATCCGGGGCCAACGCCGCAGCGGTGGCGGTCGGGATGCAGGCGAACGTCACCGTCGTGGACCGGGATCTGGCGCGTCTCCGCATGCTCGACTCCCACTATCAGGGACGACTGGCGACGATGGCGTCCAACCGCCTCACCCTCGAGGAGCTGGTGATCGACGCCGATCTCGTGATCGGCAGTGTGCTGGTGCCCGGTGCGAGTGCACCCAAACTCGTCACCGAGGACATGGTGCGGGCGATGCCGCGGGGGGCGGTGCTGGTCGACATCGCCATCGACCAGGGTGGGTGCTTCGAGACCAGTCGGGAGACGACCCACACCGATCCGGTCTATCACGTCCACGACGTCGTCCACTATGCGGTCGGGAACATCCCGGGGGCGGTGCCCCACACTTCCACGTACGGCCTCACGAACGCCACCCTGCCCTATGTCGCCGCCATCGCCGATCTGGGCGTGCGCGGGGCGATGATCCGGCACCCGGAGCTGATCGGGGGAGTGAGCGTGGTCGGTGGCGCCTTCACGAATCAGGCAGTCACCGACAGCCTCGGCCTCGAGTTCGTCGATCCGATGGTCGCGCTCGCCGGTTGACCGGTGGGCGAGCTCTCTCACCAGGTAGACGAGTTCCTCGCCTCGCTGGCCGTCGAACGCGGATTCTCCCCGGCCACCATCGAGGCCTACCGGCGCGACCTCGGCCAGTATCGGTCACACCTCTCGGGCCGCGACCCGAGCATGGCGCTGATCGACGAGTTCGTGGCGTCACTGTCGGAGTTGGCTCCCGCCAGCGTCGCCCGGAAGGTGGCGGCCGTCCGCGGACTCCATCGCTTTCTCGTGGCCGAGGGCCTGCGCGACGACGACCCGTCCGGACAGGTCGACGCCCCCCGGCTCCCCGACGCGATCCCCAAGGCGCTCGAGGTCGACGTGTGCATCCGGCTGATGGAGGCGCCCGACGCGGCGACACCGGCTGGGATACGAGACAGGGCGATTCTGGAGTTGTTGTACGGCACCGGTGCCCGCGTCAGCGAAGCGGTCGTCCTCGACCTCGGATCCCTCGATCTCGACGATGCCACGGTGGTCCTCACCGGCAAGGGGGACAAACAACGGATGGTTCCGCTGGGCAGGGAGGCCGTTGCCGCGCTGCGCGCGTGGCTGCCGGTTCGACTCGACCTCGGACCCTCGTCCGACGCGGTCTTCCTGAACCTGCGGGGGGGGCGTCTCACGCGCCAGGGGATCTTCGATGTCGTCAGAAAGGCCGCAACCTCGGCGGGAATCGAGCCCTCCGAGGTATCCCCCCACGTGCTCAGACACAGCGCTGCCACGCACATGATCGAGGCCGGCGCGGACATACGATCCGTCCAAGAAATGTTGGGTCACGCTAACGTGAGTACCACTCAGGTGTACACGAGAGTCACTCCCAGGCACCTGCGGGAGATCTATCTCGAATCCCACCCGAGAAGCCAGTGAGGACGGATGATGACCACCTTCGACACGACTTCGGCGAAGGTCGCCCTGACAGAAGAACGAGAGAGGATCGTCCACCAGATGATCGAACTCGGGGTGACCGAAACCGGCGAGCTGACCGGAGACGTCGACTACGGCGACGGATTCGCGGACGCGGCAGCTGCCACGGCGGAGCGCACCGAAGTGCTGGTGGTCGTCGAGTCGCTGAAGTCCCAGCTCACCGAGATCGACGCCGCCCTCGCTCGGATCGAGAAGGGCACCTATGGCGTGTGCGCCCAGTGCGGGATCGACATTCCGGCCGACCGCCTCGAGTTCCGGCCGTCGTCGATCTACTGCGTCGACTGCAAGTCGAGCCGCTGAGGCCTTGCCGGGATCCTGGGGGCACCTCGCCCGTCGCTTCTTCTGGTCGCTGCGGGCGGCACGCCTGACCGTCGACGAGACGGCCGAAGTGCGGGCCATGCTCCCTGACCACCTGGCGGCGGCGTTCTTCGACCAACCCCGAGCCGACGTCCGGCACGGCCTCGACTGTGCCCGTCACGTCCGACACGGGGGCGGCTCGGCCGATCTGGTGTTGGCGGCGCTGGTGCACGACATCGGCAAGCGGCATGCGCGGCTGGGCGTCGTCGGCCGAAGTCTCGCCTCGCTCCTGGCCCGCCTGCATCTCCCGGCCCCGGGCCGACTGGGGATCTACCTGGATCATGCGGTTCTCGGCGCCGACGAGCTGTCCCGGCTGGGCGCCCCCGAGTTGGTCGTGCACTTGACCCGACACCACCACGGGCCGCGGCCGGCGGGCGTGGACGAGGAGGATTGGAAGCTGTTCGCCGCCGCCGACTCGACGGTCGTGTGAGACGGGGAAACCACCGGGTAGCCTCGTCCGAGTCATGACGTACCACGTCCGCACTGCGGTGTTCGAGGGTCCCCTCGACCTGCTCCTCCAGCTGATCACCCGCCATCAGGTGGACGTGACCTCGCTCAGCCTGTCCGACCTCGTCACCGAGTACATCGCCCATCTCGAAGAGATGCGCACCCTCGACCTCGACGTCACCTCCGAGTTCCTGCTCATCGCCGCCACGCTGATCCAGTTGAAGATCAGACAGTTGCTGCCCACCGACGCCGAGTTCGACCTCGACGAGGAGCTCGAGCTCATGGAGGAGCGCGACCGGCTCCTCAGTCGACTGCTCATGTGCGTCACATTCAAGGACGTGGCTGCCGTGCTCTCCGCCCGGCTGCAGGTGACGAATCGGTTCGTCGCTCGTACCGGCGGGATCGATCAGCCGATCGTGGTGGCCCCCCCGATGGTCGATCCCGGAGTGGATGCGGCCGGTCTCGCCGACATCGCCGTCCGGGTCTTCGCGACACGGCACGCAGAACCGGACCTCGACCACCTGGAGCTCGACCTGCCCTCGGTGCAGTCGGCGATCGAGGAACTCCGGGTCAGGGTGGCCGAGCAGGCCGAGACCACGTTCGATTCGCTCGTCGCCCATTGCACCCGTCGGGTCGAGATCGCCGCATACTTCCTGGCGTTGCTGGAGATGGCCAGGTGGGGCCTGGTCGAGCTGGCACAGGAGGATTGGCTGGACGAGATCGAGGTGCGGCGGGGGAGAGGCGGCCGGGGAGACCTGGTCTCCGAGTGGGCGCAGTGATGGAGACAGTCGGCGCCCTCGAGGCCATCCTGTTCGTCACCGAGAACCCGGTCCCCACCTCCGAGCTCGCCGAGTTGATGGAGATGTCGAGCGACGACGTGACGGCGGCGCTGACGGGTCTCGCCGAGGTGCTCGACGCCCGCGGGAGCGGCCTCACCGTCCGTCAGGTGGCGGGTGGCTGGCGGCTGTACACCAGACCCGAGGCGTACCCGTACCTGGAACGGTTCGCGGCCGGACCGACGGCCCGCAAACTGTCGGCCGCCGCCCTGGAGGTGCTGTCGGTGATCGCCTACCGCCAGCCGGTGTCCCGGGGTCAGATCGCCGAGATACGGGGAGTCGACTCCGACTCGTCGATCCGTTCCCTCGAGCGACTGGGGCTCGTCGAGGAGGCGGGGCGCCTGCCCACCCCCGGCAACCCTGCCGTCTACCGGACGTCGGACCTGTTCCTCGAGAAGCTGGGGCTCAACTCCCTGGACGAGCTGCCGCCACTGGCCGAGCACGTGCCGCCCGCGTCGGTCGTGGAGGCGCTGGAGGAGACCTTCCGCGTGGTCGAGTGAGCGAGATCCGTCTTCAGAAGGCGATCAGCGCGGCCGGCCTGATGTCTCGACGGGCAGCGGAAGAGCTGATCCGTGAGGGCCGTGTCACAGTCGACGGTCGAGTGGCGATACTGGGCGACCGTTGCGATCCCGAACGGTCCGTCGTCACCGTCGACGGTTCC
>DATHWB010000340.1:0-7479 GCA_035460965.1 Acidimicrobiia bacterium
CGACGCGGCGACCGCAGTGGTCGCCACAGCCGTCGCCGGAGCGGTGGCCGGGTCCTGCGTCGTCCAGGCCCGTGCCGACCACGTGCTCGGAGCCGCCGAGACCGCCGACCGGGCGGTGGACTCCATCGGCGAGGAGCCGTACCGGTTCGGCGACGTCGCCGCCGCGTCGGCCGCCGCCGGCCGGTTGCGTTCGCTCGCCCCCTTGGTGCGCGCTTCGCCTGCCGACATCGTGGAGGCCGTGGGCCGGGGCGGTAGGGCACAGGGGATCGACGCAGCGCTGCTCGGGATCGTGCTCGGCGCCGATGCTGGCCTGGAACCGGTCAAGGCGATCGAAGCCGCGGCGGTGCACGGTGGGACCGAGGCCGGCGTGGTCACGGGCGCGATCGTCGGCGCCCGGGTCGGTCTGATTCGTTGGCCCTGGCGAGTACACAACGACACGTGGTTCGCCGAGATCGGGCGCCGCCTGGTGACCCGGCATGCGGAGATCAGGGACTTGCCGATCCCGTATGCAGTCGAGGAGCGGATGCTGATGGCTTCGAGGACGAAGGCCTCGGAGGAGACCATCTGACCCGCGTCATCCCTGGCGGGTGTGAACGGACCCGACGAGGTGCCAGCCGACCGCGATGAAGCTCGCCAGGGCGATCATGGCGGCGTTGCGACCCCACCCGAACCCGTCGACGATGAGCGCCCACACCAGTGGTCCCACGATCGTGGCGAACCGGCCGACGGTGGCGTACAGGCCGTAGAACTCGCCCAGGTGACTGGGCGGCGACACCCGGATCATCACGACCCGGTCCGCCGCCCAGGTGGCACCGAGCGCCAGGCCGCCGAGGGCGCCGATTCCGCCGGCCAACTCGGGACGGTCGGTGACGGCTGCAAACACCCCGAACAGGATCGCCGCCACCCACATCACCAGAGCGGATCGGAGGGCCCGGACCGATCCGAGCCGTTCCACCAGGCGACCACCCCCGAGTCCTCCGAGCACGGCGGCAGCAATCGCCACCAGGAGCAGGTTCTGGGATCCGCGGCGGTCGAGGCCGAGTTCCTCCAGGGCGAAGATCGTGAGGAAGCCACCGATCAGCGTGTTGATGGCGTCGGTGTACATGAACCGCGACAGCAGGAAACGCAGCACGTCCGGATGCGCGCGGGCCAGCCGCCAGGATCCGATGAGGCCGGTGACGACGGACCGGAGCGGGGGCGGGTCGGGTACCCGGAGCGGTGGATCCGGTTCGGTGACCATGAGGAACGTGGGGATCGCGAACAGCATGAATCCGCCCGCCAACGCCACGAACGTCGGGCCGTGACCGAGGTCGAGCACATCCAGCGTCACCACGCCGATCCCGACCCCGATGAACGATCCGAAGTATCCGATGCCCACACCGAGGCCCGAGACCCGACCCTGGCGTTCGGGCCTCGCCACGACCGGGAGCAACGCGTCGTACACGACCGAACCGGTGTTCACTGCCACGAGGGCCAGGCCGAGCAGCACGAAAGTCACGATGTGCGGCCCCCAGGTGAGGCCGGCGGTGGCGGCGACCGCCACGAGGGTCGTGGCGACGAGGGCAGGCATGCGTCGGCCGGTCCGGTCGCTGCGCGCCCCGATCCAGGGTGCGAGGAAGATCACCACCGCTCCGGCCACCGACTGGGTGGCGGCGAGAGTGGAGTCGGCCAGTCCCTGCCGGGTCAGCCAGTCGGGAAAGTACAGGCCGACGACACCGAGCGCGAAGATCGTGTTGGCGAGGTCGTAGACGACCCAGCCGGTGGTGGCCTTCCGCTCGTTCAGAACGTGACCGCCACGGAGATCAGCTCGTCGTGGCCGAGGAGCCCGGCAGTGGCCTGGATCGCTCGGTTGGACTCGTCGAGCGGGAACTGATGGCTGACCATGTCGTCGATGCGCGGGTCACACTCCAACTGTCGGCATGCCCACTCGTATGCCGCGCCTGATGCGCCGAGGGCGCCACGGATGCTGAGTTCCTTGGCGACGATGATGTCCGAGAACAGCGCCTGCAAGGGACGGTTGCCCTTGGTCGAGGCCAGGATCACGCGCCCGCCGGATCGTACGAGGTCGAACCCCGTGTAGATCGCCTCGGGATCGTTCGAGGTGACGTCGACGACGACGTCGGGACGGGTTCCGAGCGAGCCGGCGACAGCTACTCCGAGGTCGTCGACGTCGACGTTGACCGTGAGGTCGGCACCGAGGCGTTCGGCGAGTTCCAGCCTGTCGGCGTCGTGATCCAGCCCGCTGATCCCGATCCACCCGGCACCCGCCGCCTGGGCGGCGATCAGGCACGAGAGACCTCTCGGTCCGGGTCCGAGGATCAGGACCGACTCTCCGGGCTGCAGTCCCGCCAATTGGTTGACCCACGTGAATCCGGAGGCGAGCGGATGGGCGAAGGTCGCCACTTCGGCCTGGATGTCATCGGTGACCGGGTGGACGACCGCCCGCGGGTCGAGGTAGACGCGTTCGGCCAGTCCGCCCCACAGCCCCGGCCCCTCGGTCGAGGGGAGTTGCCCGTACATGTTGAGCGGTCGGCGGCTGGTGCACGACGAGACGCCGCCGACGCAGGGGGCACATTCTCCGCAGCGGATGAGGGGTTCGACGACGACGCGGGTCCCCACCTCGGGCAGCGTCCCGTCACCTCGGGAGGCGATGCGGCCGACGATCTGGCTTCCCGGTATCAGCGGGTAGATGAGGTTGCCGTTGTCGCCCCTCCACGCCTGGACCTCCAGGCCCGACAGGCCGGTGGCCTCCACCGCCAGCCACCCGCCGGATTCGATGCTGCGATGTGGCAGCGCCGACGCCGTCAGGCGTCGAGGTTCGACGAGAACCATCGCTTTCACATCGGTCATCGGAGGCCCCCTGCGTGCCTGGAGTATCGATCCTAAGTTTGTCGACGTTCAGTCGAGAAAGTCGTGCAGCCGTTCGAGGCCTGTGCGCAGGTCGTCGTCGGAGAGGGCGTAGCTGAGCCGGGCGTAACCCGGCGCGCCGAACGCCTCACCCGGGACCAGTGCCACCTCGGCCTCTTCCAGGGCGGCGGCGCAGAGCTCGATCGTCGAAGCGTGCCCGCGGCTGTCGGCGGCCGCCTGCAGCGAGGGGAAGCAGTAGAACGCACCCTCGGGCTCGGACGATTGGACGCCGGGCATCGCCTGCAGCATGGAGTGCATGGTGCGTCGCCGGCGGTCGAAGCCCAGGCGCATAGCCTCGATCGGCTCGCGCGGTCCCGTGAGTGCGGCCAGCGCCGCCCGCTGGCTGATGTTCGAGACGTTCGAGGTGGCGTGTGACTGCAGGTTGGCGGCGGCCGCGAACACATCGGGTGGCCCGATCATCCAGCCGACCCGCCATCCGGTCATGGCGTAGGTCTTCGACACGCCGTGGATGATCACCCATCGGTCGCCGAGCTCGGGGGTGACGCCGGGGAGCGACGTGAAGGAGGCGTCGCCGTACACGAGGTACTGGTAGATGTCGTCGCACAACACCCACACGCCGCGTTTCGCCGCCCAGAGGCCGATGTCGCGGGTCTCCTGGCGGCTATAGACGGCGCCTGTCGGGTTGGACGGAGAAACGAACATGAGGGCCTTCGTTCGTGGGGTCCACGCCGACTCCAGCTGGTCGACGGTGACCTTGAAGCCCTGCTCGGCGGTCGTCTCGACCTCCACCGGGATCCCGCCGGCCAGCCGGGCCGCCTCGGGGTAGGTGACCCAGTACGGGGCGGGGACGATCACCTCGTCGCCGGGATCGATGAGGGCGGCGAAGGTCTGGAAGACGGCCTGCTTGCCTCCGTTGGTCACCAGGACCTGGCCGGCGGAGACGTCGATGCCGTCATCGGCGGCAGTCCGTGCCGCGATCGCCTCGCGCAGCTCCGGGAGTCCGCTGTTGGCCGTGTACTTGTGGTTGCGCGGGTCCCGGGCGGCCGCCACCGCCGCCTCCACGATGTGTGGCGGCGTCTCGTAGTCGGGCTCCCCGGCACCGAACGAGATCACGTCACGGCCTTGCGCCCGCATCTCGCTCGCCCGATTGCTGATCGCCATGGTGGCGGAACCGGAGATCGCTCCGAGCCGCGCCGACACTCGTGTCATCGTCGTCCCTGCTGGTGGTCCCGGCAGGTTACGCCGTCAGGAGATCGCGAAATCCATCCCCGCCCTCCGGAGCGGGGATGGATCGGCTCAGTCCGGCTTCTGGTCCTCGGCGGCTTCCTCCACGGCCTCCGCGGCCGAGGCGGCAGCCTCGTCGACGGCGCTCGTGGCGTCCTCCACCTTCTCCTGGGCGGCCGAGGCGATGTCGGCGGCCTTGTCGCCGCTCCGGTGGCGGGCTTCGTCGATCTTGCCTTCCACCTTGTCCCAGGTCTCTTCGGCCACGTCCTTGGCCTTCTCGACCGCCTCCCCGGCTGCCGTCTTGGCCTTCTCGACCATCGGTGCTGCTTTCTCCGACAGTTCTCCGGCAGCGGTCTTGGCCTTCTCGACCATCGGTGCTGCCTTCTCCGACAGTTCTCCGGCAGCGGTCTTGGCCTTGTCCACCATCGGTGCTGCCTTCTCGGAGAGTTCGGCGGCCTCTGCTTTCGCCTTGCCGAACAGCCTCTTCAGCGTGTCCATCAAACCCATGTGCGTGTTCCTCCTCTTCGAGTCCATCGTATTCACCCTGCGGCGCCGGTTCACGCAGGGGCGGTCACATCGCGGCGCGCTTCGCCTCGCGCGCCGCGATCGCCACGAGGTCCCAGGTGCCCGAGAAGGGGGGTGCATACGAGAGGTCGACCCACTCGAGATCGGCGGCGGTCATCCGGTTCCAGATGGCGGTGGCGAAGACGTCGATGCGTTTGCCCGACCCTTCGCCCCCCACGATCTGCGCGCCGAGCAGCCTCCCGGTGCCGCGCTCGGCGACGGCCCGGATGGTCATCGGTCGCGCCTCGGGCATGTACCCGGCAGTGGTGGTGCCGGTCGCCGTGCCCTCGACGGCGTCGAAGCCGGCCTCCACCGCCTCGGTGCGGCGGAGGCCCACGGTCGCCACCTCGGTGTCGCACACCCTGGTGATGGTGGTCCCGAGCGCCCCGGGGAACGTGGCATCGCCCCCACCGAGGTTGATCCCGGCGACCCGTCCCGTCTTGTTGGCCACGGTGCCGAGGTGGATGTTGGCCGGTCTGCCGGTGACCCGGTGCATGACTTCGGCGCAGTCGCCGGCCGCCCACACCCCATCGACGGTCGTGCGTTGTGTCGCATCGACCGCGATCGCTCCGGTCGGTCCGAGCGGGATGCCCGCCGCCTCCGCCAGGTCGACCTCGGGCCTGCTCCCGAGGCCGAGGACCACCGCCTTGGCGGGCCTCTCCTCGTCGCCGATCTCGACTCCTTCGACGTGATCGGTGCCGAGGATGCACCGCACCCGGGTCTCGGTCACGACCTCGATGCCGCGCCGGCGCATGGCATCCGCAACCTCCATTCCCAGGTCGGGATCCAGGCCGCGTTCCAAGACGCCCGGGTGGGCCGAGACGACGGTGACGTTCCATCCGCGCTCGTGGAATGCCTCGGCAGTCTCCAAGCCGATGTAGCCCCCACCGACCACGACCACCGAGTCGGGCCCTTCGTCGGCGATCGCTCTGAGGGCAGCGGCGTCGTCGAGCGTTCTCAGTTCGTGGACCCCTGCGAGGTCTCGCCCGGTGATGGGAGGACGAACCGCAGTGGCCCCCGTGGCGATCAGGAGCTGGTCGTAGGTCTCGTCGAACACGGCGCCGTCGTCGAGCGAGCGGACCGTGACCGTTCGGCTGGCGGTGTCGATCGTCGTGACCTCGTGGCGGATGTGGACGCCGATGTCCATCTCGGCGAACTCTTCGGGGGTCCTCGCCACGAGGGCTTCGAGTGGATCGACGTGCCCGGCGATGTGATACGGCTCGCCGCAGGCCGAGTACGAAACCCAGGACGACCGCTCGTAGGCGGTGATGGCGAGATCGGCCGGCGACCTGCGACGACGGGCCTGCGAGGCGGCGGACATGCCGGCGGCATCACCGCCGACCACCACGAGTCGCTCTGTCAATGGTCTCTACGGAGCCGTCGCAGCTCTTCCTTGTCGGCGCGCCGCATCCGTCGTTTCCTGCGCACCAGGCCCCCGAGGATCTCGTCGAGGAGCACGGTCACCGCCACCACGAGGATGATGATCATCGAGAGCGGGTACTCGCCCTCCCATCCGAGGAATCTAAGTGACACGTCCTGTACGTTCTGGACCACGAAGACGACGAGCAAGACCACCAGGATGAGGAACGCCGCCAGGCCCCACGGGGCACCCGGACGCCCGGCGATCTCGTCGACGGTCTCGGATGGAACCTCGTCACGTTGTTCGTCGGCCATGACCCGATACTACGGAACTCGCCGCCCGACTGCCGGGCTCAACGGGCGTCGAACGTCCAAGCCGCCTTCGACTCCCGGGCCGCTTCGACGTCGACACGGGAGAAGACGATCAGTCCGAGCACGAAGAACACGATGACCGAGAGGATGGCGGTCCGGCTCGACTCGCCCGAGCCACTGACCAGTCCGAAGATGAGCGGACCCCAGATGGCGGAGAACTTCGAGAACACCGAGTAGAACCCGTAGAACTCGGCCGAGGCCTCCTCGGGGATCATCGATCCGTACAGGCTCCGGCTCAACGCCTGGATACCGCCCAGGACCACGCCGATGACGATGCCCAGGGACAGGAACGGCGCGGCCTCTCCTGCCGGGAGGCGGTAGGCGAGGACCGCCACCGCCACCCACACGACCAGGTTGATCTGGATGGCGCGCTTGATGTGGAGGCGTGCGGCCAGCCATCCGAACAGCAGCGCCCCGCCGAACGCCACGAACTGCACCACGAGGAACGTGAGGGCGATGATCGCCGTGTCGAGCCGCAGCGTTCCGGCGGCGTAGGCCGCGGACATGGTGATCGTGGTGTGGACGCCGTCGTTGTAGAGGATGTAGGCGAGCACGAACAGCATCAGTTGCGGGAACCGACGCAGCTTGGCGGCGGTGTCGAACATCCTGGCGAAGCCGATCCCGGCTATCCGGGAGTACCGACCGGTGAGGTCGACCGTGACGGGAGACCGCGAGGTGGCGATGCTGTAGACGGCGAAGATGAGGCATCCCATCCAACCGAGCAGCACGCCGTTGAAGAGGAGTTCGCCGGCCCCGGCGGTGAGGAGCAGCAGCAGGGAGAGGACGCCTGCTGCGATTGCGAGCGTCAGGAAGGTCACTCCCCGCACCCACGACCGCGGGACGGTGACCGTCTCGGGGAGTTCGGAGGCCGTTCCGGTCTCCGGGAGTCGAGCGAGAGCGAAGCGGGTGAAACCCGCCCACCAAAGTCCTGTGGCGGCGATGCCCACCCTCGCCGCCAGGGCTCCGTCCGGCGCAAGCTGGATCATGGCGATCACGACGCCCAGCCACAGGCCGCCGCCGATGTAGCCGATGGCGAATCCCTTCGAACTCACCTGGTCGATGGTGTCGGGGGTGGAGATGTCCGGCAGGAAC
>DATHWB010000341.1:0-4562 GCA_035460965.1 Acidimicrobiia bacterium
GCTGGTCTTGCCCCCGGATTCCTCCGAACGAGCCTTCCAGTCGACCTCGAGCGGACCTGCGGCTCCCGAGGCGAGGGTGGCGGTGCCGGAGCCGGACATGAGATCGCCGGTCCAGCGGACGGAGGCGGTGGAATCGAGTGCCATCGGTGTGCCCTTTCGTGTGGTTCCCGCCCCAGGGTACCGCTCCCGCCCCAACGACCCACCTGCCGGAGCACCACCTCAGGCGCGGGTGCGGCGGAGGAGCGGGTCCAGGACGGCGAGGACCCGATCGGCAGCGCGAAGCACCCGGCCCGCCGCACCGGGGGTCTCTGAGTCCACCAGGTTCCCCATGACCTTGAGTGTGATGTCGGCGACGGACTGGGTGCCGACCGCCACCCGCAAGCCGGCGTCCAGGATGCGGGGATGACCGATGAGGAACGAGAAGCGTCGGCCGGTGCGAAGGAAGCCGTCGAACCGCTCTCCGATCTGCCGGTCGTACTCGGCGGGGGCGGACACCGGATCCGCCACGAACAGATCGGCGGCGAGCATGCCCGACTCGAGCCCGTAGTCGATCCCCTCCCCGTTCATCGGATTCACGAGCCCGGCGGCGTCTCCCACCGCCACCCAGCCGTCTCCGTGTCGCCGCCGCGCAGTCATCGGCAGACGCCAGGCGCGGGGCTTCTCGAGGTAGGGACCTACACCCCACGCCTCCCGCACCTGGTCCCGGTACAGGTCGATCAACGAGTTGAGATTCAGGGACTTGAAGCCCTTCATGGTCGAAAGGGCACCGACCCCGATGTTCACGGTTCCGTCCCCGGCCGGGAACATCCACCCGTAGCCGGGTACGGACGCCCCGTTGGCGTCGCGCATCGTCAGACACGCCTCGATGTGACGATCGGCGTGTCTCGGAGACTCGACGTACGAGCGGATGGCGAGCCCGAACGGCTCCTCCTCGATCCGGGTGGCACCCAGCATCCGCGCCACCGTGCCTGGAGCTCCGGTGGCGACGACGACCAGGCCGGCCCGCACCATCGAGCCTGCCGCCTCGACCCCGGTGACTCGGTCGCCGTCCAGGATCGGCACCGCCTCGGCGTTCCAGACGATCTCGGCACCGGCTGCCTGGGCGGCGTCGACGAGCGCAGCGTCCAGTCGCCTGCGCGGCCACACCGCTCCGTGAGCCGGGAAGCGGCTCGTCCCCGGCCACGGGAGTTCGCGCACCGTCTTGCCGGCGATCATGCGGAGTCCGTCGATGTGGTGAGCGGGAGCGAGATCGATCTTGAGCTCGTTGAGCGCCCCCACCGCCCTGGGCGTGAGACCGTCGCCGCACACCTTGTCGCGCCCGTATGCCGCCTTGTCGAAGACGACGACCGACACCCCGAGCCTGGCCGCCTGGATGGCAGCGGCAGCTCCGGCCGGCCCGGCCCCGATCACGGCGATGTCGACGGATTTCATTGCGGTCCCCGAGAGGTTATCCCGGCCCGCCCGGCACCCGGATTCCGACCGGGGGAGCGCACAAGCCGTAGAGTCGACCGCATGGAGCTGCTCTACGTCCTCATTCCCGTCGTCCTGGTGATCGCCTGGTTCGTGCTCACCTACAACCGCCTGGTCGTCGGTCGCAACCGCGTCGACAACGCCTGGGGACAGGTCGACGTCCAACTCGGGCGCCGCAACGACCTCATTCCCAACCTCGTCGAGACGGTGAAGGGATACGCCACCCACGAACAGGAGACGTTCGACCGGGTGATCCAGGCCAGGAACCAGGCGCAGGCGGCGCGAGGACCGGAGGAGGCGGCCCAGGCCGACAACCTCCTCACCGGGGCGCTGCGTCAGCTCTTCGCCCTCGCCGAGGCATACCCCGACCTGAAGGCATCAGACGGTTTCCGGGACCTGCAGGGTCAGCTCACCGAGACGGAGGACAAGATCGCCGTCGCCCGCCAGATCTACAACGACACGGTGCTGAGCCACAACAACCGGGTGCAGACCGTACCGTCCAACATCGTGGCGTCCCTCACCGGATTCGAGACTCGCCCGTTCTTCGACGCTCCCGAATCCGCCGACCGGCCGCCCCAGGTGGAGTTCTGACCAGAACCGTCCGATCGCTGTTGGCGTTGGCGGCAACGACCGGCATCCTGCTGGCCGCGCCCGCGCCGGCACACGCCAGATCCTTCGAAATACCGAGCACCGACGTCGCAATCGTGCTCGAGTCCGACGGATCGCTCCACGTGACCGAACGGATCACGTTCGCCTTCGACGGTGCTTTCAGCGGCGCGTACCGGGAGATCCCGCTCCGGGCCGGCGAGTCCATCTTCGACGTCTCCGTGTCGGAAGGCGGGACCACCTATCTGCCGGGCGGGTGTACGGACCTGGGCTGCAGCAGCCCGGCGGGGACGTTCGGAGTCCGCGACCTCGGCGGGCGGATGCGAGTCGTGTGGCACTACTCGGCCTCCTCGGAGCGGAGGACGTTCGAGGTCGCCTATCGGATGACCGGGGTCGCGAAGGTCTATGACGACGTGGTCGACGTCCAACTGCAGGTGTGGGGCGACGAGTGGGACGTCCCGCTCGGCCGCGTCACCGCAACGCTCGAGCATCCGGGCAGTTTCGAGGCCGGTGAGGTCCTGATCTGGGGTCATCCCCAGGACGTGGCGGGGACGGTCTCGCTCGGCGAGAACGGAACCTCACCCAGCCTCGAAGCCGGGCCGATACCGGCGGGACGGTTCGCGGAGATCCGGGTGGTACTCCCCCGTCGAGTGCTCACATCCACCGCCGGGGCAAGCCTGATCGGCGGCGACGGGATGGACCTGATCATCGAGGAGGAGAACCGGGCGTCAGAGCTCTCGGAACGGCGACAGGCGACGATCAGGGTGCTGTGGATCGTCGGAGTGCTGGCGCTCTTCCTGCCCGCCTCGCTGGCTGCGATCTACGTGTACCTCCGCCACGGCCGTGAGCCGCGGGTCGACTACGACCGAGAGTACGAGCAGGAGCCGCCGTCCGACCATCCTCCCGCTCTCGTCCAGGCGCTCCTCACCCAAGGGGCGGTGGACGAGAAGGGATTCACCGCCACCGTGTTCGACCTCATCCGTCGCGGGGTCCTGGATGCCCGCCCGGTGACGGTCGAGCGGCGCACGTGGATGGGCCTCAAGACCGAGAACATCACCGACCTGGAGCTCTCCCTGGCGGACACCGAACGATCGCTGATGGCCCACGAACGGTCGGTGGTCAACGTCATGAGACGCATCCTCGAGGACGGCCCACAGCCCCTCCACGTGTTTCGGGACCGCATCCGGGACGACGCCAGCGCCAACGCTTCGAGCTACCAGAGCTTCCGCTCGCAGGTGGGCAAGACGGTGGTCTCGAAGAAGCTGATCGACCGGTCCGGGATCGGCGCCCTGGTGGTGGCGGGGCTGTTGGTGGCGGCGGTCTTCGTGGTCCTCGTCGTCGTCGCATACCTGGTGGGAGGCACGGAGACCGTTGGGATCGTCCCGCTGTTCGTGTTCGGCGGATTCCTCAACGCCGGCATCTTCGTGCTGTTCGTGGCCGCCCGTCGCACCTGGGTTCGCCGTACCCCGGAGGGGGCGTTGCTGGCGGCCCGCTGGAACGCCTTCCGGTCCTACCTGCGTGACTTCAGCCGCATGGAGGACGCGCCCCCCATCGCCCTCCCCCTGTGGGACAGCTTCCTCGTCCACGCCATTTCACTCGGGGTGGCCGAGGAGGTCCTGGAGGCTGCCCGGCTGCATGCCCCGCAGGAGCTCGAACAGGTGTCGCATGTGTACTGGTACGGGACTCACGGCTATACCGGTGGTCCGTCCGAGAACGCCTTCGCCGGCCTCACGAGTGCGCTCAACGGTGCTTTCACCCCACCCTCGTCGGGTGGCGGAGGAGGGTTCTCCGGCGGAGGCGGGGGTGGCGGAGGCGGCGGAGGAGGAGGTGCTTGGTGATCGCAGTGGTGGCCCGGTATCGGGTGACGGAAGGAAAGGCGGACGAGGTCGCCCGGGAGCTGGCGACCTACGCCGAGGAGGTGCGTACGGAGCCCGGGTGCGTGACCTTCGTCGCCAACCGCGGGATCGAAGACGACCACGAGTTCGTGTTGTACGAGGTCTACGAGGACCGCGATGCGCTCGACGCCCACGTGGCATCGGAGCACTACGAGGCGGTGGCGGTGGGGCGGATCCGGCCCCTCCTGGCGGACCGACAGGTGACGCTTCTGACCCCGCTGTGACGTCAGCCCATCGGGCTGAGAACCATCTTCTTGCGCCGTTCGAGTACCAGGGTGGTCTGCTCGTCGACCACCGCCTCGAACGTGGCGATCTCGTTGAGCACCCGACTGCCGAGCGTGGACACGTCCGGGACCGACAGGTCGATGATGACGTCGAACGCACCGGTCACCAGACTGATCGACTCGGTTTCCTCCAGGGACCACACGTGCTGCACGAACCGCTCGACGACGTCGCGCGACTTCGGCTGGAGACGTACCGACACGGTGGCCCGGACCGGACGTCCGAGCGCTTCGGGGTCCACGTCGGCGTGGTACCCGCGCAGGATGCCGCGCTCCTCGAGACTCCGGACCCGGGTGAGCATCGTGGAGG
>DATHWB010000342.1:0-4227 GCA_035460965.1 Acidimicrobiia bacterium
CCACATGGCGGGCGACAGGGAGTGTGAGATCCTGTGCCCGATGACGAACATCACGCTTCGCATGGTCACGGCTCCAGGGTCTGGAGTGTGGCCAGGTCTGCGACGACCCGGGTGACGTCGGTGCGGTCCCGGCACCGTGCGATCGACGTCGGAGTGGTGGGGGCGAGGACCACCGTGCCGGCAGCACCGTGACGCGTCGCCAGGTCCGTCACCGCCGTTCCTCCCAGGTAGACGACCGTCGGCGTGGCCAGTGTCGCAGTCGGGTCCACCACGAGCGCATCACCGACGCAGGGCGCGTGGAGAGGACCGACGATGGAGTCCGTGACGACCGTGACGGGCGACGGCAGGCCGGTGACGGCGGCCCCGAGTACGGCGAGCCCCTCTCGTCCCGTCGCTGTGTCAGTGGGCGTCGTGACGACTTCATGCAACCGTGCCGCCACATCGTCGGGCGAACCCCCGCCGGTGTCGATGGACGCGAACCGGGCGTAGCCCCGCCGCCGCTCCTCGAGGAGCTGCCGGATCCTGGTTTCCGGGTCGGGACCATCGAGCAGCGGCCGGGGGGTCGTGCTGCGGAGCAGGCGCGGGATGAGGGTCTCCGGTGGGGTCTGGAGGCAGAAGATGCGCCCAGTCGTGCTGAACCGTCGGATGTTCTCGGGGTCGAGCAGCATCCGGCCCCCCGTCGAGAAGACATGGCGGGTGCGGGTGGACAACTCGCGGGCCACGTTCCGCTCGATCGCTCGGAACACGACCTCACCGGCTCGGGCGAAGATCTCCGCGATCGGCCCGTGGCGCTCCTCGATCAGGTGGTCGGTGTCGACCCAGTCGAAGCCGAGCATCCGGGCGACACGCCTCCCCACCGTCGACTTGCCGGTACCCATGAACCCTGTGAGGACGATGTTTCGGTCTTCGAAGGCCACCACGATCCCCGCAACGTAGCCGCCATCGGGACGATGGCCGTCGTCGTCAGTCGAGAGGAGTCGCGTAGACCACGACGTTGTCGTCGTAGCTGTTGAGCGATCGGTTGAAGCTCCCGCCGCAGGTGATGAGCGTCAGGACCGGCTCGCCCGATCTCGCGAAGACCCGTTCCAGCGGGAGGTGGTCCTTGGCGTACTGGGCGATCTCGGTGACCCGGTGGCGGCTGCTCGAACCGTCGGCGTAGGCGATGGTCACCACGGCGCCGATTTCGACATCCGCGAGTCTGCGGAAGACTCCACTGCTGCCGTTCCAGGCGATGTGCGCGGCGAGGACGGAGGATCCACCTTCGGCGGGCGTCGGCCCGAAGCGGTACCAGCCGACTTCCCGTGCTCCCGGAATCTCCATCTCGCCGTTGGCCTCCACGCCCACCGGAATGACTGGCGCCGTTTCGATCGGGACTCCCTCGATGGTGATGGCCACCGGTGGGGGTGCCGGAGCCGGCAGGGCAGCCGGATCGAAGATGGCGGACCCGAGTGGTCTCGTCCGGTCGGCCAGTGAGGTCGGACCGTCGGCGATGGTGGTGGTGGTGGTTGCGGGGAGCGAGGTGGTGGTCGGTGACGCCGCCTGGGACTCGGAAACCTCCCCGCTGGTGGGCCCGCCGCATGCAGCGACGATCAGAGCGAGGACAGGGACGAGGCGGCGCATGATCACGAGTATGGGGGGCGACGCCCGCAGGCGCCGCCCCCCATCGGTTCTCGGTCAGCTGCGCTCGAAGCGCACTCGGCGACCACCGATCGCGACCGCCGCCAGGGCGGCGGCACCGATGGCGATGGCGATCCCGCCGTTGTTCACCGGGCTGTTGCCCGTGTTGACAGCGGTCGGGGCCGAGCCCAGACCGGAGATCGACTCGGTCAGCACCGTGAGCGACCCTGCATCGAGGGACCCGACGGCGTAGACGATCAGCGACGTACCGTCGGTGATCGGCAGATCGGCAGGTCCGATCACCACGGGCTCCGAGGCGCCGGTCGGCACGACTTCCGCGGTGACCGTTCCGGCCGCCAGATCGGCAGAAGCCTCGTTCGGGTTGGCCAGGTTGGCGAACGCGACGGCTCCGTTGGCGAGCACGTCGACCGCGGGAGCGGCCGCGACATGTCGAACGGTCAGGCGACCCTCACCGGCAGCCAGTGCAGAGGTGTCGTTGGAGAACACCGCCAGTGTGGGGGTTCCATCGGCTGTCAGATGGGCGATGATCGTGAAGTTGCCACTGGCGGGCAGTGCCACGTCACCGCCGTCGATCGCGACGGTGTCGGTGCCGGCCAGTCGTACCTCGAGGCCCTCGAGTGTTGCTCCTGCCAGTGACGACAGGTCCTGGGTGTCGCCGAACGAGAAGCTCTCGAACACGACCTCACCACCGGCGACGACGTCGACATCGGTGTCGGGGATTCCGTGGATCAGGTGGATGCGTGCACCCTCCTGAGCCATCGCGGGCACGGCGGAGACGATGAGAAGCGCAGCTGCGGTGAGCAGCGTCCAGACTTTGCGCATGATTCCCTTCCTGTTTGGGGGTTGACCTCCCTCATACGGAGCCACCCCCCACACCGGATGAAACGAATTCGCCCCATTCGTCCCTGACACCTTCCTCCCCCCGGTCAGGGGGGAGTCCGGCGGAGCCGGGAGGGGGGGCGCGGCTGACGAGAGCTGGTTGTTGGTGTGGGTGCGATTGCGGTTGGCCCCCTTCGTGACCTTTCTCCCCCCGGTCAGGGGGGGAGTCCGGCGGAGCCGGGAGGGGGGCGCGGCTGGCGCGGCAGCCCTGGAGTCGTTTGAGGGCGGGTGTAGTGAGGGACGGCCCCCCTCGGTCTCGCCTGGCGGCTCGACCGTGTCCCCCCAGACGGCCTGCCGGCCGAGGGGGGACAGACCTCGCGTCCTCTTGCTTCCCCCGGTCAGTGGGTGACGCGAGGGCCAGTTGGTGACTGGGGGTAAGAACCCAGAAGATTGCTCCCCGGGCCACTCGGCTGTAGGCGAGCCGGCTCAGTACTCGTAGAAGCCGCGGCCGGTCTTGCGGCCCAGGAGGCCGGCTTCGACCATGCGGGTCAGCAGGGGAGGGGAGGCGTACAGAGGCTCCTTGAACTCGTCGAAGAGGACGTCGGCCACCAGCTTCATCGTGTCCAGGCCGATGAAGTCGGAGAGTTCCAATGGCCCCATCGGATGGTTTGCGCCGAGCTTCATGCCCGCATCGATGTCTTCTCGGGAGGCGACCCCCGCCTCGTACATCCGGATTCCTCCGAGCAGGTAGGGCACGAGCAGCATGTTGACCACGAACCCGCCGCGGTCCTGGGCTCGTATGACCGTCTTCCCCAGGGTGGCACTGGCGTACTGCTCGGCGCGATCGGCCGCCGATGCGTCGGTGCGAACGGTGGTGACCAGTTCCATCAGCGCCATCACCGGGACGGGATTGAAGAAGTGCATACCGAGCACGGACTCCGGCCGGCTCGTTACTGCTCCGAGACGGGTGATGGGGATCGACGACGTGTTGGAGGCGAGGATCGAGCCGTCCGGCATCGCCTCGTCGAGGTCACGGAAGATCTGGAGCTTGAGTTGTTCGTTCTCCGTCACGGCTTCGATGGCCAGGTCCCGGTCGCCGAACTCGGCGAGGTCGGTGGTGAAGGAGATCCGACCGACCGTGCTGTCGCGCTCCTCGTTCCCCAACTTGCCCCGTTCGACCGCGCGGTCGAGTGAGCGGGTGATGCGTTCCATCGACCGCTCGGCGAGTTCGGCGTTCACTTCCATGACGAGCACGTCGGTGCCGCCGCGGGCAGCCACCTCGGCGATCCCCGCCCCCATCTGTCCGCCCCCGATCACACCCAGGCGTTGGATCGTCATGGTTCCTCCTTGCATCAGTGGCCACCGACCGCCTCGCCGGTCTGGACCCGCCAGAGCGCGGCGTACACGCCGTCGAAGTCGACCAATTCGTCGTGGGTACCGGACTCGACGATCCGGCCACCCTCCAGGACGTGGATGGTGTCGGCGTGACGGATCGTGGAGAGGCGGTGAGCGATCACGAGGGTGGTCCGGTTCTCCGACACGTACCGCAGCGAGCGCTGGATGGCCGCTTCCGTTTCGTTGTCGACGGCCGACGTGGCTTCATCCAGCACCAGGATCGCCGGATCTCGCAGGATGGCCCGGGCGATGGAGATCCGCTGCCGTTGCCCGCCGGACAGCTTCTGCCCGCGCTCTCCCACGATCGTCTCGTACCCCTCCGGGAGCGTCATGACGAAGTCGTGCGCTTCGGCTGCCTTGGCGGCCGCCTCGATC
>DATHWB010000343.1:0-2617 GCA_035460965.1 Acidimicrobiia bacterium
CGAGCGCATTGACGTAGTCGGACGTGTCGATGAGCGTTCGCAATCGCTCGGCCATCGCCCTCGCCAGCGTGTGCTCCTCGAGCATCGACCCCCGCAACCCGATGACCTCGGCTGCGGTGTAGCGGCGTGTGATGTCGCCCCAGCGGGAGTCGTCCGCCCACTTCTGTTCGAGGTCGGCGATGCGGGTCTGTCGGTCGGTCATTGTCGTGTTCTCCGATCAGTCGATCAGTTCGTATGCCGGAAGGGTGAGGAACTCGGGGAACTCGTCGCCGAGCGCCACCTCCTCGAAGATCTTGCGAGCGGACGTGAGATGCGGATCCTCGATTCGACTGCACTCGTCCTCGATCAGCTCCCGCACCCACTCCTCGGTGACGGTCCGGCCACGATCGGTGGTCACGGCGTGTCTGAGCCACTGCCAGATCTGGGAGCGACTGATCTCGGCGGTGGCCGCATCCTCCATGAGGTCGTCGATGGCGGCGGCTCCCTGACCGCCGAGCCAGGCTGCCACGTAACGGATCCCCACGGAGATGTTGGTGCGCAGCCCCTGCTCGGTGATGGTGCCGCCGTCGATCGCGACATCGGTGAGGTCCTGGGCCTCGATGGCGTACTCGATGGTTCTGTCGAGCTGGTCGGGGGCATCTCCCATCACCTGGTCGAATTCCCGGCGCGCCACGTCCACCAGGTCGGGGTGGGCCACCCACGTGCCCTCGCACCCTTGCTGTGCTTCGCGACGCTTGTCCGCCGCCACCTTCTCGAGTGCCTCGGCTGTGACCCGCGGGTTGCGGCGATTGGGGATGAACGCAGCCATGCCCCCGATGGCGTACGCCCGCCTTCGATGACAGGTCTGAACGAGCAGGTCGGTGTACGCCCGCATGAAGGGCACGGTCATCCCGACCTGCGCCCGGTCGGGCAGCACGAACGCCGGGTCGTGCCGGAACGCCTTGATCACCGAGAAGATGTAGTCCCAACGTCCGGCGTTGAGGCCCGAGGCATGGTCGCGGAGCTCGAAGAGGATCTCGTCCATCTCGTGTGCAGCCCAGATCGTCTCGATCAGCACCGTTGCCCGCACCGTCCCGTACGGGATGCCGAGCCGGTGCTGGGCGAACACGAACACGTCGTTCCACAGCCGCGCTTCGAGGTGCGACTCCAACTTGGGCAGATAGAAATAGGGCCCGGACCCTTGCTCGATCGCCACCCGTCCGCCGTGGAACAGGTACAGGCCGGCGTCGAACAGGGAAGCCGAGACGGCGTCACCATCGACCGTGAAGTGCTTCTCGGGCAGATGCCAGCCTCTCGGGCGCACCACGAGGGTGGCCCGCTCGTCGTCCAGCCGATATTCCTTCTCTCCCGTGTCGAGCGCCAAGGTCCCACGCTGGGCGTCTATCAGGTTGGCTTGACCGGTGACGACGTTGGTCCACGTCGGAGAGGTGGCGTCCTCGAGGTCGGCCATGAAGACGTTCGCCCCGGAGTTCAGGGCGTTGATCATCATCTTGGCGTCGACGGGCCCGGTGATCTCCACCCGGCGGTGACGCAGATCGGAGGGAACCGGTGCCACGGTCCACTCCTGTCGCCGCACCGCAGCGGTCTCCGGCAGGAATCCGAGCGAAGCGCCATACCGGAGTGCGGTCGCCCGCTCCCTCCGATGGTCGAGGAGCTCCTGTCGTCTCCCCTCGAATCGGTGGTGGAGTTCGACCACGAACGCCACGGCCTCCGGGGTCAGGATGTGTTCGGCTCCTGCTGGTGCGTGCTCGACGTGCACGACGCCGTCCTTTCGTTGTCGCTCTTGGCGTATTCTTTCGCCTGTACCGGCGTCGCGGGGCCAGCGCTGCCACCTAAGATCCGGCGAAGTTATCGGAATCCGACGATCAGGAGTGACTTCGGCGTGACCTTCGACGCAGCGGTGTTCGGCCACCGACTTCGCCACCGGCGCCGCGAGCGCGGCCTCACCCTCGACGAGCTGGGCGCCAAGGTCGACCGCCCGTCCCCATATCTCTCCCTGGTCGAGAACGGGAAGCGGGAACCGAAGCTCTCGCTGATCGACGCCCTGGCGCAGGCGCTCGACACCACCACGGCCGACCTCCTCTCCCCCGAGCCGCCCAACCGGCGGGCGGCGCTCGAGTTGGCGTTCGACAGGATCAGGGAGGATCCCCGATATCGAGCGCTGCAGCTACCGGAGTTGAAGGCCACCGCCAGGCTTCCCGACGAGGCCCTGGAGCATGTGGTGGCCCTGTTCGGGGTGGCCACCAGACGACCCTCGTCGGACTCCGTCGACTCGGTACGCCATGCCGCGGCGTCGGTCTCGGCCTGGCTCCGAGAACAGGACGGATACCTCGCACACATCGAGCAGGCCGCGGCCGGAATACTCGGATCGTCGGGCCACGACGGCCAGGGAGCGCTCACCAGCCGCGATCTCACCACCATCGTGACACAGGTCGGCTACCGGGTCCTGACCGTCGACGACATCCCGGCGCACGTCCGGTCCATCGTCGACGAGGACACGGGGGTCATCTACGTCGCGCAGCGCAACGCGCTCCGCACCCGACAGGCCCGCAAGGCGATCCTCCAGACCCTGGCGGGCAAGGTGCTCGGACACTCGATCCCCTCCAATGCCTTCGAC
>DATHWB010000344.1:0-1942 GCA_035460965.1 Acidimicrobiia bacterium
GGCAGGACCGGCCGCCCGGGAGGCACGGCTGACGAACAGGGCGATGAACAGGGTGCCGCCCGCCCAGATGAACGCACTCCCGACATGAACCAGGTTGAGCGCCTCTTGCACGGTTTCCTTTCGACGGCGCGAGTCTCTCACCGTGCGCAGCGCAGCGCCTCGAAAATCGGGTGTGTCGTCGACGGCGCGCTGGTTGAATCCGCCGGTGTTCCCTCCCCTCCGCACCGGGCGTCTCGTCATCCGGCCGTTCATCGAGTCCGACGTCGACTCACTCCATACTCGGCGCAACGACCCGGCGGTAGCGCGCTGGCAGAACTGGACGCTGCCGTACTCCCTTGAGCGGACGGAGAAGATGGTGTCGGATGTGATGGCGATGGAAGGTCCCGCCACCGACGACTGGTGGATGGCAACGATCGCGCTGGCGGGCACCGGCGAGGTGATCGGGGACCTCGCCGTCAACCTCACCTGGGGCTCCCGATGCTCGGAGATCGGCTACACGCTGGCGCCGGCACACTGGGGCAACGGGTACGCCGTGGAGGCCGGCACCGCGATCGTCGAGTACCTGTTCGAGGAGATCGGCGTGACCAGGGTGGCAGGAACGCTCCACCCGGAGAACATCGCTTCGGCGATGGTGCTGGAGCGTCTCGGGTTCCTCTTCGAGGGGCACACCCGGCTCTCCTATTGGGTGGGAGACGACAACTCCGACGATTGGATCTACGGGCTGACACGGGCCGATTGGGAGGCGTGGAGGAACCGGCCGCGCCACACCCCCGTCGAGGTACGACTGGTCGAGATCGACGCCGACACGATGTATCCGGTGTGGAAACTGCGAACTCACAAGACCCAGGAGCGCCTGGTGGCCCCGGTGGCGGCGTCGTTCGCCCACGCGATGTTTCCTGAAGTGGTGGATGGGGCACCGCTGGTGCCGTGGATGAGATCGATCGAGGCGGATGGGGAGGCCGTCGGGTTCGTCATGCTTGCCCTCGCCACCGACCATCACCCGCACCCGTACTTGTGGAGGCTGCTGATCGACCGCATGCACCAGCGAAGGGGGATCGGGGCGCTGGCGATGGACCTCGTCGAGGAACAGTGCAGGCTCTGGGGGAACACCGAGTTGTTCACGAGTTGGGTGCCTGAACGGGGATCTCCCGGGCCGTTCTACCGGGCACGCGGGTACGAGCCGACGGGGGAGATCGTCGACGACGAGGTCGAGGCGAGGAAGATCCTGGGCTGACCCGCCGCCAACCGAGAACTACGATCTCGGCAGGTATGACGTGTGGCGAATGCGGGACCCCCGCAGCTGAAGGTCAGCGATTCTGCGGCTCCTGTGGCTCCGCTCTCCAACTCACCTGTGCGGCATGTGGATACCCGAATCCCTCCGACCACCGCTTCTGCGGAGGGTGCGGCACGTCGCTGACCACCGAGACCTCCGCTCCGTCGACGTCGTCGGTCCCCGCCGTGGAGCGACGGGTGGTATCAGTGCTCTTCGTGGATCTGGTGGGGTTCACGTCGTTCAGTGAGGGTCGGGATTCCGAAGACGTCCGATCGATGATCACGCGGTACTTCGACGTCGCTCGCGAAGTGATCGAGCGTTTCGGGGGTACGGTCGACAAGTTCATCGGTGATGCGGTCATGGCCTGGTGGGGGGCCACCACGACCAACGAGGACGACGCCGAACGGGCGGTACGGGCAGCACTCGAGTTGGTCGATCGGATCATCACCCTCGGCGAGGACTCCGACATTCCAGGACTCAGCGGTCGGGTGGGCGTCATGACCGGTGAGGTGTCCGTCGGTCCGGGCGGCAACGAGCGAGGACTCCTGCTCGGTGACCTGGTCAACATCGCCTCGCGCCTCCAGTCGCTCGCCGAGCCCGGAACCGTCCTCGTCGGAGAAACGACTGCGGACCTCGTCGAAACCGCCGTCGAATTCGAAGAGGCGGGCA
>DATHWB010000345.1:0-8584 GCA_035460965.1 Acidimicrobiia bacterium
CCCTGCTCGTGCTCGGAGAGGAATCGGGCCATGCGAGTCGTCGCCCGGCTGTACTCCGTGGACGCCGGGAATCCCTCCCGGCCGAGTGCGATGGCGGGAGCGAGGAGTTCGCCCATCGGCAACCGACCGTGTCGATCGTGCAGCTCGAACCACCCGGCCACACAGCCAGGGATCGTGACCGCCGCCGGGTGGTGCTGTGGGATGGCCGTGAGTCCATCCTCCCGTAGCGCCGCCGCCGATGCGTTGGACCCGGCCCAGCCCGACGAGTTCAGCGCGCTGACACCCGTCCCGTCATGGACGAGTGCGAACAGATCGCCGCCGATCCCGCAGGTCTCGGGTGCCACCACTCCTTGTACCGCATTGGCCGCGATGGCGGCATCCGCCGCGCTGCCGCCTCGAGCGAGTGCGGCGACACCGGCCTGGGTGGACATCACGTGGGGCGTCACGACCGCACCGCCGAATCCCTGAACTTCGAGCATTCGGGCATCATGGCACCGCTGGATGAGCCTGCGTCGCTCGGCTCCGGCGGGAACCGATCACCGTCGTCGGACGTCCCACGGTGACGAGACACGAAGGAAGACGCCATGACAGCCCACCTCGCCGATCCTCCGACCCAGGCTTCGAGCTTCGGCGCGGCCTTGACTCCGAGGCGGCTGGCACGACGGTCGGTCCTTTCGCTGGTTCTGCTCCTGGCGGCGTGTGGAGGCCAGGATGGTGCCACGACCACCACGGACGCACCGGCGGCTCAGGTACCTCCGTCCGACGCTGTCGCCGTTGTGATCACGGATGTCGAGATCTCCTCGTCCCGGATCATCGTGCGAGGGGAGGCTCCCACGCCGTGCAACGATCTCGGTTCGATACTCAGGCAGGACGGGACTTCGATCGACGTGGTCGTGTGGGCGGAGCCGCTCGCCGACGGCGAAGCGTGTGCGCAGGTGATCACGCCTTTCGAGGTCTCCTCGAGCTTCGACACGCCTGAGCAGGCCACTCCTGTCGTGGTGAACGGCGAGCAGGTCGGCCGCACCGGTGGCTGACCAGCGAGGTCGACCGTCGAAATCATGCTCGAGTCGGTCGCGCGTGCCGCGGGCGACCGCGGGAGGTTCCCGCGTACTCACGACGCTGGCACCTGGAGAACGCTGACCAGCAGACCTCTGGCGGGCTTCGACGTCGTGGGATCGGCCGGGATCAGGGGCGGCGCAGCCCTGGAACCTGGCGGTTGATGGCGTCGAGCACCGCCCGCACCATCGCCTGGCTGGGATCGGCGCCGACCAAGGCGGAGCCCACCATCATCCGCTCCCGGCCGCCGATCACCAGGACCACCTGGGCGATGGCCACGTCCTCGGCGCCCACCCGGTGCACGGCTTCCGCACTGATTGCGAAGGCGGCGTTCTCGTCGAGCGCCTGTTCGAGCGCCACCAGGGTGGCCTCCGCCACCAGGCGCATGCGGGTGGTCGAAGCCGCGGGACCATTGGCGGTTCCGGTCAGCTTCTCGTCGTGCCAGCGCAGGGTGACGGTGATCTTCATCCGCGACCCGTCGATCTCTTCGGCGATGTCGTCGACGATCGGGCGGTCGCCTGCGGACAGGTCGCCGCCGTCGATCTGCACGACGGAGATGATCCGACGGTCGATATCGAGATCGAATGCGGCCATGGCCACCGACTGGACGTCGCGGACCAGTTGCTTCGCCGGCTTGCCGGGCGTCGCCAGTACGTGCACCTCCCGGGGCTTGCGCCCCTCGAGCACCACTCGGACGTTCTCGACGCCAGGGATTCGAGAGATGGTCGATTCGAGTGCCTTGACGTCCATGACCACGGAGCGTAGCCGTGAGCCGTGGGGGGATTCGCCCTGCCGCGCCAAAGGAATGTTGCGACTTCGCGACCTCGGCGGGTAGATTCTGAGCGGTCGGTCTCACGCAGGGAGGCCGGCGGAGCCGGAGTGCTGCCCGGCTGGGAGGTGGGCGGACCTGCAAAGGTGGGGCCTCACATTGACAAGTGAGGTTTCCCGGGTCGCGCCGGAGTCGCTGTTCGCAGCGACTCCCGAGTGGCTCGGGAATGCGGGGAGAGCCCGGCGGCGGATCCTTCCATCGTTGAATTACACCGAAGCGGAGCGGAACGACGCGTCGACAGGTGTGTCGGCGAGTCTTGATTCACCGACGAGGTGATAACCGGATGAAGGCACGCTTGGTCCGGATTCTTGCTACGGCAGGAAGCCTCGCCACGCTCATAGTGGCTGGCTCGGCTTCCTTCAAGATCGGTTGATCTGATCGTCGGGCTTCTCTCTTTCTCTCAGACCGTCAGGAGACCCCTCGGGCATGGACATCCGAAAGAAGCGATTCGCGCTCGCAAGCGCCTATTTCCTTCTCGGACTCGTAACGGTGGTGTTCACGCTCGTCACGTGGACACCGAAGCCGGGAACGGACTGGGTCATCGTCGGCCTGTTCGCCCTCGCGTTCGCCGCACTCTCGTTCCGCTCCGTCGAGGTCAACGACCGCATGCTCGCCTCGTCGAGCGCGATGGTCATCGCTACCGCATCCACGTACTTCGCAATCCACACGAGCGTCACCCCGGACGGAGTGATCGAGTTCGATGCCGTGACGCTGGCGGTGATCATCGCCGCCCTCGGGCCGCTCGACATCGCCGACTTTCGCCGTCGGCGAGTCTTCCAGCCTGTGAGCAACTTCGGTTTGCTGGTGGTCTCCGCCTTCGCCGCCGGGTTCGTAGCCGACCTGCTGCTCGACGGTCGAGCCGCCCAGCAGACCGGGGACTTCGTCTACGTGGCTGCCGTCGGTGCACTCGTCGGGTTGGTCTACAACCTCGTCAACATCACGCTCGTCCGGTTCGGGGTGCGAATCGCGTACGGGGCGCGGAACATCCTCCCGTGGTCGGGACTGTGGATGCTGTTCGGTTCGCAGATTCTGATGGGCCTGCTCGGCGGGATGCTCGGTGCGGTGTTCGAGTTCGCGGGAAACGAGTCGCTGCTGCTCCTCATCCTCATCGTGTATGTCGTCGGCCACACCGTGTTCACGTCGTACTCGGTGCTGCGGGTCGCACACGAGTCCACGCTGCGGGGTTTCGTCAAGACTCTGGAGACGCGCGATCTGTACACCCGTGGCCACACCGAGCGCGTCGCCTACTTCTCCCAACTGATCGGCGAACAGCTCGGGTTCACCGGCACGCAGCTCGAGCACATGAGATGGGCGGCGCTCATCCACGACATGGGGAAGCTGGCCATCCCCATCGAGTTGATGCAGAAGCAGGGGAAGCTGACCGACGACGAGTACCGCCGCCTTCGCACCGCCACGCACAAGGTCGATGACCTTCTCTCGGAGGTCGACTTCCTGCGTCCGATGGTGGAAGTGTGCTCCGGAGCGCATCCGCGGCTTTCCAACGAGGACTTCGGGCAGGAAGGGCACACTCACACGACGACTCCGACGCTCGAGCAGAAGGTGCTCGCAGTGGCAGACGCCTTCGATGCGATGACCAGCGTTCGTGGCTATCGCATGGCGATGAGTCAGAGGGCGGCGCTCGACGCACTTCGGGAGGACGGCGCCCCGCTCTACGACGGCGAAGTCCTGTCCGCCCTCGAGGTAGCCCTCGAGAAGGTCGGCGAGACCTACGGCCCGCCCCACCTGGCCACACCGGTGGCCGATGCGGTGAGTCATGGCTGATCAGCGAGGCCGATGGCTCTGGATCTTCTCGGCGCTGGTGCCGATCACGGCGACTGCGCTCGTCGCCGTCCTGACACGGGCTGACGATCCGATCGAGTGGATGGGGGCGGTGGCCGTCGCATTCGCGATGGCATCGCTCGTGCAGGTGCCGTCGGCCGGACGTAGCCGCTTCACAGCCGGCTACCTGGTCGTTGCGGCCGTTCCCTTCATCTCGACCGGCAGCGGGCGCCTGTTCACAGTCCGTGAGATCGTGGCCGCTCTCGCTGCCGGGTCTGCGCTCATGTGGATCATCCAGGCCGCCAAGAGTGAGGACCAGGGCACCGTACTCACGGGCTTCGTCAAGCGAAGTCTCGCCTACGCGGCGTTCATCGGGATGTTCGCTGTCGGCGAGAACGTGCTCGCCTTCGACACGATTCCCGGATGGCACGACGCGTTGCTCTTCGTGGCTGCTGCATCCGCTGCGTTCGTTGCCGAGGTCCTCACGACCGCGGTGTTCCGGGCAGGCGTACCCGGATCCCGCCCGAGGCTCTATCTGGTTCTGGATACGGCTCGTGACCTCAACGTCTACATATCGCTGGTGGCGGCTGGGGCGTTGTTCGGTATCGCCTTCGAGACGATCGGGTGGTGGGCGCTGGCGCTCGCCGCTCTGCCTTACGCCTTCGCACACGGTGCCTTTCGCCGGTACGTCGACGCGCGCCAGACCTATGCGCAGACGATGCGATCGCTGGCTCGGATCCCGGAAGTGGCAGGGCACTCGGACCCGGGGCATGCCGCCCGCACCGCCGAACTGGCGGTGGGTGTCGCCGCCGAGTTGGGGCTGCGCCCGCGGGATGTCGACACGGTCGAGTATGCCGCCCTCCTCCACGACATCGGCCGGATCTCCCTCAACGAGCCGAGTGTGCTCCGCATGGGTTTCACCGACGGTGACATCGCCAAGTGGGGGTCGGAGATCGTCGGGGAGACGTCGTATCTGGCCGAGGTGAGCGATGTGGTGCTGCGCCAGCACGAGCCGTATCGCAATCCGGGCGTGGAGAGCAACCAGGACGTGCCGATGGCCGCCAAGATCGTCAAGGTCTGCAGCGCCTACGACGAGTCGACCCACGAGCTCGGGTTCTCGCCGCTGGAGTCGATGGAGAAGCTCCATCGCGGCTCCGTGTACGACTACGACCCGGAGGTGGTGGCGGTGCTGCGGCGGCTGCTCGAGCGTCGCGGCGAGTTCGATCGGCCCCTCACCCGCCGCTGATCACCGGCTCCGCGTCGCCGACCCGCCCTGCAGCTTCACGCCCGGCTTGAACCAGCGCACCGGGCGCCGGAGTTCGGCTTCGAGGAATCGACCGAGGCCGACAGCCAGGAACACGTCTCCGATCGAGATGACGGAGCCCTGCCCCGCCAACCGGATCGGGATCACGTCGGCGAGGAAGGGAAGCAACGTGCCGGGTCCGAACTCGGTGTGCTTGGCCGCACTGGTGAGGTCCGGCCCTCCGGCGGCGTAGCCGGATGCCACCTCGATGGCACCTTCCAACACGGGCATCCCGCCGTTGAGGGCGATCACCGTGAAGTTGAGCAGCACGCCCACCCCGGCGAGCCACAACCCGGCTCGGTCGCGGTTGAGGATCATCAGGACCAGGAGGGGCATGTACGAGGTCAGGACGAAGTAGAACCCGATCTCCGGGTCGATGAGGCCGGCGATGCCCTGCATGGCGAAACCGAGTGGCAACAGCCACCACATTCTCAGCCGGATATCGGCGAGATTCGTCAGCCGTCCCCCACGCAGCACCGCCACGGACATCGCCACGAAGAGGACGATGACGAGCCACAGCATGTCCGCGCACGCTATCACAGGCCGCCGCGGTCATTCCGGCCAGAATGGTGCGATGGTCCCGTATGACATCACAGACGGCGTCGCCACGCTGACGATCGACGACGTCGCCCGTCGCAACCCACTGAGCTCGGAAGCCATCGAAGGTTTGATCGACGGGATGGAGCGGGCGCTGGCCGACACCTCGGTCTCGGTCATCGTGATCACCGGGGCCGGTGACGCCGCGTTCAGCGCCGGAGGAGACCTCTCGTCGGGGTTCTTCGACGACCCTGTCGCGAATCATGCTGCCCGCGGGCGGTTCGCAGATCTGCTCCGCTTGCTGTGGAGGGGCGGCAAGCCGACGGTGGCACGGGTCAACGGCCACGCCATGGCGGGCGGATTCGGCCTGGCCGTGGCGTGCGACGTCACGGTGTGCGTCGACGACGCCCGGCTGGGAGTGCCGGAGGTGAAGGTGGGCTTGTGGCCGATGATGATCACCGTCGCCCTCCTCCGGGCGATGCCGCAGAAAGCGGCCCTGGAGCTGATGCTCACCGGTCGGACCGTCACCCCGGACGAGGCGATGCGACTGGGGGCTGTGTCACGGGTGGTGCGCCGTCAGGACCTGGACGATGCGGTCGCCGAGATCGTGGAGGCGCTGAAGAACGCCCCGTCGTCGGTGTTGCTCGGGCGGGATGCCTTCTTCACCGCTGCGGCCACCGACCCCGACACCGCCCTCGACCGTCTGCAGGCGGGTCTCACCGCCGTGGCGGGGACGCTCGACGCCCGGGAGGGGATCGCCGCCTTCATCGAGAAGCGGCCGGCCCGGTTCGAAGGACGGTGACGCGTTGCACAGGCCAGGCCCACCGATAGCCTGAAAACCATGCGCAGGAAGATCAGGATCGCCGGGTTCGCCCTGGTGTGGACCGGGGTGTTCACGCTGGGCATCGTCGGATACCAGTTGGTGGTGACCGATCTCCTCAACCAACGCGTGCAGACCGAAGCGCGCGACACCCTCGTCGAACGGTTGGCCGAGCGGCGCGACGCCCTGGAGACACCGGTGACGGTGACCGTGCCGCCGGAGGAGACACCCGACACGACCGTGCCGATTCAGCCGGTCGACTTCCATCCGGAGACGGGCGTGGAGGAAGGCGATCCGTTCGGCACGATTCGGATCCCGACCATCGACGTCGAGCGGGTCCTGTTCGGCGGTGTCACGCCTGCCACCCTCAACCAGGGTCCAGGGCACATGCCCTGGACGCCGTTGCCGGGACAGCCGGGCAACTCGGTGATCTCGGGGCATCGCACCACCCACGGGGCACCCTTCTTCGATCTCGACCAGTTGCAGCCGGGAGATGTGATCGAAGTGGAGACGGCGATCGGCGTGCACCGGTACACCGTGCGCGACACGATCATCGTGACCGAGCGGGACGTGTGGGTGACCGACCCGAAGCCTGGGGCGTGGCTGACGCTGACCACCTGTCATCCGAAGTTCTCCGCCGCCCAACGGCTGGTGGTTCAGGCCGAACTGACCGCCGGCCCCAACCTCGACTATGCGCGCCTGCTGGTCGAGACCGACGACCCGTCCTGATCAGTCGACGCCGGCCATGGCGCGGACGAGAGCATCGGCCGTGACTCCGCCTGCCTTCGACCAGCGGATCATCCCCTGGCCGTCGATGATGACGGTGAACGGCATCCCCACCGACGGATACCGGTCGCGGAGTCGTCCGGTGGCGTCCATCCCGACGAGATACGCAGGCTGCAACTCGGAGGCCAGCGCCAGGGCACTCGCCTCCTGATCGTTCACGGCGGCGCCCACCACTGCCACGTGCGGGTTCTCGGTGGCGAACGACGAGAGCTCCGGGATCTCCTCTCGGCACGGGATGCACCAGCTCGCCCAGAGGTTCAGGACCACCGGCCTGCCGTCTTCGGCGAGATGGGTGGACAGCCGCCACTCGTCGCCGTCGAACGTCGAGAGGACGACCTCCGGCGCCGGTCCGGACAGGGGTCCCTGTGCCGTCGTGTCTTCCGGCGGTGCTCCGAGTCCGCGGGCGACGATGAGACCGAGTGCGATGACCGCCAGGAAGACCAGAGTGAGTCGCCCGCGCGACGGACCCAACGGCGCGGCTGGCTCTGGCTGGAACACGTCCTCGTGCCGGGTGGTTGACATCCGTCGATAGGGTATTGCCCGCCGGGTGAAAGGTTCTCCAAATGGCGTTGTTCAGGGGCCGTGCCGACGTCGACCAGGCGCGGGTGCCGCCGGGCCAGTATGTGACCGAGCGGTTCCCCGTCCTCCACGCAGGCACGGTGCCGCGGGTCGATCCCGAGACGTGGGACTTCACGGTCGAAGGACTCGTACGGGAGCGCCGGTCGTTCACACTCGCCGAGATCCGGTCCATGCCCGCCGCCGACAGGACCTTCGACATCCATTGCGTCACGAAGTGGTCGAAGCTCGACACCACCTGGCACGGGATACCCGTCGTCGACCTGCTGGGGCGATTCGAACTGGAGCCGACAGCCAGCCACGTGATGGTCTGGGCGGAACACGGGTTCACCGCCAATCTCCCCCTCGACGACCTGCTGCGCCCGGACAACCTGCTGGCGTGGCGATTCGCAGGTGAAGACCTCGATCCTGAGCACGGCTGGCCGCTACGGCTCGTGGTGCCTCACCTCTACTTCTGGAAGTCCGTGAAGTGGGTGCGCGGCTTCCGTGTCATGGACCACGACGAGCCCGGGTTCTGGGAGAGGAACGGCTACCACATGTACGGCGACCCGTTCCGCGAGCAACGCTACTGGGGGGATTGAACGGCGTGGAATGGTACGCCCGCTCGGCCCGCGACCGGCCGCGGGCACCCTTTCTCGTGGTCGGCGACGAGGTCCTCCACTACGCCGAGGCATGGCAACGTATCTCCGCCCTGGCTGGCGGGATCGCCTCCGCTCATCCGGCTGGAGCCTTGCTCGCCGTGCGGATGCGTCCCTCCATCGACGACCTCCTCCTCGCTCTGGCCGTCCAGGTGGCCGGGATGGTCCTCGTTCCTCTTCCCGCAGCGGAGTCCGCCGCCGATCGCCGGCGGGTGGCGGCCCTCGGTGGGGTCGTGCTCGCGCCCGAGGACGTGCCCGTC
>DATHWB010000346.1:0-5664 GCA_035460965.1 Acidimicrobiia bacterium
ACGACCCGACCGTCCTGTCCGGATTCGCATTCGGGATGGGGGTGGAGCGACTCGCCATGGTTCGGCACGACATCCACAACATCCGACACTTCATCGAGAACGACATCCGCTTCCTGTCGCAGTTCCCGTCATGAAGGTCTCGCTGAACTGGATGACGGAGTTCGTCGATCTCCCGACCCGTGACATGGGTGAGTTGAAGGACGCCCTCTACTCGCTGGGTCACGAGGTCGAGGGAGTCGAGGAGCTCTCTGCCGACTGGACCGGCGTGAGCATCGCCGAGGTCCTCACCGTGGAACCGCATCCGAACGCCGACAAGGTCCGGCTCTGCACCGTGACGACCGGTGACGAGCCGATCAGGGTCGTGTGCGGTGCATGGAACTTCGAGGCGGGCGCCAGGGTCGCCTTCGCCCGTCCTGGCGCCGTACTGGCCGGGGGCTTCGAGATCGGCTCGCGCGAGATCAGAGGCGTGATGTCGCACGGGATGATCTGCTCGGAGCGCGAACTCGGCCTGGGGGAGGACCACGCCGGGATCCTCGTGCTCGATGACGACGCTCCCATCGGTTCCGACTTCGGTGAGTGGGTGGCGCTGCCCGACGTCGTGTTCGATCTGTCGATCACCCCGAACCGTCCCGATGCGATGTCGGTGCTGGGAGTGGCCCGCGACCTCGCCGCCCATTTCGGCCTGGCGTTGCGCCGACCGGAATCTCCCCTTCGCACCGTACCCGGCGCGCCGCGAGTCTCCGTGACGGTCGAGGACCCGACGGGCTGCTTCCGTTTCGCCACTCGGGAGCTCCGTGGGGTTCGAATCGGCCCGTCACCGTTCTGGCTGCGTCATCGCCTGCGAATCAGTGGCATGCGTCCGATCTCGACTGCGGTCGACGTGACCAATTACGTGATGCTCGAACTCGGCCATCCGCTTCACGCATTCGACGTGGATCGGATCGCCGGCCACCGTCTGAGCGTACGGCGGGCCGAGGTGGGCGAGCGACTCACCACGCTGGACGACGTGGATCGGGAGCTGGGCATCGAGGATCTGGTGATCTGCGACGCGGAAGGCCCGACCTCGTTGGCGGGAACGATGGGTGGTGCGGCCTCGGAGGTGCATGCGGGTTCCAGCGACATCCTGTTGGAGGCCGCCAGTTGGGATCCGCCGACCGTCATGTGGATGTCCCGCCGTCACGGACTTCGTTCCGAGGCGTCTGCGCGGTTCGAACGGGGGGTGGACCGAGAGCTTCCACCTGCCGCACTGATCCGCGCCGCCTCGCTCCTGCAGGCGGTCGCCGGCGGAGATGTGGTGGAAGATGCCGGGGACGTGGTGGCGGTTCCCTTCACCCGGCCGGTCATCCCGCTGACCGTGAGCGAGGTGGAGCGAGTGCTCGGCGGAGGGTTCGACGCAGCTCACATCACGGACCTCCTCACGTCGATCGAACTGGAGGTCACGGGAGACGATCCTCTGGCGGTCACGATTCCCGGATTCCGGCCCGACATCGAACGCCCGATCGACCTGGTGGAGGAGATCGCCCGCCTGCACGGCTACGACCGCTTCGGGGCGACCGTGCCCACAGGACACGGTGGCGGATGGACGGTGGAGCAACGAAACCTGCGTGCGATCCGCTCCGCACTCATCGGGATCGGACTCTCCCAGGCCACTCACCTCAGCTTTCTCGGCGGTGACGATCTCGACGCGATGGGGTTCTCCAGCGACCATCCGGCTCGCAGGATCGTCGAGGTCAGGAATCCGCTAAGGGAAGAGGAGGCGCTCCTTCGCACGACGTTGCTGCCCGGTCTGCTCCGTTCCGCCAGATACAACCTGTCGCACGGGGCCGACAGCGTCGGCCTCTTCGAGACCGGGAAGGTCTTCTTCGACCGACCCGATCCCGTCGATCCCCGGGTCCCGGATCAGCCGGACCGACTCGGATTCGTCGTCGTCGGAGCTCACGGCCCCAGGACGCTCGACGAAAGAGGGCGAGCGGCCGATCTGTTCACCGCCACCGCCATCTGGAGGGTGATCGGGCGCACGGTCCGTGTCACCGCCGAACTCCGTCCGGCTGCCCCGGCGGGCTTCCACCCTGGGCGAGCGGCGGGGGTCGTCGTGGACGGTGAGATCGTGGGATGGGTCGGTGAGCTGCATCCCTCCACCGCACGTCACTACGACCTACCCGGGAGGGTGGCGGTCGGGGAGATCGACATCGCGCCGATCGTCGCCCGGAGGCCGCCGCCGACCTTGCGCACCCCGAGCACGTTCCCGCCCGTCGAGTTCGACCTCGCCTTCGCATGCGAGCGCCAGTTGAGCGCGGCGGCACTGGTCGACGCCACGTCTGGGGCGGCCGGGCCCCTGTTGGAGTCGGCGAGGGTGTTCGACGAGTACGGCGAACTGGGCGACGGCCGAAAGTCGGTGGCCGTCCGATACGTGCTTCGGGCCTCCGACCACACGCTGACGAACGAGGAGGTGTCTCCGGTGCGGCGGGACATGATCGAAGCGGCGGCACGCCTCGGAGCGGAGTTGCGGGGCGGAGGATGAGCCTTCTCTCGATCGCAGAGACGACTCCGGAGGCGCTGCGGGCCATCCTCGAGCTCGGAGGGCGGGTCAAGGCCGATCCCGGCTCCTACCGAACGGCGCTGAGCGGCAGGTCGATCGGGTTGTTCTTCCAGAAGCAGTCGCTGCGGACGTGGGTGAGCTGCGATGTGGCGGCCATCCAGCTCGGGATCCACCCGATCGTGATTCGCAACGACCAGACCGGGTTGGGAGTTCGGGAGACCCCCGAGGACGTCGGTCGCGTCCTGGAACGCTACCTCGACCTCCTCGGTATGCGGGTGTTCGATCACGCCGATCTCGAGGCCATCGACCGGGTCACGGCGATGCCCCTCGTCAACCTGTTGTCCGACCGGGAGCACCCGTGCCAGGCGATCGCCGACCTGATGACACTGGCCGAGCATCGCCCGATCGAAGGGAGCCGGGTCGCGTACCTGGGCGATGGCAACAACGTGTGTCACTCGCTGATGCTGGGTGTCGTCCGCGCGGGCGGGGCGATCACCGTGGCGGCGCCCCCGGGCTACGAACCGGACGAGGCGATCGTCGAACTCGCCCGCAGGGATGGCGACGTGACACTCGTCGACGACCCACGGGCGGCGGTGGAGGGGGCGGACGCCGTCTACACCGATGTCTGGGCGTCGATGGGCCAGGAGTCGGAGGCGGCGCTGCGACGCAGGCATTTCGCCAGATTCCAGGTCGACGATGCGTTGATGGAGGCGGCCGGCCCCGAGGCGATCTTCCTGCACTGTCTGCCGGCGCATCGTGGAGAGGAAGTGACCGACTCGGTGATGGAGTCCGCTCGATCGAGAGTGTTCGACCAGGCCGAGAACCGCCTGCACGCCTTCAAGGCGATCTTGCTGCATCTCCTCGGGTGAGAGCACTGCTCGAGGGCCCGGCACCGGTGGTGGCTCCCCGACTGCTGGGCTCGTTCCTACGGTCGACGATCGGAGGGGTCGAGACCGGGGTCGTGATCACCGAAGTCGAGGCATACACCCAGGACGACCCGGCCAGTCACTCGTTCAAAGGGCCGTCGCGGCGCAACGCCTCGATGTTCTCGGGGCCGGGAACGCTCTACGTCTACCGGGCGTACGGCATCCACTGGTGCCCGAACGTGGTCGTGGGACCGGTGGGCGACGGCAGCGCCGTACTCGTGAGAGCCGGCGTGCCGTTCCTCGGGCATGCCCACATGGCGGACCGGCGGGGGCGCCAGGATCACCTGTGTGACGGGCCCGGTCGGCTTGCCCAGGCGCTCGGGATCGACGGTCGGCATGACGGTCTCGACCTGCTGGCGGTCGGTGCCCCGGTGACCCTGAGCGCCGGCGAGCCCCTTCCCGGTCGGACGATGCCCCGGGTAGGCATCTCGAAGGCGGTCGAACGTCCGTGGCGGTGGCTGGCCGATGGCCCGGTAATGTCCGGCCCTCTCGATCACGAGTCCTGATGAACCTCTCCAAGCTGATGCGCGGTGTCGACGTCGTCCAGCCGCCGGCCGGACTGGAGGCGAAACTCGCCGAAGGCCGTCCGATGCGGGTGAAGCTCGGGCTTGACCCGACTGCGCCGGCGGTGACGCTCGGATGGGCCGTGGTCCTTCGCAAACTCCGCCATTTTCAGGAGGCTGGTCACACCGCTGTGCTGATCGTGGGCGATTTCACGGCCCAGGTGGGGGATCCGAGTGGGAAGAGCGAGACCAGGAACAGACTCACTCGTGAAGAGGTGCGCGGGTACGCCGACAGCGTCCTCACGGAGTTCCGGCGGGTACTCCTCCCCGAGCCACTCGAGATCCGCTACAACTCCGAGTGGTTGGGCGAGTTCGACATGACGGGTGTGCTGGAACTCACGTCGAAAGCCACGGTGGCACAGATGCTGGAACGCGGGGACTTCGCCAACCGCTTCAGGGCGAACAACCCGATCTCGGTCATGGAGTTCCTGTATCCGTTGCTTCAGGGCTACGACTCGGTGGCGGTCGAGGCCGACGTGGAGCTCGGCGGTTCCGATCAGCTGTGGAACCTGATGATGGGCCGTGAGGTGCAACGGGGCTACGGAATGGAGCCCCAGGTGGCACTCACCCTGCCGCTGCTCATCGGGACGGACGGGGTTCACAAGATGTCACAGAGTCTCGGCAACTACATCGGTGTCGCCGATGCGCCGGAAGAGCAGTTCGGGAGGACGATGTCGATCCCCGACGAGCTCATCGTTCAGTGGCTCGAACTCGCCACTGAGCTCGACCTCGAGGAGGTGCGATCCATCGAGGCGGGTCTGGCGGCGGGTGACCTCCATCCGAACGCCACGAAGCGGCGCTTGGCGAGGGAGATCGTGGCCCTGTATCACGGGACCGAGGCGGCGCGAGCGGCCGAGGACCACTTCGACACGGTCCACAGGCGCCGCGAGGTTCCCGACGACGTGCCCGTCCACGTGCTGGAGCACGGCGAGCGGGTGGCTCTCGCGGGTTTGATCCGCGATGCCGGGCTGGCCGCGAGCGGAGGAGAGGCACGGCGTCTCATCCAGCAAGGCGCCGTGAAGGTGGACGGGGAGGTGGTGCGTGATCTCGAGGTCGATCGCAGCCGGTTGACCGGAACCGTCCTCCAGGTGGGGAAGCGCAAGTTCGTCCGCCTGGAATGAACTTGCGTGCTCCGGCAGGCGTGGTACAGTTCCGTTTCCGCCGACGCCGTCGGCGCACTCGCACGCGACACCGCGACCCGATGCCGACTCCGCCCACCAGGGGCGAACAGCATCGCAGGCGATGGCGATTTGGAGCGAGTATCGAGCACCGGCTACCATGGTCGGTCGCTTCGCCCACGGGCGAAGGAGCAGCGGCTCCTTGACAACTGGATAGTGTGCCAAAAGTCAGCACGCGCCCCGATGCAGGGACGAACCGCTTCGGACTTCGGTCCAGGCGGATCATCACCCGGCGGAGGAGCGCGAGCACCAGAAGCCTCCCGACGTGTTCGCACGTCGACAGGGAGGGTTCAGGAGCAAGTAGCGAATAGAGCATCAAATCCTCGGTGACCGGCCTCGGTCGGGATCGAGGACCTTTGGATGACTCACTATTGACTGGATTGTCGGAACGGGCCTCCGCCTCGGTGGGGGACCGAACCGCATGAACGTACGATGGAGAGTTTGATCCTGGCTCAGGA
>DATHWB010000347.1:0-9410 GCA_035460965.1 Acidimicrobiia bacterium
TGGCCGCCCGGCTCGTTCGGAAGTACCAATTCGAGAACTTCGTGGTGGGCGCGTCCAACCGCTTTCCCTTCGCCGCCGCGATGGCAGTCGCCGAGCAACCGGGGAGCACTTACAACCCCCTCTTCATCTATGGCGGTGCCGGACTCGGGAAGACGCATCTCCTCAACGCCATCGGCCACCATGCGATAGAGCTCTATCCGGGTCTCGAGGTTCGGTACGTGTCCTCGGAGACGTTCTTCTCCGACTTCATCTCGGGCATTCGTCGCAAGCAGATGGACGCCTTCAAGATCCGGTATCGCACCACCGACATCCTGCTGCTCGACGACATCCAGTTCTTCGAGGGCAAGGAGCAGATCCTCGAGGAGTTCTTCCACACGTTCAACACCCTCTACGAGTCGGGGAAACAGATCGTCATCACCTCGGATCGGCCACCGAAGTACCTGTCGACGCTCGAGGATCGATTACGGAGTCGGTTCGAATGGGGGTTGCTCACGGATGTGCAGCCGCCCGACGTCGAAACCCGTCTCGCCATCCTCCACCGCAACGTCGAGATGGCCAACCTGTCGGTCCCGGAGGACGTGCTGGCGTTCATCGCCACCCTCGTCTCGGACAACATCCGGGAGTTGGAAGGGGCGTTGACCCGAGTCAGCGCCCTCGCAAAGCTCACCAACGAGACGATCGACCTGGCCATGGCCGAGCGGGTCCTCCAGGACCTGCTTCCCGGGCACGAGGCGAAGGCGATCGACCCACCGATGATCCTGCAGGCGACGGCGGAGGCCTACGGCCTGACGATCGCCGACCTCGTCGGGACCAGCCGCAAGCAGCCGCTCGCCCAATGCCGGCAGGTCGCCATGTACCTCTGCCGTGATCTCACCAGCCTCTCCCTCCCGAGGATCGGCGAGGTGTTCGGGGGCAGGGATCACACCACCGTCATGTACGCCATCGACCGGGTGAAGAAGATCATGGAGACCGAGCGTGAGGTCTACGACCGGGTCCAAGAGTTGTCCTCCAACCTGAGGAAAAGATGAGCCTCCTTCCACAGGCGGTCCTCCGTTCCGGTTTCGCGGTGTGGACATCCCCGGAACCGTCCACACCGCGAAAGTCGGCGATTCACCCGGTTGCCTCTACCGTTTCTCGCGTTTCTCCACACTCCACAACGCCTACCACTACTACTGAGTTGAATATCAAATGATCCAAGGTCAGAGAAAGGGACTGTGAGCTGTGAAATTCCGAGCTGAGCGCGACGACCTCGGAGATGTCTTCGGGCGGGCCAACCGCGGTGTCGGGGCCCGGTCGGCCCTGCCGGTGCTCCAGGGTCTCTTGTGCGAGGTCTCCGGTTCGACGTTGCGGGCCACCGGCACGGACCTCGAGATGACCGTGCAGACCCACGCCGACGTCGAAGTGCTCGAAGAAGGACGTGCGGTCATCCCCGGAAAGCTCCTCGAGCAGGCCGTGAGGCGGATGCCGGTCGGTCCGGTGACGATCACCACGGGCGAGAGCGATGTCGAGATCCTCGGGAAAGGACCCCGCTTCACGCTGCGGCAACTGGCCGTCGACGACTTCCCGGAGGTGGAGGAGGGCATCGTCGGTGGGACCGAGGTCGATGGCGAGGCGCTGGCGCTCGCGACCGGCCAGGTGACGGTGGCGGCCTCGGGTGATGCCGCCCGTCCCATCCTCACCGGCGTGTTGTTCGAGGCGCGGGACGAGGGCGTCCGCATGGTGGCGACGGACTCGTACCGCCTGGCAGTTCGGGACCTGCCCGGGGTCGGCATCGAGGGGACCGGCCTGATCCCTGCCCGGGGCCTGCGGGAGCTTCCGCGGACAGTGGGTTCTTCGAAGGTGACGGTGAGCCTGGAGGGCAGGGAGGGCGTGTTCTCGTCGGATCGTGGCGTTCTTCGGCTGCGGATGATCGAGGGGACGTTCCCCAAGTACCAGTCCCTCCTCCCGGAGTCGTACCCCAACGAGATGGTGGTTTCGAAAGAGGGGCTGCTCGAGGCTCTCGGCCGCGTCTCTCTGGTGGCGGAAGACCACATCCCGGTGCGGTTGAACCTGACCGAGGGTGGGGTCGAGATCACGGTGTCGCGCCAGGATGTCGGAGGAGAGTCCGAGCATCTGCCGGGCACGTTCCGCGGAAGCGACGACGCCGTCCAGATCGCATTCAATCCCCGCTACCTGGCGGACGGCGTGAGTGCCGTGGAGGGAGACGAGATCCGGATCCAGGTGATCGACGGGCTCAAACCCAGCGTGATCTCCTCGACGACCGGAGACGGGTTCCTCTATCTGCTCATGCCGGTCCGGGTGTGACCGGGCCCGGGTGCAGCTCGACTGGGTGACCCTGGCCGACTTCCGGAACCACCCGGCGGTCGAGTGGCGTCCCGACCCGATCGTCAATGTCCTGGTCGGGGACAACGGAGCGGGGAAGACCAGTGTCCTGGAAGCCATCGCCTATCTGGCGACGCTGCGTTCGTTCAGGGGAAGCCCGGACGAGGCACTGGTCGCACATGACGCAGATGCGGCGTACGTGCGCGGATCGGTGTCACGGGACGTCTCGTCCGGGGATTCGTCGAGCACTCTGATCGAAGTCGAGGTTCGCAGGCGGGGAGCCCGTCGCGCCCAGGTCAACCGGCAGCGTCTCGGGAGGACCGCCGATCTGCTCGGACACGTCCGCATCGTGACGTTCCTGCCGGAAGACCTCGACCTGGTCAAGCGAGGACCGGCCTATCGGAGGGATCTCCTGGACGACGCCGCGGTCCAGCTCTGGTCGGCCGCCTACGCCGAGCGACTGGAATTCGAGCGTGCGTTGCGACAGCGGAACGCGTTCCTGAAACAGGGTGTGCACGATCCCGTGACGCTGTCGGTGTGGGACGAGCGGCTGGCCCAGGCCACTGGCCGGCTCATGGTGCGGAGGGTGCGAGCTGTGGAAGCGATCGGATCCCACCTCCAAGAGTCCTACAGGGACGTGGCCGCCGACGCTGCGGCAGTGGCGTTGGACTACCGGTCCACGTGGTGTCCCGACGCCGGTACCGAGCGCTCGGCGGCCGGCTTCGCGTCGGCGATGCAGGCTGCTCTGGTTGCCGCTGCCAGGATGGATCGAGACCGCCGGGTCACCACGGTCGGACCGCATCGGGACGAGCCGACCTTCCTGTTGAACGACCACGACGCTCGCCACCACGCCAGTCAAGGAGAGCAACGCACCCTGGCTCTCGCACTGCGACTGGCCACCCACCGGGCCATCCACGACGTCACCGACACGACTCCGATCCTGTTGCTCGACGACGTCTTCTCCGAGCTCGACCCGACCAGGGGCAGGGCGCTGGGCCACGCTCTTCCGCAGGCGCAGACGTTCGTCACCACCGCCGATCCGTCCCACGTGCCGGTCGAGGGGAAGAGCTGGAAGGTCCGAGCCGGGACGGTGGCCCCGTGAGAGAGCCGAAACGCATCGGCGAACTCCTCCAGTCTCTCATCGAGAAGTATCGCCTGGTCGATCCGGACACGTGGACCCGTCTCGAGCAGGATTGGGATTCGATGGCGGGTCCGCCCTGGTCCGGGCGCAGTCGTCCCCGGTCGTTGCAGGACGGGGAACTCGTGGTCGAGGCGAGCTCGGCCGCCGCCGTCTCCATGCTCAGATACGGGACGGGAGCACTGTCGGAGCGGCTGGCGGAGGAACTCGGCACCACGGTCGTCACCTCGGTACGCGTCGTGGCCCCGCGGCGGCGCCCTGAAGCCTGAAAACGCCTATTCCATCGGGTGTTCCGCCGGTCGGAGGGCTTGGTCATGCGACCGCCTTCCACTAGAATTACATTCGTGAATTTCCTCTTGCGCACTTCATGTCGCGCGCTCGGAGTATCGGCATGACCACGAAGTCGAACGGCGCGTACGACGCGTCACAGATCACCGTTCTCAAGGATCTGGAGCCGGTCCGCAAACGACCCGGCATGTACATCGGTTCGACGGGCCCGCGTGGCCTCCACCATCTCGTCTGGGAAGTCGTCGACAACTCGATCGACGAGGCGATGGCGGGATACTGCACTCGGATCGACGTGACGATCCTGGAGTCTGGCGGGGTTCGCGTCGTCGACAACGGCCGCGGCATCCCGGTGGCCAGGCACAACGAGACCAAGGAGTCGGCCCTGACCACGGTGCTGACCAAGCTCCACGCCGGCGGCAAGTTCGAGGCGGGTGCCTACACGGTCTCCGGTGGCCTGCACGGGGTCGGCATCTCCGTCGTGAACGCGCTGTCGTCCCGACTCGCGGCGGAGGTACGCCGGGACGGGGCCGTCTGGACCCAGGAGTTCGCCCGAGGCGCGGTGCTCGGCCCGGTGTCCAAGGGACGCGAGATCAAGAAGACCGGGACCACCATCACGTTCTGGCCCGACGAGCAGGTCTTCACCGAGACGGTCGAGTTCGACTACGACATCATCCAGACCCGCTTGCGGGAGATGGCGTTCCTCAATCGGGGCGTCGAGATCACACTGCAGGACGAGCGGGGCGAACGCCGCTCCGACCAGTTCCTCTACAAAGGCGGACTGCTCGACTACGTCACCTATCTCAACCAGAAGAAGGACCCGCTGCACGGCCGCATCGTGGAGTTCACCGACACCAGCGAGAGCATGGAGTTGGAGGTGGCGATGCAATGGACCACCTCGTACAACGAGACGATCCTCAGTTTCGCCAACAACATCAACACGCACGAGGGCGGAACGCACGAGGAAGGCTTCAGGAAGGCCCTGACGAAAGCAGTCAACGACTTCGCCCGGACCAAGGGTCTCCTCAAGGAGAAGGACCCGAACCTCACCGGGGAGGATATCCGGGAGGGACTGACGGCCGTCGTCAGCGTCAAGGTCCGCGAGCCCCAGTTCGAGGGCCAGACGAAAACCAAGCTGGGCAACACCGAGGTGCGCAGCTACGTCGAGCGGTCCCTCAATCAGCGACTTCCCGAGTGGCTCGAGCGGTACTCCGCCGACGCCCGCCGTATCGTCGACAAGGCCCTCACCGCCGCCAAGGCGCGGGAGGCGGCCCGGCGTGCCAGGGACCTGACCCGACGGAAGTCGGGGCTCGAGTCCGGCGGGCTCCCCGACAAGCTGGCGGACTGCTCGTCCCGGGACCCGGCGGAGAGCGAACTCTTCATCGTCGAGGGCAACTCCGCCGCCGGCCCCGCCAAGCAGGCGCGCATGTCGGAGTTCCAGGCGGTCCTTCCCATCCGGGGGAAGATCCTCAACGTCGAGAAGGCCCGTCTGGCGAAGGCGCTCGAGAACGCCGAGGTGCAGGACATCATCACCGCCGTCGGTACCGGGATCGGCGAGGAGTTCGATGTCGGCAAGGCCCGGTACCACAAGGTGGTCCTGCTCGCCGATGCCGACGTCGACGGCGCCCACATCCGGACGCTCCTGCTCACCCTGCTGTTCCGGCATCTGCGCGGCCTGATCGAAGCGGGGTACGTGTACATCGCCCAGCCCCCCCTCTACCGGGTCCGGATCGGGTCCAACAAGATCGTCTACCTGCACGACGACCGAGCTCTCGAAGAGCTTCGGAAGACCAACCCCAAGGTGAAGCCCACTCGTTTCAAGGGTCTCGGCGAGATGAACCCGAAGGAACTGTGGGATACCACGATGAATCCCGAGACACGCACGTTGTTGCGGGTGGACCTGGAGGACGCCGCTCGAGCCGAGGAGGTCTTCTCCACTCTGATGGGAGACGACGTCTCCGAACGCAAGGCATTCATCCAGCGACGCGCCAGCGACGTCCGCTTCCTCGACATCTGATCGCCACCGGAGACCCGATATGACAGACGAACGCGAGCCCGCGCCACAGCCCGAGATCGACATCAACCAGGAGATGGAGCAGGCCTTCATCGACTACGCCATGTCGGTGATCGTCTCACGCGCCCTGCCGGACGTCCGGGACGGCCTCAAGCCCGTGCAACGCCGGATCATCTGGTCGATGTCCGAGTCGAACATCGGACCGGGCACACCTCACCGCAAGTGCTCGAAGGTGGTCGGAGACGTGATGGGGAACTACCACCCACACGGTGACCAGGCGATCTACGACGCCCTCGTCCGTATGGGCCAGGACTTCTCCATGCGGCATCTGCTCATCGACCCGCAGGGCAACTTCGGCACCATCGACGATCCTCCCGGCGCAGCCCGCTACACCGAGTGCCGTCTGAGTGAACTGTCGATGCGCCTGCTCGAGGGGATCGGAGAGGACACGGTCGACTTCGAGGAGAACTACTCCGGGGAGTACCAGCAGCCGTCGGTCCTGCCGGCCCGGTTCCCGAACCTCCTCGTCAACGGTTCGCAGGGTATCGCCGTCGGAATGGCGACCAACATCCCGCCGCACAACCTGCGTGAGGTGACCGACGCCTGCATCCACATGCTCGACCATCCCGACGCCGACGCCGAGGAACTCATGCAGTTCGTCAAGGGGCCCGACTTCCCGACCGGCGGGTTCCTGGTGGGTGGCGGCGGGTACCGGGAGGCGCTGGCGACGGGGCGGGGATCGGTGAAGATCCGGGCCGTGGCCGACGTCGAGGAGATCAAGGACGGGAAGTCCACCCGCACCGCCATCGTGGTGACCGAACTCCCGTACCAGGTCTCGATCGAAAGGGTCATCGCCAAGATCAAGATCCTCGTCGACTCGAAGAAGATCACCGGGATCGCCGACGTGCGCAACGAGTCGAACGAACGCCGCGGCATGCGCCTCGTCATCATCCTGAAGCGAGAGGCCATCCCGCAGGTGGTGCTCAACCAGTTGTACAAGAACACGCCGATGCAGGACTCGTTCGGATACAACGTGGTGGCCCTGGTGGACGGTGTGCCGCGCACGCTGAACCTGGCCGACATGGTGGGCCACTACCTGGACCATCAGATGGAGGTCATCGAGCGACGGACGAAGTTCCGCCTGGACAAGGCCCAGCGCAGGGCGCACATCCTCGAAGGGCTGATGATCGCCGTCGACAACCTAGACCAGGTCATCGCCCTCATCCGCGAGTCGGCGGACACGGCGGCAGCCCGCACCGGGCTGATGGAGCGATTCGAGCTGTCCGAGGAGCAGGCGAACGCCATCCTCGAGATGCGCCTCCGGCAATTGACGGCACTGTCCATCAACGAACTGCGGGAGGAACTCGAAGCTCTCAGGGCCCTCATCGCCGACCTGGAGGCCATCCTGGCGGATCCGGCCAAACGGCGGGCGATCATCAAGGCGGACCTGACGGACATTCGCGAGAAGTTCGGAGAGCCGCGCCGCAGCCAACTGATCCCCGACGACGGCGATCTCTCGCTCGAGGACCTGATCGCCGACGACGAGCTGATCGTGTCGGTGTCGCGGTCCGGATACGTGAAGTCGGTGGCCGCCAACACCTACCGGTCTCAGGGCCGCGGGGGACGGGGGATCAAGGCGGCCGAGGTGGGAGCGGACGACGTCGTCTCGCATCTGATCTACACGACGGCTCACGCCTATCTGCTGTTCTTCACCAACACCGGCAAGGTGCACCGAATCAAGGCCCATCAGATCCCCCGCCAGCAGCGAACGTCCAAGGGCGTGCTGGCCCAGGCGGTGATGCCGCTCGAACCCGAGGAGCGCATCGAGGCGGTGATCGACACCCGCGACTACGAGACCAATCGATACCTGGTCATGGTCACGAAGAAGGGGCAGACCAAGAAGACCGAGTTCAAGGAGTACGACTCCCGCAACTCGACCCTGGTGGCGATCAACCTGAACGACGACGACGAACTCGTGGCGGTCCGCACCACCAGCGGCAGGAACGACATGTTGCTGTTCACGAGGAACGGTCAGGGGATCCGATTCTCGGAGGACGATCTCCGTCCGATGGGACGCGCCACCCAGGGTGTGCGTGGCATCAAGCTGCGCGACGGCGACGAGGTGGTTGCCGCCACCTCGAATGTCGAGGGGGACGAGGTTCTCCTCGTGACGTCCGGCGGGTACGGCAAACGAACCTCGATGGATCAGTTCCCGCGCCAGGGACGGGGCGGGATCGGCGTGAAGGCCTTCAAGCTCACCAAGGTGCGCGGGGAGCTGATCGGAGCCAGGGCCGTGAGTCCGGACGACGAGATCTTCCTGATCTCGACCACGGGAACCGGCATCCGTACCGCCGTGAAGAGCATCTCGCGGCAGCAGCGGCTGGCGACGGGGGTGAAGGTGATCGACGTCGGAGGCGGCGAACTGGCCACCTTCACGATCGTGCAGGAAGTGGAAGTGGAGTGACTCCCTACACTTCCCCCGTACGCTGAGAGGAGGCCTCCCCGGTGGCCAACGTGCGTCGAGTGCGCCGCATCATCCGCAAGATCGATGCGTGGACCGTGTTCAAGATATCTGCCCTCGTCTGGTCGGTCGTCGCCCTGGCGATGGTGCTGGGACTCGTCATGTTCTGGGCGGTGCTCGACGCCGCCGAGATTCCCGAACGCATCACCGAGTTCTTGATCGAGATCACGCTGCTCAGCGAAGGCTCAGACCCGTTCGGTGACAGCGACGCGTTCCTGCGACTGGCGATCTTCGGTTCGATCTCGTTCTCTGTCCTCGGTTGCGGGGTCACCACGCTGCTCGCCGTGATGTACAACCTGGCTTCTGACGTGGTGGGTGGGGTCGAGATCGTGGTGCTGGAGGAGACACTGGCGTCGGGTCCCGCCGCTGCCCCCGCTCCCGTCCCACCCGTGAGGCGCCCTGCCCTCACTACCGCCGACCTTCCCACGGAGGAGACACCGATCACCACCCCCGAGCGGGGCTGACCGGCTCAGGCGACCTGGTCGGCGAGGACCAATCCCAGATCGCCGGTCAACTGCACGAACGTCTCGGCGGACTCCCAGACCGGGCCCCGGTGTCCTTCGGCCGCCAAGAGAACCCCTGCTGCCAGGGCAGCCCCGTCCAGGAAGTCCCTGTCGTCGAGGACGACGACCGTTCGCTCCTCCCGCTGTGCCATCACCGCCGCCAGGGAGCCCCGCGTCGGGCAATGGTGGATGCCGTCAGTGTCGACACCGTGCAACCACCCGATGGGGGCGGGGAACCCGAAACGGCGCCCGCTGGGGAGGGGGTCACCGGGAGTCGTGCCGGCCAGGATCGCTCCCGGACCCAGGCGTTCCCCGAGACTCCGTGCCAGGCCCGTCGGCCCCGCCCAGGACACCGCACCGCCTTCACCGACCGTGACGTCGATCGATCCGGCGGGTGGGCTGACACCCACGACGATGTCCCATCCGGCGGCGGTGGTGATGGGAACCGTTCTCTCGCCCCATGCCTTGGGTGGGGTTCTGCCGAGCACGCCGACACGATCGACCCGATGGTCCGCCAGCAGGGCGGAGACGGCGCGCAGCCGCACCGGGTCGGTTCCATCCACGGCCACTCGAACACCTGCCACATCGGTCAGGGTACCGGGGTGTCCGGGTCATCCCGGCGGGATC
>DATHWB010000348.1:0-1665 GCA_035460965.1 Acidimicrobiia bacterium
ACGGCAAGCGACACCGATGAACAGGGCATCGCTGCGGCAATCGAGGTCGAACCTTGTGTCAGGCGGCTGGTCCACCTGCGCACCCAACAGATTGGCCCCGACGAGCTGCTTGTTGGTGCCAAGATCGAGCTCATCGATGGCCTCGACATGGTCGAGGTTACCGAGGTCGTCGGTCGTCTCGAGGCCAGCGTCCGCCGAACGGTGCCCGCGGCTCGCATCATGTACCTGGAGCCGGACGTGTTCCGCACCACGCTGCCTCGCGACCTCGATCCGCCGCCGGTGCGGGCGGCCGCCGCGGCGGAGCCCTGATGGCGCAGGCGTTGGCTGCGAGGCACCAGGGGTTGTCCGGCTAGCCGGTCCGCAGCACGACGAGGCGGTCGGCGGCGGATTCGGCTCCCCACACCTCGCCGGAGCGGCCGTGAATCTGGCGAACGTCGCTTGGCTCGCTCGGTAAGGGGATCGATTTGAACTCCTCGGTGGCGGGATTGAAACGGACCATGGCGTTCGTCCCGAAATCGCTCAACCACACCAGGTCGTTCTCGTCCACGTACACCGCATAAGCCTGGGCCGCAGCGTCGGGAAGCGGCCATTCGTTCCACGATCCATCAGCGGGGTCATAGACGGAGACCTGGCCGGCGTTCCACTGGCTGCCCCAGATACGCCCCTCGGAGTCGGACCACACCCGGCGGGTCCCCTGGTCGGGGGTCGGTGGTTCCAACACGGTGGCCTCTCCCGTCGCTGTATCGATCTGGGCCACATGGCTGCCGGCCAACGATGCGTAGTAGACGTCACCGTCCGGAGTGGTGGTGATGCCATAGGGGCCGGCTCCTCCGGGAGAGTCGAATGCCTCGACCTCCGTGCCTCCGGGGGGCAGTCGGCCGTACATGCCCGCCTGGCCGGTGAACCACAGCGTGCCGTCGGCGTCGAAGGTGGCAGTGTTGAGGTTGGCGTCCGGGTGAGTCGCCGGCAGCGGGTAGGTGGTCACCTCGTCGGTCGCCGGGTCGACCCGGACGATGGCGTTCAACCCGCCGTCGGTGATCCACGGTGCGTCGTCGGGACCGACGATCACTCCGTGCGGACGGGAGCCGGGTCCGAGCGGGATCTCGCGGATATCACCTGACTCGGGATCGAGCGCCCCAAGAGTCCCGTTGCCCTGCCCCGTGTACCAGACGATGCCGTCGGGCCCGGCCCAGACGTCGTGTGGTCGCGCACCCTCGGGAACGTCGTAGGACTCGACGACCGGCTCTGGCAGGGGACCCGCGTCCTCGATCGTCGTGGTCGTCTCGGTGGGCTCGGCAGTCGTCGGGGTCCGGGTTGGCCCTGCCTCGTCATCGTCCCCATCGCCGGCGTCCCCGCCAGCTCCGCCCGAGCACGCCGCAGCTACGAGCCCGACGGCGACGAGCATTTCGAACCGCGCCAAGCGGGTGACCCTGCACGCGCGTCCGTCGAACGAGCTCAGGACCGTTCCCCTGCGAGCCACGCCGGCAACGCTACTGGCGTGTGCCGGAGCCGGGGGTTCGGCCACACCTTTAGGCGGCGCGGTTGTCTCGGTTGATGTAGAGGTTGTTGTGGTCGAGTCGTTCGCCGCTGGGGTGACGCCAGTTGCCCTGCGGTGGAGCTCCGGGCGGGGGTTTGGGTGGCGGCCCGGTGAGGGGCTTGCCCCAG
>DATHWB010000349.1:0-3559 GCA_035460965.1 Acidimicrobiia bacterium
AAGGCGAAAGACGAGACGCGCGCCTCCACGATCCTCATCACGCACGATCTCGGTGTCATCGCCGAGATGGCCGATCGGGTGGCGGTGATGTATGCCGGACAGATCGTCGAGACCGGCAGTGTGGAAGAGGTCTTCCTCGACCCCCAACATCCGTACACGATCGGTCTGCTCACCAGCCTGCCCCGGCTCGATGCCCAGGCGGAGAAGCTGATCCCCATTCGCGGCAATCCGCCCAACGCCAGCAACTTCCCGTCCGGTTGCCGGTTTCACGACCGATGCGACCTGATGAACGGCAGGGAGGTGTGTGTCACCGACATGCCCGAACTGATCGGACGGGGGAGCGGCAGGGCGTCGCGCTGCCACTTCGTCGATGAGGTTCCGGCGTTCGGCCAGCGGCTGCGGGCGCAGATGCACATCGAGACCGATCCGGAGGTGACCCCGACATGACCGCCACGATCTCCCCGTCCGCCCCGACGGTGTCACCCGACGCCCCGTGGGACGAGAAGCCCGTCCCGATCGGCGAGGAATTGCTCAGGGTCGAGGGACTGAAGAAGCACTTCCCGATTCGAGCCGGCGTCATGCGTCGCACCGTCGGTCACGTCCAGGCAGTGGACGGCGTCGATCTGACGCTGCAGGCGGGCGAGACCCTGGGTCTGGTCGGTGAGTCAGGATGCGGCAAGACGACTGCCGGTCGGACGATCATCCGGCTACTCGAGCCGACCGCCGGGCGGATCATCTTCAAGGGGCGGGACATCACCGAGATGTCACGCTCCCAGATGAAGCCGGTCAGGCGTGACATGCAGATCGTGTTCCAGGACCCGTTCGCCTCGTTGAATCCCCGCCTCAAGGTCAGGGAGATCGTGAGTGAGCCCTTGCGCCTGCACGGACTGGCCGACGGCGACACGGACGAGAAGGTCGTCGAGCTCCTCCGCCGGGTGGGACTGAGCCCCAACCACAAGGAGCGGCTCCCGCACGAGTTCTCCGGCGGCCAGCGGCAGCGCATCGGCATCGCCCGATCGCTGGCGCTCAACCCCCAACTGCTGGTTCTCGACGAGCCCGTCTCGGCACTGGACGTGTCGATCCAGGCCCAGGTGATCAACCTGCTCGAGGAGCTCCAGGACGAGCTGGGCCTCGCCTACATCTTCATCGCCCACGACCTGTCCGTCGTGCGCCACATCTCCGATCGGGTGGCGGTCATGTACCTGGGGCGCATCGTCGAGATCGGGACCCGCGATCAGATCTACCACGAGCCGCTCCACCCGTACACGCAGGCGCTGCTGTCGGCGGTGCCGGTGCCCGAGCCCGGGGCGGTCCGCAAGGAGCAGCGGATCCTGCTGTCCGACAACATCCCGAGCCCGTCCGATCCGCCGAGCGGCTGTCGGTTCCGCACCCGGTGCTGGCGGGCCGAGGAGATCTGTGCCACCGACGAGCCGCCGATGCAGATCCGGGACGGCCAGTCGCATCCGACCACCTGTCACTTCAGCGACTTCGGGCGGCGACCCGTCGGTTGAACGCACTCGGGGCTGGACCGTCCTGGTGGCCGATCCTGTGATACTCGTGTCGACGCCCGGGTGGCGAAACTGGCAGCCGCTGGGGGCTTAAACCCCCCTGTCCGCGAGGACGTGTGGGTTCGAATCCCGCCCCGGGCACGACATGCTCTTCCGAACGCACCTCACGCGCGCCCGAACGCACCTCGGTCGGCGAGTTCCCGGATGCGGCTCTCGTCGTAACCGAGCAGGTCGGTCAGGACGTCGTCGCGATGCTCCCCCAGGAAGGGGGCGCGGCGGTGGTGGCGCTCCAGCGGTCCCACCCGCACCGGGCTGGCCATCTGACGGACCCGGCCGAAGCGCGGGTGGTCGGTCTCGATGAGAAGCCCGCGTTCCTCCACCTGGGGGTCGCGCAGGGCGGCGGGAACGTCGAGCACCGGTCCGGTGGGGACTCCAGCCCGCTCGAGCCGATCGATCCACTCGCCCGCGTCGGCGGTGGCGAACGCCGAGTCCAGGATGGGGATCAGCTCCGTCCGATTGCGGTCGCGGGCCGCGAAGTCTACGAACCGCTCGTCGTTCGCAAGCTCGGGCATCCCGACGACGGATGTGAGTCGCTGCCAGAACTTCTCCTTGGGGCAGGCCACGAGGAACCACTCTTCGTCGGCGCCCTGGAAGAGCTGGAACGGGACCATCGACGGATGGGCCGATCGACTGGTCCGCGTGGGTTCCCACCCGCCGTTGAGATGCCAGGTCGCCGGATAGGTCAGCATCGAGAGCGCCACGTCGTGCAAGCTCACGTCACAGTCGCTGCCCACCCCGTCCCGACGGGCGGCGTGGACGGCGCACATCAAGGACAGCGCTCCCACCAGACCCCCGGAGAAGTCGACGAGAGACAGCCCGCTCTTGGTGGGCGGGCCGTCCGGTTCGCCGGTGAGCGACATCCAGCCGGCCAGCCCCTGCAGGATGTAGTCGTAGCCGGGCTGGTCGGAACGCGGTCCCGTCATGCCGAACCCGGTGATCGAACCGCACACGATGCGCGGGTTGAGGTGGGCGAGGTCGGCATGCCGGATGTGGAGCTTGGCCGGCACGTCGCCGCGCAGATTGGAGAACACCGCATCTGAGACCGCCACCAGCGCCTCGAAGACCTCCCGTCCCGCCGGGTTGGCGAGGTCGAGTTGGATCGAGCGCTTGTTGCGGTTGAACGTCTCGAAGAAGAGCGAGTCGCCGTCCTCCTGGAAGGGGGGCACCGACCGGCCGACGTCGCCGCCGCTCCTCGGGTCTTCGATCTTGATCACGTCGGCGCCGAGGTCGGCCAGGTGGACCGACCCGAACGGGCCGGCGCCGTACTGCTCGATGGCGAGGATGCGGATGTCGGCCAGCGGCTTCATCGGGACCCCCCGTCGAGGTGCCGATAGGTCGCCCGGACTCTTGCCAGGTGCCGCCGCATCGACCTTGCCGCTCCCGCCGAATCGCCTGCCTCGATGCGGTCGGCGATCTCCCGGTGTTCGCGGTCGATCGCAGCCCAGTAGTGGCGATCGAGTCCCGCTCGATCGAATCGTGTCCCGAGGATGGAGTTGATCGGGCGGGCGATCACCTCCAGCAGCTCGTTCCCCGCCAGGGCGAGGACGGTGGCATGGAACGCCCAGTTGTGCACGTACGGGTCGTCGGGACGCCTGGGCGGAATGGCGTCGAACGCCAGGCGGGACTCGCCGGCTGCCCGTCGTGCGGCCAGTTCGGCCGCCGGCACCTCGATCATCTCTCGCACCTCCACCAGATCGTCCACCGTGAGGCGAGTGCCGGCGAGGAAGTCGAGTTGGGTTCCGATCACGTCGGCGGTGCTCGTCGGATCCGGCTCGGCGACGAACGTCCCACCCTTCACACCGCGTCGTGTGACGACGAGGTGTTGGGATTCGAGTGAGCGGATGGCCTCCCGGACGGTCGATCGTCCGAGTCCCCAGTCGGCGGAGAGATCGTGCTCGCCGGGCAGCCGGTCGCCGGGTCGGTACGTCCCGGACAGGATCTCGTCCTGCAGCACGTCGGCCAGCGATCGGTAGGCGGGAGTGGAAGTGGTA
>DATHWB010000350.1:0-5610 GCA_035460965.1 Acidimicrobiia bacterium
GTGAGGATCCGGGACACGTGGACCTGCGAGACACCGACCAGAGGGGCGATCTCGGACTGCGTGAGGTCCTCGAAGAAACGCAGATACAGGACCTGCTGTTCGCGGTCGCTCAGACGGTCGAGAACGGCTTCCACCGCAGGCCAGTCCGCCGCCAGCTCCATGTCGGGATCGTTGTCCCCGATGAGGGCGCCGAGGCTCTCGCCGCCGTCTCCGTCCGTTCCGACCGGTGTATCGAGCGAGGCCAGCGAATAGGTGTCACCGGCCAGGACGGCTTCATGCAGGTTGTCCAAGGACATGTCGAGCGTCTCGGCGAGCTCCTCCATCGTGGGCTCGCGCCCGAGTGATTGGGTCAATTCGGCGCGACCCCTCGTCACCTCCAGCGCTCCCTCTTTGAGGGATCGCGGTACCCGCAACGTCCAGGCGTGGTCGCGCAGGTGACGCTTCACCACTCCGGAGATCGTCTGTCCCGCGAAGGTGGTGAACTTGACTCCCACCGAGCGGTCGAAACGCTCGAGGGCCTGTACCAGGCCCACCAGCGCCACCTGCTCGAGGTCGTCCGTGCGATGGTCGCGAGAACGGAACCGTCGTGAGATGGACGAGGCGAATCCCGAGTACCGCTCGAAGAGTTCGTCGCGGGCATCGAGGTCGTCGGGCATGAGCGCGAAGAGGTCGTCGTCAGACAGTTCGCTCAGGTCCTTCCGGCGGACGAGGTCGAGCTCGAACCAGAGGGCATCGGTGCCCCGGTTCCAGCGATCCGCCACCCGACCCAGCAGGTTCTGCACGATGCGATCCGGTTCCGGAGCCGACCGATCCGGAAGCGAGACCGACACTCGAACGGTTCGCCCCTGCTCGATGACCGAGACCACGATCGGAGTGCCGGCGCCGAGCGCGAGGGTGGTGACTTCGCCGGCGAGCAATGACGCGTCGACGGCGCGGAGCCTGGGACCCACCGTGATCAGGGCGCCCACGAGGCGGCGGGCCACGAATGGGCTCGTCAGTGTGGGTGGCAGCGTGAACTGGACGAGTATCCCGGGAACCGATGCCGGCCCGGCTTCCGGACCGCCGCCGCTCACTGCCCGTCGAGCTCGTCCGGTCGCCCGATGACGCGAAAGTCACCGGCGAGGCCGGCGAGACGCATCGTGCGGAGCACCGCCGAGTCCTCCGGTGTGCACACGACCAGGGTGCGGCCCTGTTCCTCCAAGCGTTCCCTGGTGGTGGCGAGGACCCGGAGCCCGGTGGAGTCGATGAAGCTCACCTCGGACATCTCGAGCAGGACGAGGTCGGGCGCGTCACCCGCCAGCGCCTCCTCGAGGTCAGGGGCGGTCTTGATGTCGATCTCGCCCCTCACCACCAGATGGCGGTGTGCGGTGGCGTCGAGGTCTTCGAGTTGGAACGACGGTCCGATCACGGGTTCGGTCCAGGTTGGGCGGACGGGCTCCGGCATCCTACCTGTGGCGGAGTCCGGGCGAGTCACGGACCGTGTCGCCGGGGTCTGCGCGCACAGCCTCGGAGTGGTCCGTGAGCTCGCCGTCCTGGTCGAGCTCGAACCAGACCAGCACCCGGCCGTCGCGTGCATCGATGCCCCAGCGGTCCACGATCTGATCGACCATCCCGAGGCCGTGGAAGGGACGGTCGACCGTCGGGTCGAATGCTGCTCCGTCGTGCTCGACCCCCACCCGGACACGCTGGTCGTCCTGGTCGAGTCGCAGGACGAGCCCCCGTGCGGCGGTTCCGTTCCCGTGGAGGACGGCGTTCGCCACCAGTTCGCTCACGGCCAAAGTCAGGTCACCCAGGCGGGCGTGCCCCCCCAGGAAGCCCTCGGTCAGCCGACGACTACGAGCGGGAGCGTCCAGGTCGCCGGAGATGTGGTGTTCGGCGCGTGGCATGGGGTGGGTCCATTCTGGCGCGGGATCGCTCCTCGTCGTCGGCAATCGGCGGCCCGGCTCGAAGGAACGCCGGTCAGAGTCCCGACGTCTCCGACTCCTCCACTACATGCTGACCATCGGTCGAGACATGTCGCTCCACCCGATTCCTCCGAAACTTGCCCTCGAAGAGCCCCAGGACGAAGCCGACGGCTCCCGTCGCCATCAGGATGACGCCTACCACGTCGAGGTCGACGCCGGACGCCTCGACGGTGACGGCGTACCTGAGCACGGCACCGAGGGCGATGAGGATGATTCCGATTGCAGCCATGGGTTCACTCCTTGATGTGAGTGTCGGTTTCATACCCGACTGCGGCGTGGTTCATACCTGGTCCGGCTTCCGGCGCGACACGCCACAGCGCCACGGCGAGTGTCACCCCCGCCACCCCGATCACGAGGGAGAGCAGCCGCCCGATCGTCACCAGTCCGGCAGGCCCCGTGGCGGAGACCACCGACTGCTCGGTGGTCGACAGGATCCGTCGGTAGTCGCTCAGGAGTGTCTCTGCCTCCTCCAGGCTCAGACGGGTCTCGGCGATGCGGTCGGCCAGCGAGTCGGTCGTCGCTCCGATCTCCTCGATCTCGGGCACGAGGCTGCGGAGTGTGGCCCCCTGCACTGCGACGTCGCCGGCCAGTCCGTCGATGCTGGCGTGGATGCCTGCCAGGGCCTCGTCGAACGGGACGTCGGGGCGGTAGTTCACGCCGAACAGCGACAAGGCGGTGAGGGTGTCGTCGATCACCGCCCCCGCCTCGATCAGTCCGGGCATGGATCGCTCGATTGCGGCGAGCGACACCGCCACCCGCTCGGAGGTGATCGTGGCGGTGTCCTCCACGAAGTCGGCGGTCGTGGCGCTGGAGGCGGCCACGGCTGCGACCAGCTGGTCGAGATCGGTCATGGCGTCTCGAATGGTGGCCGTGGTCTCGACCGAGACGTCGAGCGTCCTGTGCAGCGTCTCGAACGTCTCGCCCGTTGCGGCCGACGACGATCCGAGGGCGGTGAGAACGCCGAGCATCGTCCAGCCCGCTGCGGCGACGGCCAGTGCCAGGACTCCCACGGAGAGGGAAATCGTTCGGATGAGATTGCGCGTCATCCCTCGCGGCTTCCCGTTCTGGCGGCGGTTGATACGTCCAGGTATGGAACGAGGCCGGAACGGGCAGGACGCATTCCATGTCACCAGCCCCCGTTCCACACCCGTCGACCGCCGATTCCCCCACCGGCGCCCCGGACGTTCCGCCCGCGATCGAGGTGCGGGGAGCCGGCAAGCTCTTCGATGGGGGAGCGGGCGTCCAGGCGTTCGACCTGACCGTTCCCAAAGGAAGCATCCTCGGGTTGATCGGTCCCAGCGGTGCAGGAAAGACCACCGCCGTCCGACTCCTCACCGGGCTCCTCGCACCAGATGACGGTGAGGTGCGGGTGTTCGGAGAGGATCCCACCGGGTTCTCCCCGGTCACCCGGCAACGGCTCGGATATCTCCCGCAGGACTCGGCGCTCTACCCGACTCTCACCATCGCCGAGAACCTGTCGTTCTTCGCCGCCCAGTACGGGCTGACGGGAAGGGCTCGCCGTCGTCGGGTGGCGGCCGTCCTCGACCTGGTCGACCTCACCGACACCGCCGGTCGGCGCCTCTCGGAGGCTTCGGGGGGGATGAGGCGAAGAGCAGGTCTGGCGGCGGCGCTGGTCCATGAGCCCGAGTTGCTGTTTCTCGACGAGCCGACCGCCGGGCTCGACCCGATCCTGCGGCACGCACTGTGGAATGGGTTCGACGCACTGCGAAACGAAGGCGTCACGTTGGTCGTGACCACCCAGTACGTCGGCGAGGCTTCCCGCTGCGACGAGATCGTCCTGCTGTCCGATGGTGCTGTGGCGGCCCGAGGGGGTCCTGAGGACCTTCGGCGCCAGGCGTACGGGGGTGAGATCATCGACGTCCGGTTCGATCGCGTACCGGGACGTGATGCCGTGGCCAGGATCGCCGAGAGGATCGACGCCGTGTCCTACCGCGGGATCGGCATCGGCGAGGTGGAGTTCGTGGTCCCGGATGCCGGGACCGCCAGCGCCGAGATCACCGAGGCGGCCGGCGACGTCGACGCCACGGTGGTGGAGGTCGAGCGGCGGTATCCGGAGTTCGACGAGGTGTTCGTCCGAATCGTCGGGGAGCATCGTGAGGACGAGCAGGTGAGCGCATGACCCGGCTCCGTCACCATCTCGCCAGGATCGGTGCCTTCGCATTGAAGGAGGTGCGCGAGGTCCTGAGACAACCCAAGTTGGTCGTCTCCCTCATCATCGGACCGTTTCTCATCCTCGGTCTCTTCGCGCTCGGCTTCGAGGCATCGCCGCCCGCGTTGCGGACCGTGCTCGTGATGCCCGCCGACAGCGAGCTGGCGGATCGGGCGGACGAACTCGAGGAGTCCCTGCAGCCGTACATCGAGGTCGTCGGGATCACCCAGGACGCGGAGCGCGCGACTCGCCGCCTGCTCGATCGTGAGATCGACCTGGTGGTCATCGCTCCGTCGGATGCGTTCGACGTCATCCGGAGTGGAGAGCACGCAACGATCGAGGTGGTCCACACCCGGCTCGATCCGTTCGACCAGGCCAACATCGCCGTCTTCGCTCGCACCTCCATCGACGAACTCAACCGGACCCTCTTGGCGGAGGTGGCCAGGGTGGGACAGGAGCGGGTGGAGGAGAGCGACGACGCCCTGCCCGCCGCCCGTCAGGCGGCGGAGGCCTACACCGTCGCTCTGCGCAGTGGCGACGACATCGACACGCGGCGTGCCGGGTTGGAGCTGGATCGTGCCCTGCTGGTGCTCGATCGCCAGTTGGCCACGTCCTCGCAGGTGTACGAGGGGCTCGAACGGGGACTCGGGGCCGACGCCGACGGACCGTTCGGCGCGCTCACCACGGCGCGTTCGGATGCATCGGGGATCGACCCCGGCGACCCGAACGCGGTCGAACGGGCCGAGGCGGTGGAGGAGCAGTTGGCGGAGCTGGAGGCCGCCCTGGCCGACGTGAAACGCATTCCGCCGGAAGTGGCGGTGCAGCCGTTCGTCCCGAGCACCCGGCTGGCGGCAGGTGTGCAGGCACCGATGACGACCTACTACGCGCCGGCGGTGATGATCGTGCTCGTCCAGCACCTGGCCATGACCTTCGCGGCGCTGTCGGTCGTGCGGGAGCGGACGCTGGGGACTGCAGAGTTGTTCAGGGTCGGTCCGACGACGGTGACCGACGTCGTGTTCGGCAAGTACCTGGGGTACTCGCTGGTGGCGGGCACGATCACGACCCTCCTCGTGAGCGGGCTGGTCTTCGCATTGGGGGTGCCGATGGCCGGATCCTGGTCGTGGTTGGCGGGGCTGCTGGCGATGCTGGTACTCGCCTCGTTCGCTGCCGGCTTCCTGATCGCGGCGTTCAGCGAGTCCGAGTCTCAGGCCGTTCAATTCTCGATGTTGACGCTGCTGTTCACGATCTTCTTCAGTGGTCTGGTGCTCCCCCTGGAGCGGATCACGGAGTTGGTGCGGGGCCTGGCGTTTCTCGTGCCCGCCACCTCCGGCATCGCCGCCGTGCAGGACGTGATGTTCCGGGGCGAAGCACCACGCCCTTCGATGGTGGCGGCGCTGGCTGCGTACCTGGCCGTGGCCTTCACGATCTCCACGCTGTTGCTGCGTCGGCGGTTCCGGACCTGATCGCTGCCGGCGC
>DATHWB010000351.1:0-12127 GCA_035460965.1 Acidimicrobiia bacterium
TATGCACGACGTCCGGAGCGCCCCATCGCCCCGCCTATCGTCACTCCTGTGCTCGATTTCATCGGGGTGGACACCCTGCTCGCCGAACTCACCGTGGCATTGGGGCTCGGCGTGCTCATCGGCAACGCTCTGGCCTTCTACAAGGCGCGGCGCGGGGAGAAGCCGGCAGGGGTCGACCCCTCGGCCGAGTTCCGACCGTCGCGGGCCCTCTTCCTGATGGCGGCGGGGGCACTCGTCGCCACATGGGGAATCGCCTCGATCATCGCCCGCTGACGGCGTCCCCCGACGTGGGCGGAACCCACTGGGTAAGGTCCATCCGACTCCAGGGAGGAACGAGATGGAAGCATCGGATCTGGGCAGCGTCCCACTGTTCGCCGAGCTCTCGGACACCGACATCGCAGGCGTCGCCGGTGTGATGAAGTTGGAGGACCACCCCCGCGGCGCCGTGCTGGCCGAAGAGGGCGATCTCCCCAGCAAGTTCTACGTCCTCCTCGATGGGAATGTCACGGTCCACCGGGACGGCAAGCACCTGAACGATCTCGGGCCCGGAGACTTCTTCGGCGAGGTCGGGGTGCTCTCCATGGAGGCACGCAACGCTTCGGTCATCGCCACCACCCCGGTCCGGGTGGCTGCCGCCATGGGCTGGGACCTGCGCAACCTCCTCGACGGCCACCCCCCTCTTCGGGAAGCCCTGATCGGTGCCGCCGCCGAACGGGCGAGACAGGGGTGAGGCCGGGCTGAGACCGGGCTTCGCCCCACCTCCCGCCGTCCGGTATCCTCCAGCCACATCCTGCGGGTGTAGTTCAATGGCAGAACACGAGCTTCCCAAGCTCGATACGGGGGTTCGATTCCCCTCACCCGCTCCATCCGTCCATCCATCCTCAACACCCTCGTGCTCGACAGAACACGAGACAGCACCCACACGTACCCAGGGTTCCTCGGTACGCATACGTACCAAGTAGCCCACGGAACGACGTTGCCTGCCGATTCCCCCTGGTTCTGTGGGCTGAAAGGTACGCCGGCGTACCCAGGAACCCTGGGTACGGGAGTTCGACCGGGCTGCAATCCTGTCGTGACGAGGTAGGAGGAGGCGGCGCGTGGAGAACAGAGTGGCGCTCATCACGGGTGCCGGCAGCGGGGTCGGCCGAGCGACAGCTCATGCCCTGCTGGTGGCGGGTTGGAACGTGGTGTTGGCCGGGCGTCGCGAGAACGCCCTCCGCGACACCATCGACACGGCACCCGCAGGGACCACTCGGGCGGTGGCGGTTCCGACAGACGTCGCCGACCCTGACTCGGTTCGTTCTCTCTTCGCCCACACCCGGGAGACCCTCGGTCGACTGGATCTGCTGTTCAACAACGCAGGCGTCGGCACCCGCACCAGGTTGGAGGACTTGACCGACGACGAGTGGCTGAACGTGGTGGCGACGAACCTCAACGGTGCCTTCTACTGCACCCGCGAGGCCTTCAGGCTCATGAAGGAACAGGACCCTCGGGGCGGACGCATCATCAACAACGGGTCGGTGTCCGCCCACGCCCCCCGTCCGGACTCCGTTCCGTACACCTCGACGAAGCACGCCATCACGGGCCTGACCAAGTCGACCGCCCTCGACGGCAGGAAGTACGACATCGCGTGCGGTCAGATCGACATCGGCAACGCCATGACCCCGATGGCCGCCCCGATGGCTCATGGCGTTCCGCAAGCCGACGGATCGACGGCGGTGGAACCGCTGATCGATGTGAAGCATGTCGCCGATGCGGTGGTCCACATGGCGGGACTGCCGCTGGACGTCAACGTTCTCTTCATGACGGTCATGGCCACCAAGATGCCCTTCGTCGGACGCGGCTGACCTGGCCGATCCCAGTCCCTGCCACAACCGGCCGACCGCCCACTGCCTGCCATTGCTCGGCGCTATTCGCGTTCCATCGCCCCGTCGGTTCCAGACGGTCCCGTCCGCCTCACCCCGACCAGTCGTCTCGTGAAGTCGGCCGACCACAACCCGACCGCCACCAGGACGACGACCGGTGCACCGAGGACCGCGCCCAGGGCGGCGGAGTTGGCGGCCGCGAGTGGCACCCAGCGGTGGCGATCGAAGCGGTGGAGGTTCGCTCCGAGCGCCGGAGCGGGACCGGCCAGCACGGGGATGAGGTAGGCCAGCGAGCCCAACAGGACTTGACCGACACCTCCGAGGACTGCCGCCGCGATCCACCGATCGAACACCGGACCGCCCCCATTGCCGATCAGACGGACCCCGTCGACGACGGCCCACGACGCCAGCCAGGCGCAGCCGACCACCACTTGCAGGTAGGGGAGGCCGCCGCGCACGCCTGTTCGTCCGAGCCGGGCAACCAGCCCGACGACGACGAGCGTCAGCGCGCCCGATGCCAGCAGCGAACCCACCGCCACGGCCCTCTCCCCGAGCAGGAGCCCCGCCATCATCGCTCCGGCCGCCGCCAGGGCCAGCCGCCACGCCAGGATCGCCTCCCGGCCCGACACCGCCCGATGACGGGCGAAGGTCGGCAACAGGGTCGGGATCGTCCCGATGATCGTGAAGCCGATGAACCCGACGAGGTTGAGGTGGCCATGCACGATCCGCAACACCGAATAGCGAGTTCCCGCCGACCCGGCGGCCATCACCACGCCCAACACCACGCCCACGCCGGCGCAGGCGAGGGCGAGGAGATAGAAGCGAGCGGACAGGTCGAAGCGGCGCAGCAGGCTGTGGCGGATCGCGCCGACCAGGCTGAAGCCCAGGAGCCCCAGACCGGCGAACACGGCGACACCGCCGACGACGGTCAAGCCCACCGCCCGGGTCGTGACGCCGACGAGCACCAACCCGACGCCCATCGAATGCACCCAACGCTGGAGACCGGCGATCCACGCCGGGGGCGCAGGTGCGGCCGACCAGGTGACCGTGAACATCTGGGCGGCCCCGGCGATCGCCAGCGTCACCGCTCCCAGCAGGAAGGCGTGGACCGGGCCCCACCACGGACCACCGACGACCGCCACTCGTAGTGCCCAGACCATCGCCACCAGCCCGAACAGCCCCGCCAGCCGAAGCGCGGTGACCGCGATCTGGTGGGAGGCCACCACTCGGCCCCGCCTTCGGTCCTCGATACCCACGCTCGGCAACCTACCGGCTCTTCGCGCCGACGGTCGTCGCGCCCGTACCCAGGGTTCCTGGGTACGCGGGGCATCGTTGACGGTCCCCCGGCGGACTGGTACACACAGCCGGGATGTCGACTGCTCCTCCACAGCCGGGAGCGTTCCGAGCGCTGGGAATCGCGACGCTGGCCTTCGCCACGAACTTCTGGGCGTGGGGACTGATCTCGCCGCTGGCACCGTCGTTCACCGAGCTCCTCGACCTCGATCCCCTGCAGGTGTCGATCATGGTGGCGACGCCGGTACTCCTCGGCTCGCTCGCCCGCATCCCGCTCGGAGCGCTCACCGACCGCCTCGGCGGCAGGGCGATGTTCATCGCCCTGAGCCTGGTCGTCACCATTCCGCTGGTCCTGCTCGCCTTCTGGCAGACCTTCCCGGCCCTCCTGCTGGGTGGGCTCGTCCTCGGGCTGGCCGGGGCGTCGTTCGCCATCGGCATCCCGTTCGTCAACGCCTGGTTCCCGCCCGACCGGCGCGGGTTCGCCCTCGGCGTCTACGGGGCGGGCAACATCGGCACCGCCATAGCCGGATTCACCGCCCCGACGCTGTTCGACCGGGTCGGGTCCTCTGCGCCCTTCCTGGTCGTGGCCGGGGTGATGCTGGCCACCGCCGTGATGGTGGCCCTTCTGGCTCGCGACGCTCCCGGCAGGAGCGCGGGGACGGCGACGATCGTCCAACGGATGCGCGCCGCCCTGGGACTGCGGATCACCCTCGACCTGGCTGCCCTCTACGCCCTCACCTTCGGGGGATTCGTGGCCTTCGGGGTGTACCTCCCGACATACCTGCGCACGGCGTACGGGCTCACCCCGACCGACGCCGGGGCACGGGCCGCCGGTTTCATCGTTCTCGCCACCGTTGCACGTCCGCTGGGTGGCTGGCTGTCCGATCGGCTGGGTGCTCCGAAGATCCTGGCGGTGTCGCTCGGGGTGGTCGCAGCCGGTGCGGCGCTGGTTGCGTTCACGCTTCCCCTGGCCGTGGCCACCGTGCCGTTCCTGGCGATCGCCGCCAGCCTCGGATTGGGGAACGGTGCCGTGTTCGCTCTCGTGGGGCGCGGCGTCCCGGCCGAGAGGGTGGGGGCCGTGACCGGCTTCGTCGGCGCCGCCGGCGGACTGGGAGGGTTCGTGCCGCCGCTGGTGATGGGGGCCGTCTACTCGCTCACCGACGACTACCTCGTCGGGTTGATGCTCCTCGCCGTTGTGAGCGCCGCCGCCCTGTGGTACTCCCTGGCTCGCTTCGGCCTCGCACCACTCGACTCGTCAGCGTAGGAAGCGGTGGAACAAGAGAGCGACGAGGGCGAGGACGGCCGAGATCGACGTGGCCGCCCAGGCCAGCGCGGCGTCGCCTTCGAGGAATCCCTCGGCAGCCACGATCACCAGGAAGATCTGCAGGCTCAGGATCAACAGGACGTACACGAGGATGGCGTTGGTCACCTTGCGACGCCGACCGGGCAGGCTCATGCGTGCGGCCCTGTCTGCGCACTCAGTGCCCACACGGTCCCGTTCCGGATCTCGACATCGATCCTGGCCAGAGGACGCTCCGGCGGCCCGGCGATGGGACGGCCCTCCAAGTCGAAGAAGCCCTCGTGGCACGGGCACTCGAAGTGCTGGTCGTCGCGACTCCAGAACACCACACACCCGAGGTGGGTGCACTTCTGGCTGAATCCGAGCACCGTGGCGTCATCGATTCGCACGAAGATCGCAGGATCCCGCTCCGTCGGATACGCCGCCAGGTGACTGCCGCCCACCGGGATCTCGTCGAGGGCGACGACCGCAGTCGGAACCCCGCCCTCCACTCGTCGCAGCGACGCCCACAAGCTCATCAGTGCGCCACCGCCTGCGAACGCCCCCGAGGCGAGGACCAGGTAGCGGGCGAAGTCGCGTCGCGTGATGTCGTCCTCCCCCGCGGCCGTGACCGGGAAGTCTCGCTTCCAGATGGGGATCTGTGGATCTCGATCAGGCATCCGCAAACTCCTCCAGACCGAACGGGTCGTCCAGCCAGTGTCGGGTGGAGCGACCGATGAAGATGTCGATCGGACCCGGCTCCTCCACGACGAGAGCCACCTTCGTCCGCACCGACTGGTTCCCGAACTGCCAGTCGCGCACGAGGGTGCCGGTCCGTGTTCGCTCGAACTCCTCGCGGCTTCCGTACCAGAGGGCATCGGACGGGCACACCGAAGCGCACATCGGCTTGAGGCCCTCGGACGTGCGGTCGTAACACATGTCGCACTTCATCATCTGATCGAATTCGGCCACGTACTTCGGGATCCCGAACGGGCAGGCGTACACGCAGTTCGAACAGCCGATGCAGCGCGGCTTGAGGGAGGACTGCACCACGCCGTCCTCGTTCTGCTTGATGGCGTCCGCCGGACACACGTGGGCGCAGGTGGGATCCTCACAGTGCATGCACACCATCGGCACCGTCTGGGTGGAATGGAACCGGTCCACGGTGTCGAGCTGGATGAGCGACACGCCCCGATGGGTCCCACACTCCGAGCAGGCCTGAACACACGCCCGACAGCCGATGCAGCGGCTGTGGTCGATCGCGAACACGGCATGGTCCGGGGCGACGACGGTCGTCACGGTCCCGTCCCATGGTGAATCGTCAGATCCCGATCGTCTCTCACGTCGCCGCGGCCCCCAGCCAGCTCGACCCGCACCGCCGAGACCTTGAACTCCGGGATCTTCGACACGGGGTCCAGCGCCCGCTGGGTGAGGAGGTTGGCCGACTGGGCTCCGGGCCAGTGGTACGGGATGAACACCGTATCGGGGCGGATGGTCTCGACCACCTTCGCCGGAGCCACCATCGAGCCGCGCCGCGAGGTGACCCGCACCAGGTCGCCGTCGGTCGCCCCGATCACCTCGGCCAGCCGCGGGTGCATCTCACACAGCGGTTCGGGGTACTGGTCCACCAGCGGGCCGATGCGGCGAGTCTGAGTCCCGGACAGGTACTGGCTGATGACGCGGCCGGTCGTCAGCCACACGGGGTACTCCTCATCCACCTCCTCAGCGGGAGGACGCCACGGAGTGGGAAGGAACTTGGCCCGCCCGTCCGGGTGGTAGAACCTTCCCCCTTCGTACAGGCGAGGCGTTCCCGGATGACCCTCCTCCGGGCATGGCCAGAACACGCCCTGCTCGGCGACGACCCGGTCCCAGGTGATGCCTGCGTAGTCGGCGGCGCCGCCGGCCGAGGCCACCGTCAGTTCGTGGAAGATCTGCTGGGCGTCGGAGTACGGGAAGTACTTGCCCTTCCCGAGCCGGTGAGCGATGTCGCAGATGATCTCCCAGTCGCGGCGGGCGTTCCCGGGAGGGGCGACGGCGGCGTTGATCTTCACGACCCGGCCTTCCAGCGTGGTCACCGTCCCTTCGTCCTCCTCGTGCAGCGAGCCCGGCAGCACGAGATCTGCGTGGTGGGCGGTCTCCGAGAGGAAGAAGTCGATCGCCGTGTAGTGCTCGAGACGGCCGAGCGCCTCCCGGGTGAAATTGGCGTCAGGCAGCGAGACGAGCGGGTTGAAACAGATCGACAACAGCCCCTTGATCTCCCCGGCGTGGATGGCGTCCATGATCTCCTGAGCACTCAGGCCCTTGCCCGGGATCTCGCTCTCGTCACAACCCCAGACCGCCGCCACCTCGGCCCGGTGGACAGGGTTGGTGATGTCGCGGTTGCCGGGCAGTTGATCGCACTTGTGGCCGTGCTCCCGGCCGCCCTGCCCGTTGCCCTGGCCGGTGATGGTGCTCACTCCGCTGCCCGGCTTGCCGTACTTGCCGGTGGCCAGACCCAGGTTGATGCAGGCGAGGACGTTATCGACACCCTTGGTGGAGTGCTCGATACCGCGGGCGTGCAGGAGGATCCCGGTGGGAGACCGCGCCCACAGTCGGGCCGCTTCTTCGATTCGCCCGGCGGGGACGCCGGACACCCTCTCGGCCCACTCGGGAGTGGCATCGGCCACCGCCGCCAGGGCCTCGTCGAAACCGTTGGTGTGGTCGGCGATGAACCGTTCGTCGAGCCAGCCCTCGCGGGCGATGATGTGCAGCATGGCGTCCAGCACGGCCAGGTCGGTACCCGGCTTGACGCCCAGGAACACGTCCGCCCGCCGGGCGATCGGCGTGACCCGCGGATCCATCACGATCAGCTTGGCTCCCCGGTCGCGCGCCCTCCAGATGTAGGAGGTGGTGATCGGGTGGCACTCGGCGATGTTCGCTCCGGCAACGAACACGACGTCGGCGAGGGGGATGTCGGACCAGGGGTTGGCCGCCCGGTCGATTCCCAGCGCCTTCTTGCCCGCCGCACCGGCGGACACCATGCACAGCCGACCGTTGTAGTCGAGGTTGGCCGTCCCGATGCCGAGGCGGGCGAACTTCCCGATGAGGTAGGACTTCTCGTTCGTGAGCGAGACGCCTGACAGCACCGCGAAGGAGTCCGGTCCGTGCTCGGCCTGGATACGGCGTATCTCGGATGTCACCCGGTCCAGCGCCTGATCCCATCCGATGGTGCGGAACCCTCCCGCCGCCGATGGATCCCGCTCCAGTGGTTCGTGCAGGCGGTCGGGATGCGAGCCCTGCAGGTAACGCTTCACGCCCTTGGGACAGAGGCGTCCCTCGTTGAAGGGAAAGTCGTACCGCGGTTCGAAGCCGACGACCTCCTCGTCCTTCACCTTGAGGCGAATACCGCACTGCTGCCCGCAGAAACAGCAATGCGTGTCGACGATGCGGTCGAAGTCGACGTCGGCAGCCCAACCCCCCGGCGGCGTCCGGTTGAGGTGTGGTCCGTAGCGCTCGATCAGCGCCTCTTCAGTGACGGGGATCCGCGCCATGCCTCAACCTCCGATCGTGGCGGGACTGGCGGATCGGGCTGCCTGTGCGAACGCCACCAACCGGCGGCGACAGCGCGGGCACACGTCCTGGTAGTTGCCGCCATCCGGGGTCGAGTAGTCGAATCCGACCTGCGGAAGCACGGTCTTGAGGTCCGTAATCTGCAGCACGGACGCGAACTCGTCACCACATTCCGTGCACGAGGCGGCCGGTCCCTCCTCGGCCTCCCGCTTGTAGAACGCCACCCCCAGATTCGCCGGGCGCTGGAGGATGTGGAAGAGCTTGCCGAACGGGATGTAGAGCAGTCCCACGATCACGGTCAGAGCGTGGAGCACGTTGAGGAAGGTGTAGAAGCGCCCGGCCATCCACAGCGACGATGCCGTCAGCATCAAGCCGGTGACCGATACCGCGAACAGCCCGGCGAGTGCGGCGAAGTCGGACGCTCGCTCGAGTGCGATCGCGCCCTGGTCGCGGAAGCGGCGGGCGAGAAAGATCACCACGCCGGCGATCACGAGGATCGCGGCGATGTTGAGGAGATGGAACACGAGGAACCCGACGAGGCTGCGGGAGTCGAACGTCACCGTGGCGAGCGGGCCGAAGTACATCTGATAGATGCGACCGGTCTGGTCGACCGATTCGAAGTGGAACCAGCCGAACGTGAGGGGGAAAGTCACCAATGCCGCCAGCACACACCCCCAGAACAGCAACTGGTGCGCCACCCACCGGGTCCTCGACCGCCCACGGATGAAACGCTGCAACGCCAGGTTCGTGACGACCATGCCGGCTAGCGAGACCACGTTTCTGCCGAGCTTCCCACTCCGCCGGAATGCTTCCCATCCGCGCTGGTTCAAGAGCGCGGTGGGAGGGCGGCGGAGCCACACGACGTAGCGGTAGACCACGGCGAATGCGGCCAGCAGCGTGCCGAAGAGGTACGGAACCAGGGCGGCGTCGAACCACCGCAGGCCCTCCGAGCCGATGTAGACGAGGATCAGGAGCACGACGACGGCGACCGAGCCGGAGGCGATGCCGCGCCGATCGAGCCTGGTGCTGAGCATGCCGTCGAACATAACGGGTCCGACACCGAGAGTGCGGCCACAGGCGCGCATGACACCAGCCACGTCCACGAGAGAACGACCAGGATGAGCAATCCGGGCGACCCATGTCCGATCGACGAGGATGCTGATCCGGCCGCCGGCGTCGAGGGTCTCGCCGACGGCGGAGCGAACGAGACTCCGCCCTTCGTCCCGAACCCGCCCGACAGCGGTCAGCACCCCTACGAATGGCGAGTACTCACCGGCGACTCCACAGCAGCGGCCAGGTCCAGCGGATCCCAGCCAGCCAGATGGTGAGGGCACCCGCCAACGCCAGCCACGTCCCGGCGCGGGGATCACCCACGGCGACGACGGTCAGGCCCGCCAGCATCACGGTCAATCCGGCGTGATGCACCAGCAGCGGCGTCCGGACCGCCTGGCGGCAGAGGAGCAGCGCGAGCAGTGGTGTGACGAACCCGACGAAGAGGGCGTGGAGGTGGATGACCACACCCTGACGGCCCCCGGCCGCGATCGCCGACGTGCCGGCAAGACCGACCGCCGCCGTCGTGACCGTGGTCAGGGCGAACCAGGCCGCCGAGGCCCGAAACAGGATCCGATCGGGTCCGGTGGCGGCGCCCCACAGGGCCTTCACCCACCAGACTCCGGGCGCCAGCAGGATCAACCCAGCGGCGCGGGAGGCTGGGCCCAGTCCCCACACCTCCGGTCCTCCAGCGACGCCGAGGGGGAACGTCACCCAGGCCACCGCCGCCCACCATCGGATCGTGCGGCGCACGGCGCGGTCGTCGAAGAGCCAACCCGCCCGGTCGGCCCGGTGCAGAAGCGCCCCGACCAGGGCGAAGACGAGAAACCAACCGAAGCCGAGCAGGAAGGCGTGGATGGCCAGGGTCTCGGCGAGGGCTGAGCCGTCGTTCGCCTGGATCGCCGCCAGTGCCCACACGCCGAGGCTCGACCCGATCAGGTACATGAGCCCGATTCGAAGCGCCAGTCGCGCGGTCGCCGGCACGGCGTCGAGGTGCCGCCACCATCCCAGGGCCACGACGTACCAGGTGAGCATCGCCATGGTCGAGATCGCGATCGTCACCGGGTGGTATCCCGTCGCCAGGAAACCGACAAAGAGGGCGGGTACCACGATCAGGACTCCACGGACCGCCAGCCGCAGCCATCCGGCGGACGGCTCGGAAAGCAACACACCGAGGAGTCCCAGCGCTCCCCATCCGAAGTAGAGGGTGTGGGAGTGGGCGTGGAGGAGGTGGTCGAACGGTATCCCCGACGGCAGCCCCGCCAGATCCATTCGCATCGTCACCCCCAGCAACGTGGCCGCCACGTAGGCGGCGGCTGCCGTCCGGGCCAGCCCCCCGGTCCCTGAGTGACGACGCTCGGCACCCGCCCGCTCCACGAGGCGGGGCGATGGTCGCTCGAGATCCACGGTTCGAGAATAGGCACGGGACGGCACGTGGAATCTTGGCCCCCTTCCGCGGCATGGCGAGGAGGCGATAGCGTGCACCGCATGGCACAGGATCCCGCCATTCGCCGCGCTGCATGGGGGTTCGTCGGTGTCTGCATCGCGGTCGTGACGGTCTTCGCAGGGATACGTCTCACCCAGGACATCCCAGCGCTCGTCGGCGGCGAGCTTCCTCATCCAGACACCTTCGAACGTCGGTACGCCGAGCATCCGCTCCTCGCCTACGCCCACATCGTCCCCGGGCTCGTCTACCTCGGGATCGCGCCGTTCCAGGTCTCCCGCCGGTTCCGCCGCGGTCGACTCCGTCGCCATCGGAGCCTCGGTAGGGTGGCGGTGACCGCCGGTGTCGTCACCGGCGTCTTCGCCATCGCAGTGGGCTTGGTGTTCCCGTTCGGCGGCGTGGCGGAAGCGAGTGCCAGTCTCGTCTTCGGCCTGTACTTCCTCGCATCGCTCGTCCTCGCCTACCGGGCGGCGCGAGAACGCGACATCGACCGGCATCGGCGATGGATGATCCGAGCGTTCGCCGTCGGCACCGGCGTCGGGACGATTCGAATGGTCATCGGGCTGGCACAGGTGTTCGGAGTCTCGTTCGATGCCGTCTTCGGACCCGCGTTCTGGATCGCCTTCGTCACCCATGCGGCGGCCGCGGAACTCTGGATCACCCGCTACCCGACGGCTCCGTGAGCGCAGCCGTCCTCCGCTCTCTACGATCCGCCCTGTGATCCTCGCCGACGTCAGCATCCGGGCGCTCGTCGACTCCGGTCGGCTCGTCATCGATCCGTACGACCCGTCTCTGGTCCAACCGGCGTCGGTCGACGTGCGACTCGGGACCGAGTTCCGGGTGATGCGCAATACCAACGCCACCCACATCGATCCCTTCGAGCCGCTCGAAGACCTGATGGAGAGGGTCGACGTCGGAACCGGAGAACAATTCGTCCTGCACCCCAGCGAATTCGCCCTCGCCCACACGGCGGAGACCTTCGTGTTCCCCGACGACGTGGTGGGAGTCGTCAACGGCAAGTCGAGCCTCGGGAGGCTGGGGCTGCTCATCCACGCCACGGCCGGGTACGTCGACCCGTGTTTCGCAGGGTCGGTGGTGCTCGAGTTGTCGAACGTGTCGACGTTGCCGATCGTGCTGCGCCCGGGAATGAAAGTCGCCCAGATCGTCTTCCAGAAGATGGACACCGCCGCCGAGCGGCCGTACGGCCACCCGGAGCTCGGGTCGAAGTACCAGGGTCAGCAGGGAGCCCAGACCTCGAAGTACAACCTCAACCGCTGAAAAATCGGGCTCAAGTCGCGAGTCGCCGATGCCGATGGATGGGAACCAACCCAAGCCGCCTGCATCTTTCGGAGTCCCTTCCTCCGATCTCTCTCTCCCCGCTGCGGGCGGAATCAGAACGAGCGGCCTCCGGGCCGCTCGTTCACGTTGGTCGGTCAGTCCCGCCCGAGGTCGAGCGGTCCGAGCCGTCAGTCGCCGGCTTCGGTGATGAGTTGCTCGATCGAGGCGAACGACCCGTCGGAGGTGCTGAAGTGATGCTCGGCCGCCGTCCGGATCCAGTCCGGATCACGTGCCTCGATCGCCGAGAACATCTCGCGGTGGGTGCGGATCACGAGATCACGGTCCTCGTGGAAGAGCCCGTACTCGTGC
>DATHWB010000352.1:0-3113 GCA_035460965.1 Acidimicrobiia bacterium
TCGGCCGGGTACGAGAAGGGGCCGGTGTCGCGCCAACCATGGGCGGGTGTCGAACGCCCGCGCTCGCTCGTTGCCGGCTACCACGGCCAGCCAGGCGCGGGACAGATCGAGGGAGCTCCCGATGGTTCCACCGATCGAATCATGATCGGTGTCCTCGCATTCCGGGAGGCGTGCCGTTTCGAGCCCGGCCGTTCTCACTGATCGGCAGGGGTAGTGATCGAACATATGTTCTGAACCTGTCGCATCGTCCTGCTATGCTGGGAATGCTTCCCCACCGATAGCCAACGCCGAAGAGGCGGAACGACATGATGCAGACGATGGTCGGGGAAGCCACCGTCAGCGAGGCCACGGAGGTGGTAGGCGCCGCAGCCGACGAGGCGGATTGGCACGACTGCCTCCCGGACGAGCGCGGCGAGGTGATCGGACAGCTCGAGGCGCTCATCCGCGCTGTCCGTCGAGTCCAGCTCCAGGTGATCGCCGCCCACGACGACTCGGAGGACTGGCGCCAAGACGGGGTCACTTCCATGGCGGCATGGATCGCCTTCAAGCTGGGTCTCCACCTCCGCACCGCCTCCGAGCTCGTGGCGACGGCGCACCGTTGCAGGAGCTCCCGGAGCTCGCGTCGGCTTTCGGAGAGGGAAGGATGTCCTGGGATCAGCTCCGTCCGGTGCTGCGAGTGGCCACGCCGGAGACCGACGGGACGTGGGCCGAGCAGGCCCCGAAGGAGTCGGCGGCCGCCTTGCAGCGTATGGCCCGCATGACCCGTCCGGTGACACTCGAGGAGGACGGGCAGTCCAGGCGGCGACGCTCCTTGGCAATATCGTGGAACCGCGATAGCGACATGCTGCACCTCAGAGGCCGGATCCCTCGGGAGCAGAGGGTCACCGTCGAAACCGCGCTGATGCGGGCGGCGTCCCAGGCTCCCCGACTCCCGGACGGAACGTGGGCACCCCTCGCGTGGCGGCTCGCCGACGCGCTCACGGACACCGCCGCAGCCGCGCTCGCCGCCGACCGGGACACCGATCGCGCGACGGTGGTGGTCGTCACCGACCTCGAGACGCTGGTCGGCGACGACGGCCCCGCCGAGGTCGGAGGGAGCACCGCCATCGCCGCCGAGACAGCCCGCCGCCTCGCCTGCGACAGCCGGCTCCAGTTGGTGGTCCGTGACGCCGATGGCGTCACCGTCGGCGGGACATCCATGAAGTCTTTCCACTCCTCCTGACCGAGGAGATCGGTTGGCCCTGTCCGCCACCGGGGTCGCTCAGGGAGTCGTGGTCATCCAGGTAGGCACGTCGCTCCCGGTACGCCCCCTTCAGCAACGGGTCGGAAGTCTCCCGATCTTCTCATCCATGGCCCAACGTCTGGTTGAGGCCAATGTGCGACGGCTCGCTGAAAGTTCTCCGCGGTGCACCACGACGGTGCGGGCGCTCCATATCGTCAGAGACGCCGGCAGGCGTGCATGTATACGCACCTCGGCTACGCAAGAACGGAGGGGGAAGTCGGGTCCTTCGACCCTGTCCTTCGAGGGCTGACTGATGATGAACTGATCGCATCACCCCTAGGGGGTTCATTGGCGTTGGTCCACACCGTGTCGCCGTCGGCTCCGGCCCCGGTCGTAACGCGTCACGCCTACGCCGACAACCTCAAGGTCGTCCTCGTCGTCGCCGTAATCGTCGCGCACGCAACCATCGCCTGGACCGACGTCGGCGAGTGGGTGTTCACCGAGCCACCGCTGCGCGAACCACTGTTGAGCCTCGTCATGTTGGTGGAGATCGTCGGCGCGCTGTTCGCCATCCCGCTCTTCTTCATGGTGGCCGGGATGTTCACACCGAGATCGCTGCAGCGGAAGGGCCTCGGCCGGTTCCTGATCGATCGCTCGATCCGCCTCGGCATCCCGATGCTGTTCTTCATCCTCGTCATGAGCCCGCCCATCGAATACGTCGACCCCGGCAACGCCGACTGGGACGCGCGCTTGGAAGGGTTCTGGGCGTTCGTGCCTGAGATCCTGTGGCCGCCGGCACCGGGACCCACCTGGTTCCTCGGCGTCCTCCTCCTCTTCTCGACCGCGTACGCGGTGACCAGGACGCTGCTCCCGGCCCGATCTGCCCCGGGCGGTCCTCGACTGTGGGTGCTGGGGCTCGCCGCAGCCGCGGTCGCCGTGGTGGGCTACTTCGTCCGGATCCGGATTCCGTTCGGCGAGGAGGCGTGGCGGCTGGCGCTCGGCCAGGCGCCGGCGTGGGTGGTCGGCTTCAGCCTCGGCGTCCTCGGCGGAGAACGACGGTGGTTCCACCCGATGGATCCCCGAATCGCCCGCATCACCCGGCGCACCGCCTGGGTGGCGATGTCCGCCTGCGTCCTGGTGGTCGCCATCGGCAGCGTGATGGGGACGGACATCGAGACCTTCGCCGGCGGCGGTACCTGGCAGTCGGCGCTGCTGGGAGCGATCGAAGGGCTGCTGGTGGTCGGAGCGTCCTTCTGGATCGTCGACCTCTTCCGGCGCCGCTTCGACCACCAGGGACGCGTCCTCGGCGAGATGAGCCGAGCCGCCTACGGCGCCTTCCTCTTCCACCAGATCGTCCTGGTCGGGCTGGTCCTGCTGATCCACCAGGTCACCTGGGCGCCCGAGTTGGAGTACGTCACGGTGACGATCGCCGGCGTGGTGTCGACCTTCGCCGTCGCCTCCCTGCTCTTGCGGATCCCCGGGGTCTCCCGGATCGTTTGAGGGGCCACTCTCTGTCTTCTTGCGTAACTCAGTCGCATGTGCGCACAGACGAGGCCTTGCGAGCAAAGGTCCGCCGACACATCGACGGAGTTCCCCCGGTTCTCCAGACAAGGGAGGGGCGCGCAGCGGGGGGCCCGGTGTCCCGACGCTGGCGGTGTTGGATATGGGCCAGCACGCACTCGTCGGTGGAGCGGCGGCGCGTGTCAACTTCTTTGAGGCAGGTTTCTTGGTGATTCATTGTGTCGTGGCGCCGTCCTCGTGGTTGGGTGCCAAGGGTTCACCACAGGATTGCTCGCGCAACGCCCAGACCACTGTTACACCAGACCTGGGAGGCCACCCGCACCGGTCACCGTCAGGTTTCGGCCGCTTGTCGTCGACGAGGTATTTGGCT
>DATHWB010000353.1:0-4696 GCA_035460965.1 Acidimicrobiia bacterium
GTGGACTCTCCCTGCTCGGACTCGCCCTAACCTCCTGCGGCGGAGGAACAGCACCGTGGTCAAGTTCGTGGCGCGCCGGCTGGCGGTCGGTGTCGTCTCTCTTCTCGTGTTCAGCTTCGTGATGTTCTGGCTCGTCGAGTCGCTCATCCCAGGTGACTACTTCTCGGTGTTCCGGCTCGGCATGACCGCCCAGGAGGTCGAGGCGCTGCGCCAGGCGTTCGGGGTCGACCTTCCGGTCCCCGTCCGCTGGTGGCGGTGGCTGGAGTCGTTCGTCTCGGGCGGACTGGGTCAATCCACGACCGGCGGACGGGTGTCGACGACCCTGTCCGGCGCCATCGCTCCGACCGTGTTCGTCTTCGTCACGGGGCTGACGATCGCGTACGCGGTCGGTCAGTGGCTGGGGCGTGCCACTGGATGGCGGGGCGGCTTGCGCAGCGACGGCATCACTGTGGCCGGCGTGTCGCTTTCGACCCTCTTCCCGCCGTTCGTCGGCTTCGTGGTGACCGCCTACCTGGCGATCCGGCTTCGGCGGTGGCGCGCCCAGCACTTCGAGACGGAGCGCAGGCAGCTCTGGTTCGACGCGCCCCTTTCCGAGGAACAGTTCCTCAATCGGATGACCCTGTCGCTGGTGCTCGGGATGGTGCTCGCCGGACTGCTGGCAGCTGTGTGGTGGAGGTGGAGACGAAAGCGGGTGACACCCGGGATCCAGCTCGTGGTGGCGCTGGCGGTCATGGTCGGCCTCTGGTCGGCGATGGGGATCATGCCGTGGGCTGTCGACCTGGCGTTCGACGCCGTGTTGCCTTTGATCGCGTTCGTCGTCCTCGGTTTCGGGGAGTTCATGCTCATCATGCAGGCGGGGGTGGTCGGTCAGCTCAACGAGGACTACGTGGGGACCGCCCGCGCCAAGGGCCTCCGCGAACGGACGATCCGCGATCGGCATGCTTCGAAGAACGCCTCCCTCGCCCTCGTCGCCAGATTGGCCGTGTCGATCCCCTACCTCATGACCGGACTGGTGATCATCGAGCGGTCCGTGTCTTGGCACGGGATCGGAACACTGCTGTTCTCCGCCATCGAGTCCCAGGACATCCCGATGGTGATCTCCGTGTTGATGGTCATCGGGACGATCACGATGCTCACCCGGCTGGCGCTCGAGATCATCACGTACGCCCTCGATCCGCGGATCGCCCACCCGGTGGAGGTGCAGGTGTGATCACCTGGCGAGCACGGACGTGGCGGGCGTTTCGGTCCGGACTGGAGCAGTTCGTCCACAATCGACTGGCGGTGATCGGCGTGGTGATCATCGCCCTCTACGGCGTGGCCGGATTCATCTACCCGTTCCTGCTGGGATCGGTTTGGCCGACGGGAATCTTCCACCCGGTGACGGGTTTCGACCCGAATGTCGTCCCCCATCCCGCTCCGCCGGGAAATGGTCACGTGTTCGGCACCGACGCCCTCGGCCGTGACGTGCTTTCGCAGTTGCTGGCGGCGACCCGGCCGACATGGGTGATGGCCATGGTGGCCGCCTTCTCGACCGCGGCGGTGGCGACGGCGGTCGGAGCGATGGGGGCGCTGTTCCGCGGGTGGATCGATGCGGCCTTCAGTCGCCTGTCGGATGCCTTCTTGCTGCTCCCCGCCCCGATCTTCATGCTCGTGGTCGGATCCTCGGAGCGATCCCAGGACATCGGCCCTGTCGACTTCGGCCTGATCTACGGGGTCATCACCGGTGTCGGGGCCGGGGCGATCGTGATCCGAGCCCAGGCCCTGAAGGTGATCGCCTCGCCCTTCATCGATGCCGCTCGGGTGGCGGGGGCGGGACGGTGGCGGATTCTGGGACTTCACGTGCTGCCGCACCTCTACCCGCTGGCCGCCGTCTTCATGATGCTGTCGGTCGTGGGGGCCATCGTGGCGGACGGTTTCGCCGCATGGCTGGGGCAGACCGGCACCCGGGTCAACTGGGGGACCCTCGTGTACAACGGGATCACCTTCACCGATCCGCTGACCGGCGGGGTGGCGTGGAACGCCATCGTCCCGCCGTCGATCGCGCTGTCCTTGTTCGCCGCCGCCTTCTACCTGGTGTCGGTGGGCCTGCGCGAGGTGGCGGACCCGCGCTATCGGGCCGCCCGCCGCCGCACCGTCGACCCCATCTGAGCCGACTGGGACGAGTTCGGGGGTCGGATTACACTTGGGGTCGCCGAGGCGCTGTCACGCGCCTTCACCCGCATCAGTGCGGGATCACCTTTCGGGGGTGGTGTAATTGGCAACACAGCGGGTTCTGGTCCCGTCGTTGAGGGTTCAAGTCCTTCCCCCCGAGCCATTCGTTCCGGTGTCCGGACGGATGAACAACCGATCACGGCCCCGTCGTCCAGCGGTCTAGGACGCCGGCCTCTCAAGCCGGAAACGCCAGTTCGAACCTGGTCGGGGCTGCCAAGAGAAGAGGGTCCTCTGCAACCGACAGAGGGCCCTCTTGTCTGGAGACGGCCGTTGGCGGCCCGGACACCTCTCGTTTCGTCAGCGTTCAGGCGCGGTGTTAGGTTGCGCGCTATCGAGACTCAGCCATCGGAGGGTCCCGTGACGGACCGGTCATTCGATGATGGGACGAAAGGGGTACGCGATGCCTAGGACGAAGAAGAGTCGATCGAGGGGTTGGCGGCACATCGTCGTTCTCACCCTGATCGCGCTGGTGGTAGCAGCGTGTGGCGGAGGTGATGGGGGCACAGGTGACGGTGACGGCACGACCACCACGGAAGCGTCAGGCAGCGGAGACACACGCCCGGCCGAACTGATCACGACGCACCCGCAGGAGCCGCCGAACTGGGACTACTGGCAGACCGGGGCGACCGCACTCACGGCTCCGACGTACATGAACGTGATCCAGCCGCTGCTCGAGCGTCAGGCGGATGGCAGCGTCGAACCGCTCTTGGCGGAGTCCTGGGACACGAGCGACGACGGCCTCGAGTACACGTTCCATCTCAGGGAGGCGACGTTCCACGACGGCTCGGAGTTGGACGCCGCCGATGTCGTCTACTCCCTTCTCCTCAATGCCGAGTCACCCAACGGCAACATGTCGAATGCGCTGTCCGTCGTCGAGAGCGTGGAAGTGGTTGACGACCGCACGGTCTTGGTCCGCCTCGCTCAGCCGAGCCAGGGGTTCCTCCAGGCCGTCGGGATGAACTCCGGAATCATCGTTCCGGACGGGTTCCGTGACAACTACCAGCCAGAGTCTCAGATGATCGGCACAGGGCCGTACGTCTTCGGCCAGTACCGACCCGATGTCGATCTCGTACTGGATCGCTTCGACGACTATTGGGGCGAGCTCCCCTATTTCGAGAAGGTCACCTGGCGGTTCATCCCCGACGAGACCGCCGCCCTCAACGCTCTCGAGGCGGGCGACGTGGACATGGTCGGCGCGGTGCTCGGTGAAGGCATCGATCGAATCGAGTCTCTGGGGTCACGGGACGGGTTCCAAGTCCTGCTCCCGGCACCCAACGAACAGGCGTACTTCTACTTCAATCCTGAAGCAGAGGTGTTCCAGGACGAGCGTGTGCGGCAGGCGATCGCCCACGGGATCGACCGAAACGCCCACCTTCTGGCCGCCGTTTCGGGATACGGGGAAACGAGTTGCGTGCACGCCGCACCGTTCAGCGAGCCGTACCGGACCGACTACTGCCCCTACGACTACGACCCGGACCGTGCTCGCGAGCTGCTGGCTGACGCCGGCTACGCCGATGGGCTGGAGATCGAATACAAGTACCTGACGATCGCCGAGTTCCCCCCGATGATGGAGGTGTTCGTCGATCAGATGTCGACCATCGGCGTGACTGTCAACCAGATCGGCATCGACCTCGCCACCTGGCTCGAGGAGGTCAACACCGAAGCCCGTTACGAGGTATCGACCATCACGTCGGGTGCAACGCTCGTGCACTGCCGCAACGGGTGTCGGGCCCCGGGCTTCGTCGACGAGGAGTTCGAGTCGTTGATGGATCAGGCGGACGTGGCGCCCACGTTCGAGGAGTGGGTCGATCTCCGCACTCGTGCCACCAACAGGTTGACCGATCTGGCCTGGACCGTTCCGTTGTGGAACAAGTCCACTCCTACGGTGGCACGCGCAGACCTGACCGGCTTCAAGGACTATCGGACGCATCTCGAGATGGACCTCCGCAATCTGCGGTGGGCCGACTGAGACAGATGGATCGACACGGGTGGTTTCGGGCGACTCCGGGGCCACCCGTGAGGTTCCTTCATGAGTCCTGAGGCCGGGCTCGAGCCGGCTTCAGGACGAGGTGCGGGCTCGAAGTGCTTCGACTGACACTCCGTTCTGCAGCGACCCTTCTGCTGTCGGCCCTCGCCGGCTCGTTGGTCGTATTCGGACTGTTGCGGCTGCTGGGCGGCGACGTAGCGCTGGTGATCCTCGGTCCGGACGCGCTGCCCGAGGCGCGCGCCGCGCTCGCCGCCCAGTTCGGTCTGGATCGTCCCTGGTACGTCCAGTACTTCGAGTGGATCAGGGGGTTGGCGGTTGGTGACCTCGGCACGTCCTACGCTGCGCGCTTCGACATAGCCGAGCAGATTTGGCGCCGCCTCGGCGTGACGGCACTGCTGGCCTTCTCGACCCTGATCGTCTCCGCGATCCTCGCTCTGGTGCTCGGCACCTACTCGGCCATCCACGTCAAGGACAAGCGAGGGACGCTGGTCGACCTCG
>DATHWB010000354.1:0-5395 GCA_035460965.1 Acidimicrobiia bacterium
CGTGCCATCACGGCGAGGTGGCCGCCCGCCGAGTGACCGACGACCGCAGGGGGACGGGCCGCACCCACTCGTGGTGTTGGTTCACGGCGGGTTCTGGCGCCACCAGTGGACCCGGGACCTGATGGACGGCGTCGCCGTCGACCTCACCAGACGCGGCTTCGTCACAGCCAACATCGAATACCGGCGGGTCGGCACCGGAGGTGGATGGCCGCAGTCGGCGCAGGACGTGGCGGCTGCCATCGACACCGTCGTCGCCGCCGAGGCACCTGGGTCGGTGGCGGTCGTCGGTCACTCGGCGGGCGGCCACCTCGCCGTGATGGCACGCCCGCTCGTCATCCACGACTACCTGCCCGTGTCGCTGGCGGGAGTGCTCGACCTCCGAGCCGGGTCGGAGCTCGGCGCGGGGGCGATCCCCCGGTTCGTGGGCGACCACTCCCCCGGCGCTGCCTCCCCGACGGAGGCAGCCCGGGAGATCGGCCCTGTCTTGATGCTCCACGGTGATGCCGACGAGACGGTCCCCATCGAGCAATCCCTCGCCTACGGCCGGGCCAACCCCGAGTCCGAGGTGGTGACGCTCGACGGTGTCGGACATTTCGACTTCCTCGACCGTTCCGATCCGGCGTGGCTGCGGGTTGCGTCGCTGCTCGAGGAACGCCTCACCGCCTGAGCCCGGCTCGGACAAGACCCCCGATCCGGTTTGCGTCGCCTCGGGAACGGGGCATAGGCTCCTGGACCCACGTCCCACCGCTGGCGGACGTGTTTCCGAGGGGCAGAGAGTCAGAGTGACATTCGACGGGTTCCGTATCGCTCGTGCTGGCCTCCTGGTGGGCTGGGTACTCGTGTCGCTGCTCGCCGTCGCCGGCTTCGCCGCATTCTCGGCGGATGACCAGGCGGACGACCCCGACGCGGCGAGAGTCGGCGACCTGGGGCGCACCGCCGGGATCGTCACCGCCCTGGCGTTCGCGGGGACGGCCGACACCACCCCGACGTCCATGGCTCCCACCCTCGAGTCCGATCCCACCATCGCCACCGCCGCCGAACTCGGCCTCCGCTCGCGCCGACCAACGGAGACGCCGACGACCGAGACCCGCGGTGGGATCTACGTACGCAGCGGGCACCTGACAGAGACCGAGGTGCGGGGCCTGGTGGTCGACCACTTCCGCCCAGCCGACGTCAACCGGGCGATTCGGGTGGCATGGTGCCAATCCTCCTTCAACCCGGCGGCGGTCAATCCGTCCAGTGGTGCATCCGGCCTGTTCCAGCACCTGCCAGAGGACTGGGCGACGCGGGCCGAGGCCGCCGGTCACCCGGGCGCCTCGATCTTCGATCCGACCGCGAACGTCGCCGTGGCGGCGTGGATGCTGTACGACCTACCCGGTGGCTGGAGCCACTGGGACTGCAGTCCGTGACCGATCGGCCCGTCAGCGGCAAGTGGTTCGAGGACCTGGAACCAGGGCTCGTCGTCGACCACGCCATCCGCCGCACCATCACCGAGTCGGACAACGTGTTCTTCTCGGCGGTGACGATGAATCCGGCGGCCCTGCACCTCGACTTCGACTACGCAGCCGGTACCGAATTCGGCAGGCCACTCGTCAATTCGATGTTCACCCTCGCCCTCCTGATCGGACTCAGCATCCACGAACTCACCTTCGGCACGACGGTGGCGAATCTCGGATTCACGGAGGTCACCTTCCCGGCACCCGTGTTCCACGGTGACACGATCCGTGCCCAGACGGAGGTGCTCGACGCCCGGCCCTCGAACTCACGCCCGTCACAAGGGATCGTCACTCTGGAGCATCGGGCCTTCAACCAGGAAGGCGTCTTGGTGTGCAAGGCGGTGCGGACCGCCCTCATGCACCGCCGGCCGGCGACGGGCTGATCAGTCCGCCGCCGCCAGCACGCGCCTGGCCTGGCTGACCAGGGGCCCGTCGATCATGCGGCCCGCGAAGACGATCACTCCCCGACCATCCCGCTCCGCTCGCTCGTAGGCGGCGATGATCGCCGTGGCCTCCTCCACCTCCTCCGCGCTGGGCGTGAAAGCGGCGTGTGCCAACTGCACCTGGGCCGGATGGATGCAGAGCTTGCCGGCGAACCCGAGTGCCCTGGCCTCGGCCGCCTCGCGGCGGAACCGGTCGGAGTCGCCGAACTCCACGACGACCTGATCGAGCACCGGAACCCGGGCAAGGCGGCCCGCCAGCGCGACTTCCGCCCGAGCGTGCATGACCTCCATGTTGGAGTGAGTACGCACTCCGCCCATGTCCGCGATGAAATCCTCCGCCCCGAAGTACCCGGCCGACACGATCGGGTGGTCGAACAGAGCCCGCGCCGCGGCCAGCCCGGCGGCGGTCTCCACGCCGGCGACGACCTCCAGGTCGCGCCCCCCGAGCGCGTCCGCCGCCTCGTCGAGCTGCTCGGTCTCCTCCACCATCGGCAGGACGACACCGCGGACGCCTGCGGCGAGCCCGTGGGCGATGTCGTCCGCGAACCAGGGGGTCCCGACGGCGTTGACACGGACGAACACCGAAGTGCCACCGGCCACGAGTTCTGCGCCGACGGCCAGTGCCTGCTGCCGGCCCTCTTCCTTGGCAGTCACCGGCGTGGCGTCCTCGCAGTCGATCACCACCGCGTCGGCCCCGGCCCGCGGCAGCTTGCGGAGGAGATCGGGACGGACGGCCGGAGCGAAGAGCAGGCTACGAAAACGCATGCGGAGGATGATCTCACACCACCATCGACCGCTTGGCGACCTCCTCCAGCATCACCTCGGTGGCGCCGCCCCCGATCGGCAGGATCCGCGCGTCCCGGGCCATGCGCTCGATGGTCGACTCGCGCATATACCCCATCCCGCCGTGGAACTGGACACAGTCGTACATCACCTGATTGACGACCTCCGCCCCGAAGGCCTTCACACCCGACATCTCCTTGACGTTGTCCTCGCCCTGCTCACCCAGCCAAGCGGCGTGATACATCGACGCGCGGACCGCGTCGAGCTTCGCCTGGTTCATGGCCATCCGCTGACGGATGGCACCCAGGTCGAACAACGTGCCGCCGAATGCCTTCCGCTCCTGGGTGTACGCCAGGGTCAGGTCGATCGCCACCTGGGCCGCGCCGACCCCCATCCCGACGAGGACCATGCGCTCGTTCTGGAAGTTCCTCATCGTCTCGTAGAAGCCTCGATGCGGAGTGCCGAGCAGTTGTTCATCGGCCACCCACACGTCGTCGAGCACCAACTCCCCCGTGTCCGAGCAGCGCCACCCGTGTTTGTCGAGCTTCTTCGAAACGGAGAACCCGTCGGTGTCCTTCGGCACGAGGAACATCGAGATCCCGTACTTGGAGTCCGGGTCGGTGCGTGCCGCCACGATGGTGAGATCGCCGTAGACCGAGTTCGTGATGAAGGTCTTCGTCCCCCGAATCCGCCAACCTCCTCCGTCCCTGACGGCACGGGTGCGTATGCCCGCCACGTCCGAACCGGCGTCGGGCTCACTGACGGCGATCGACAGGATGACGTCGCCTGCCAGGATCCCGGGCATCCACTGTTCGAGCTGGCGGCGGGATCCGGAGTTCACCAAGTGCGGACCGGCCATGTCGGTGTGGACGAGCACCGTGACATCGAACCCGGCGAAGGTGGAGGAGCCGAGCGCCTCGCTGAACGCGGCGGATGCCAACGGCCCGAGCCCCAGGCCACCCCACTCCTCCGGTACCCGGAGGCCGAGCATGCCGAGCGAACCCATCTTCTTCAGGACGTCTCGCGGAACCCGCCCGGCCTCCTCCCAGGCCTCGCCATGGGGTGTGACCTCCCTCTGGACGAACTCGACCGTCTGGTCATAGATCGCCTGCAGCTCGTCGGTCATGTACGTGTTGCGACGGGTCATCGCTCTTCTCCTCCGCTCTCGAACGTGACGAGAACCTGTCCCCCGGCGACGGTCTCGCCCACGCCCGTCCTCACCTCTGCCACGACCCCGCCTCCGGGAGCCGTGAGGGGATGCAGCATCTTCATCGCCTCGATGACCACCACGGTCTGACCCGGCTGGACTTCGAGGCCCGGTTCGACGCGCACCTCGGCGACGACACCGGGGAACGGCGAAACGATCGCCGACGCCGCCGCATGACTCACCGACGACGCCGGAGCCCACCGCTCCGTGCGCGTGAGAACGCAGAAGGTGTGACTGTGACCGCCCTCGGCCACGACCACCCTGCGGTGAGCACGGTCGACGACGAAGACGGCGGGCAGGGGGACCTCCGGCGCGAGGTCCACGTCGTGGGTGTCGTCCTGGCCGAGAAGATGGATCGTCCTGCGACCGACGTGCGGCGTGAATCGAACTCGGCCGAGCCGGCCCCACGGGCCGCCGTCGTCGTCGGTGGGCTCTGCGACCCACGCCGCCGCCGCAACGATCGCCGCCTCCGACTCCTCGAATCCGACGGGGATCTCGGTCTCGTCGAGGAAGCGGGTGGTGACACGCCCGTCGACCATGGCCGGATGGTCGACCAGCCATCGATGGAACCCGGCGTTGGTCCGCACTCCGCCGATGAGGAGACCATCCAGAGCCGTCGCCAGCAGTCGGCGTGCCGTGTCCCGATCCGGTCCCCCGACGATCAACTTGGCGAGCATCGGGTCGAAGAACGGTGTGATCTCGCTTCCCACCTCGACGCCGCTCTCCCACCGCACGTCAGCCGGCACAACCAGATCCGTGACGGTGCCGATCTGCGGCGCGAATCCGGCTGCCGGGTCCTCGGCGTTGATGCGTGCCTCGAATGCGTGACCCGTCGGACGTGCCCCGTCGAAGTCCAGCGCCTCTCCCGACGCCGCCCTGATCTGCAGCTCGACCAGATCCAGACCCGTCACGTATTCGGTCACGGGATGCTCCACCTGGAGGCGGGTGTTCATCTCGAGGAAGTAGAAGTCGGCACTCTCTGCATCGACCACGAACTCGACCGTTCCCGCCGAGTCGTATCCGATCCGCCGGGCGAGGGACACCGCAGCCGATTCCATGGCGTGCTCGACCTCCGGGGGGAGATTCGGGGCGGGTGCCTCTTCCATCAGCTTCTGGTACCGCCGCTGCACCGAACACTCACGGGTGCCGAGCGAGACCACGTTTCCGAGCCGATCACCCATCACCTGGACCTCGATGTGACGGGGACGATCGACGTAGCGCTCGACAATCACCCGGTCGTCACCGAAGGACCGGAGTGCTTCATGACGGGACGCCTGCAGTGCTTCATCGAACTCGGTCGGGCCTGTCACGACCCGGATCCCCTTCCCGCCACCTCCTGCCGAAGCCTTGATCAGGACCGGAAAGCCGATGTCGTCGGCGGCCGACCTCAGTCGTTCGTCCGCCTGGTCGGCGTCGAAGCCGGGGATGACCGGCACTCCCGCATCCACGGCGATGCGTCGCGCCTC
>DATHWB010000355.1:0-5797 GCA_035460965.1 Acidimicrobiia bacterium
GCCGCTACGCGTCGTGGCAACCTCCCCCTGACGCCGCAAGCGCCGGGGGAGGAAACAGATCGGGTATCTTCCCCCAGCTCGGCGGCCGCTCATCCGATCCCCCTTGACGTTTCGCCGATCGTGAAGATAAATTCATGATTCATGAAAGTACCTGACTGGCGCCGGCTGCCGATCTTTCGCTCCGACTCGCAGGCCAGCATCCTCTTCGACTTGTTCGTACGGGACGCAGGACCATCGTCGCTCACGGATCTGGCATCCCGCACCGGCACACCGATCGGGGCCGTCCATAGAGAGGTCGAGCGACTGGAGGCGGCAGGCATCGTCGAGTCGATCCGCCAGGGTCGCAACCGACTCGTTTCGCTCAACCGCGAGTCGCCCTACGTGGAGGCCCTTGGCACCCTGGTGACTCGAGCGTTCGGAGTCCCGGAACTGATACGCCAGGCTGTCACGGACGTCGATGGGCTCGAACGAGCGTTGATCTTCGGGTCGTGGGCCCGAGGCGAGGGTGCAGCCAACGACATCGACCTGCTCGTGGTGGGAAATCTCGATGTGGGGGCGCTGTACGCGCGGCTGCGGCCGGTCGAGAGGCTGGTCGGCACTCCGATCAACACGACGGTCCTCAGTCCGTCCGAGTGGGACGACGGCGAGTCCGGGTTCTTGACCGCCGTTCGATCCTCACCCACAGTCGACGTGCTGTGAGCATCACCGACGAACTCCTGGCCAGCGGCCTGATCGAACGCGTGCCCGCCGACCCTGCCGTGGCAGAGGCGTGGATGGAGGCAGCGCACCGCCACCTCGCAGCAGGACGACAAATAGCCCAACTCGACCGAGCGGGCGCGTACTCGCTCACCTACGACGCTGCGCGCAAGGCGGTCACGGCGCACATGATCGCCTCCGGCCTTCGAACCCGCGCCGTCCCCGGATCGCACCAAGCGGTAGCGCGCTACGCCGTCCACCTCGGCAACGACCCGTCACTCGTCGACTTCGACGTGCTCCGACGCAACCGCAACAACGCCGAGTACGGAACGAAGGTCGTCGGGGCACAAGAAGTAGCCCATGCCCTCGAAGTCGCCACGGCAATCGTCGCACTCGTTCAACGCCGCCTGGCGGCGCTCTGACCTCGACCGACAGCCAGCATCCCCCTCCGTCCACGCCGCTACGCGTCGTGGCCAGCTCCCCCTACGCCGCAACACACCCGGGGAGGTTCAGGGGGAACGTGGCCGGACACGAAGTGAACGGCCGGAAGGGGGCCCTAATCCCCCTCCGTCGCCGCCAGCGGCTGGGGGAGGAGATGAGGAGAAGGTTCTGTCCCCCCTCGGCCGGAGGCCGTTTGGGGGGCCGTCCGCGGACGGCTCAGCCGGTGTGCAGGGCCTCCCACACCGCCCGCGCCACTCCCGCCGGGATGACCTCTGCCAGCTCCTCCACAGTGGCCTCACGCATCTTCTTGACGCTGCCGTACCGACCGATCAGGGCCTTCTTCCTGCCGGGCCCCACGCCCGGGACCTCGTCGAGGATGGAGTCGACCATCGACTTGGACCGCAAGGTCCGGTGGTAGGTGATGGCGAATCGATGCGCCTCGTCACGGATCTGTTGCAGCAGGTAGAGCGCTTCGGCGTCACGCGGGATGCGGATCGGATCCGGTTGGCCGGGCAGGTAGACCTCTTCCATCCGCTTGGCGAGGCCGATGGCGGGAATGTCGAGGTCCAGTTCGTCCAGCACCTTCTCGGCCCGTCCCAGCTGCCCCGGGCCGCCGTCGATGAGGATGAGTGACGGGGGGTAGGAGAACCGCCCCCGCTCTTCGAGCGGCTTGCGCATCTCCCGCAGGTAGGCGGTGAAGCGCCTGCGCAGGGTCTCTTCCATGGAGGCGAAGTCGTCCTGGCCGTCGACGGTGCGGATCTTGAACCGCCGGTATTCGTTGCGCCTGGGGACGGCGTCTTCCATCACCACCATGGACGCCACCGTGTTGGTGCCCTGCAGGGTGGAAATGTCGTACGCCTCGATCCGCAGCGGGGCCTCTTCCAGGCCGAGCACCTCCTGCAGCGACCGCAGCGCCCTGGCGCGGGCGTTGTGGTCGGATTGGCGCTTGAGCCGGTGGCGTCCGAAGGCTTCCCGGGCGTTGACGGTGGTGGTCTCCATCAGCCGGCGCTTGGCTCCCCGCTGTGGTACCCGCAGGTCGACTCTGCTCCCCCGACGGTCTGCCAGCCACGTTTCGACCGCTCCGACTTCGGGCGGGAGTTCGGCGACCAGGACGGTGCGGGGCGGGGCTTCGTCGAGGTAGAGCTCGCGGACGACCTCCCCCATCAGTTCGGGGTCGGTGACGTCTTCGACCCGGTCGACGACGGTGCCGAACCGTCCGACCACCCGCCCCCGACGCACGTGCAGCACCTGCACCGAGGCCTCCAGGTCGTCGCCGTGGGTGGCGATCAGGTCGAAGTCCTCGGGCCGTTCGGTGACGATCTCCTGGCGTTCGACGGCCCGTTCCAGGTCGCCGATGCGGTCCCGATAGCGGGCGGCCAGCTCGTACTCCTGGCGTTCGGCGGCGTGCCACATGCTGTCGCGCAGGTCTTCGACGACGCCTTCGGTGTTGCCTCGCAGGAAGTCGGACAGACCGTCGACCAGCCTGGCGTACTCCTCAGGCTGCACTTCGCCGACGCACGGCCCGGTGCACTTTTCGATGTGGAACAGGAGACAGGGCCGGCCTTGCGCCTGCTGGCGTCGGAACACCCCGTCGGAGCAGGTGCGGACCGGGAAGGTCCTCAGCAACAGGTCGAGGGTCTTGCGGATGGCGTAGGTGTGGGCGTAGGGGCCGAAGTACTCGTTGCCTTTCCGCTTCTTGCCTCGGACGACCCGAGCCCTGGGCCATTCGTCGGTGCGGGTGATCGCCAGGTAGGGGTAGGACTTGTCGTCCCGCAGCTTGATGTTGAAGCGGGGGCGGTGCTGTTTGATCAGCGAGTACTCGAGCATGAGGGCGGCGGTCTCGCCGTCGGCGATGATCCACTCGACTCCGTCTGCGGCTTCGACCATCTGCTCGGTGCGGGGGTGGAGGTCGCGGGAGAAGTAGGAGGTGACCCGCTTGCGCAGCGACTTGGCCTTGCCGACGTAGATGACGCGCCCGTGCTTGTCCCGGAACAGGTATGCCCCGGGCTGGTCGGGTATCTCGGCGGTGGGCGGTCGGCGCACGCCCCCATGTTGGTCCGCTCGGGCACTCTATAGATCGGCTTCAGGACCTGTGGCCTCTGGCCGACACTCCCTAGATGGTGAGCAATCCCCACCGGTTCGGTCCGGTCGCGTACATGGTCGCGGCCACCCTGGCCGTGATCGGGCTCTTGTTCACGCTGGGTGTCGCCACTGCGGACCGCCGGGCGGTGGCGGAGCGGTTCGACTCCGCCGCCGCCTCGGCCGCCCTGGCGGTGCAGAGCGAGTTGGAGTCGATCGCACATCTGCTGCATGGCGCCAGCTCCCTGCGGGAGGTCCGTCCGGATCTGACCCGCGGGGAGTTCCAGCACTTCTTCGAGACTTCCCGCCCCGTGGCCGGCGTGATCGGCTGGGGGACGATCCGAGTGGAGGGCGACTCCTATCTCGTCGACCACTTCCATTCGCAGGCCCGGACGACCGACTGGGTGGGCATGGATCTGGCACGCCAGCGCGACCTCCGGGAGCCGATCCGCCTTGCGATGACGGAGGGAGACCTGTGGGTCACGGCCTTCGCCCCGCGACCGGGACTGCCGGCTCGCTCAGCGGTGCTGATCCATCCTCACGAGAGCGAGGGTGCCGCGTTCGCCCTGGTCAGTGCCGACCTGCTGGCAGCCCACATTCCGGTGGAGGTGGGCCCGGGCATCTCGGTGTCGATCGACCAGTCCACCCAGTTGGCCCCGTCCGGAACCCCGTTCCGGAACCTGACCGTTGGTTTCGGCCGGCACAAGTGGGCACTGACGGTGATGGCCGACTCCCCCGCCCTCTACCCCAACGACCTCATCGTGCCGCTCGGTTTCCTCATCACCGCCGCCTTTGCTCTCATGGGGATGCTGGTGTCACGCGGGGTGACACAGCGACGTCGCCTGCGGGACGAGGTCGAGGACAACGAGCGCATCAATCAAGCGCGTGAGCAGTTCATCGCTTCGGTCAGCCACGAGATCCGCACGCCGCTGACGGCGGTGGTCGGTTACGCCGAGGTGCTGGAACAGCACTGGGACGACCTGACCGACGACGAGGCGCTGGACATGGTGCGGCAGATCTCCGAGCAGTCGATGGAGGTGAGTGCACTCGTGAAGGACCTGCTGGTCGGGTCGAGGGCGGACATCTCCAGCCTCCACCTGGACATCGACACGGTGAACGTGCGGGAGGTCACCGAGCGAGCGCTGGCGTCGATCCCGAGTGAGATGCGGCGGGACGTGACGATCGGCTTCGACGACGAGCGCACCTGGTCTGCCGACCCGGGGAGAGTCGCACAGATCATCCGCAACCTGGTGGTCAACGCCCTCAAGTACGGGGGGGACAGCGTGTCGATCGAATCACGCCGAATGCCGGGCACAATCGTCCTTTCCGTGGTGGACGACGGGGACGGGGTCTCCCCGCAGGACGTGGAACGGATCTTCCAACCGTTCGCCTCGGTGGCCCGCTCCACCCAGGCCCTACCCAGTGTGGGTCTCGGCCTCTACGTGAGCTCGAGCCTTGCCCGGGCGATGGGTGGCTCGGTCACCTACCGCCGCCACAACGGCCTCACCGCCTTCGACCTGGAACTCCCCGAGGCCCAATTGGTGAGCCGCCTCCCGGTGGGGTGAGGCTGTCTCTCGTTGCCACATTCCCCGTGGCCTGGCCCAGGGCCCGTTGCGGTGTATTACATGTCGTGTTACGTTCGAGGCATGGCACGAGCGATCTCGGTGCGACTCGACGATGAAGCACTCCGTGCCCTCATGCAGCTCGAGGCAACCGGTATGAACCGCTCCGAAGCGATCCGTGCGGCTCTGGTCGAAGCTGCGTCACGGCTCCGGGACAGGCGGGCCCTGGCCGCCGAGGTGGCGGCATTGGAGGCCGATCATGACGATCGGATGGAGATGCTCGAGGTAGCCGCCCTCATGGAGAGCCTTCGTGCGTCGGGGTGACGTCTTCGTGCTTCGTTTGCCGAAGGGAACAGGACACGAACATCGAGGACGTCGATTCGGTGTCGTTGTGCAATCCGATGCCCTTCTTCCTCGGTCGGTGGCGCTGGTGGCGCCGACTTCGACCAGCGCCAAGCCGGCGTCGTTTCGACCGGAGATCGAAATCGGTGGCACCGCCACTCTCGTTCTCGTCGAGCAAGTCGGAGCCGTCGATGTCCGACGCCTCGGCGATCTCGCCGGGCACCTCACGCCGGAAGAGCAGTGGGGAGTCGATGCTGCCCTTCTCACCGTTCTTGGACTCGACTGAGCAGATTCATCGAGCTCGACCAGCAGCTCCTCGCCGCTCGCGAAGCGCTCACCTCCTCATCGTCGTACGGAGGTTCACAAACCGAGGTCCGCAGACGTCTCGATGTCGAACTCGCCAACCGACTCGATGCACCCGTCGTGACGACCGTTCCGGGAGCTCCTGATCAGCCAACGCGACGGCACCGGTGTCGGCGTCACGATGGCGTTCACCACCACACCCATGGGATCATCCGCGTCGCCTCCATGCCGCCCCGAGCAACCGGGGTATGTGGCGTTGCTGGCCGAGTGCGGGGTGGCGTTCGATCTGACTGGGGGTGGCGCCCAGTTCGACCAATCGCTCCAGGTCCCAGCCGGCCGCCGACGCCGCGTTCAGCAGTTCTGCCAGGGTGCGG
>DATHWB010000356.1:0-21251 GCA_035460965.1 Acidimicrobiia bacterium
CTCTCCCCGTCCCGACCACCGTGACGTCGATGTCGACCACCGTTGCCGTGACGTGGCTGCCGACGTCGACCACCTTGCAGGATCTGACCGCCAGCGAGGCGGTAGCGCTACTGGGTGACCGTTCGGTCGAGCCCGCACCCATCGAACTCTCACACGGGGCGTTCGACCCCTCGGAGTGGAGGGAGGCGGCCGGCGCCACCACGCGAGAAGACTGTGTCGGTCGAGCTCGACAGGCGCCCCTGCTGGTCGACGACCGCTACGTCCCCGCCCTCGTGGCCAGGATGACCCACGATGTGTTCAGGTGTCTGACGGCGGTGGAAGGGCTCGATGCCGTCGCCCCCACGGCGCTGCGTCGATGGAACGGCGCCGAGCGTTGGGGATTCGGATCGCTCTCCGATCAGGTGGCCGCCGAGGCGGTGGTGGTGGCGTACTGCGAGACCAAGGGATTCGACGGCAGGGCGCTCACCGGCTCGAACGGTTTCGGATACGCCGGGCTGTTCCAGATGGGCCGCACCGAGATGCGACGTTTCGGGGAGAGCGGCTCGAGCCGATACGACCCGGTGGACAACGCCGTGGCTGCCGCCAACTACTTCATCCACCAGTATCGCAACAGAGCGGGTTGGGGTGGCTGGAGCCCATGGGCGGTCGTCAACACGAACTTCGACGACGAGATCAACAACCAGGTGAAGGTTCCGGTGCTGCCGCGCTTCACGTCGACCGATCCGGGGTACCGGGGCCGACCCGGCCCGGAGCTCCCGGCCTGGGCCGTCGACCCCTGGTCATGGCAGGTGCCGAACTGGAAGGGCACGGGATGCCCCTTCGATGGGCGCTCCTGGCCCGAAGCGGTTCCCGTAGAGAGCTGATGGGTCCCGCGACCGCCGGGGACCCGCGACGTGGTTGGATGCGGGCGTGACCATGCGACTCGGGCACTGATGGCGAACTACGGCTTCGTGATCGACCAGGAGACTTGCATCGGCTGCCATGCGTGCACGGTGGCGTGCAAGACCGAACACGCGGTGCCGCTCGGCGTGAATCGGACGTGGGTGAAGTACGTGGAGAAGGGTGCGTGGCCGGACACGTCGCGGCATTTCTCGGTGATGCGATGCAATCACTGCGCGGACGCCCCGTGTGTGGAGATCTGTCCTACCCGAGCCCTGTTCACCCGCCGGGACGGGATCGTCGACTTCGACACCGAACGTTGTATCGGGTGCAAGTCGTGCATGCAGGCGTGCCCGTACGACGCGCTATACATCGACCCGCACGAGCACACCGCGCAGAAGTGCAACTACTGCGTGCATCGGGTCGAGGTCGGATTGGAACCGGCCTGTGTCGTGGTCTGTCCCGAGCAGGCGATCGTCGCCGGGGACCTGGATGACCCCACGAGTCGGATTGCTCGGATGGTCGCCACCGAGGATCTCCACGTCCGTGCTCCGGAGCAGGGCACGAATCCGAAGCTGTGGTACCGGGGAGCCGATCAAGCTTCGCTCGATCCGCTGATGTCCGAGATGGGCGGTGGCTTGATCTGGCGGGACGACCCTGAGCCTCCCCCTGCGTGGCTGCGGGTGGATCTCACGCCGGGCGACCAGGTGCACGGCCCGGCCCGCATCGATCGCTCGGATCGACCGAGGGTGGTCTACACGGTCGACCACCCGATGCCGTGGGGGTGGCGGGTCTCGTCGTACTTCCTGACGAAGGGGATCGCCGCCGGACTGGCGATCGTGATGGCTCTGGTGTTGGCCGTGAGCGGTGCTCCCTCGGTGCTCGGGACCTGGCTCGCACCCCTGGTGTCGGGTCTGTTCCTGGCGGCCACCGGTGGGCTGCTGGTGTGGGATCTGAAACGACCCGACCGCTTCCTGTACCTGCTGACGAAGGGGAATCCGGGGTCGTGGCTGGTGCGGGGAGCGTGGGTGTTGAGTGTCCATGCCGTGCTCGTGGGTCTCTGGTTCCTCGCCGGGGTGGCGGGACTCGACGAGCTGGTACCCGTGCTGACGTGGCTGACGGCGGCGGTGGGCGTGGCCACCGCCGGCTACACCGCCTTCCTGTTCGGCCAGGCCGAGGCGCGCGACCTGTGGCAGTCGCCCACCCTGCTGTGGCACATGCTGGCGGGAGCGGTCATGGCAGGTGGTGGCGCCGGCCTGGTGTTGTCGCTCCTGGTCGAGGTCCCCACCGACGAACTGCGGGTGCTCTCCTGGTCCCTGGTCGGCGGAGCCGTCGTCCTCGGCGCCATCGCGCTCGTCGAAATCGTGTCCCACCACCCGACCCGCAACATCGCCCAGGCCGTGCATCACATGACGAAGGGCGCTTTCGCCGCCCGGTGGTGGGGGGGACAACTGATGGCGGTACTCGTGCCGGTCGTCGCCGGGTCGCTGGTCCTGTCCGGCTCATCCGCCTGGATCGGGGCGGTGGGAGGACTCGCTGCCTGGGCGGGCATCTGGCTGGTGGACGACGCGTTCGTGAGGGCCGGTCAGTCGGTTCCTCTCTCATGAACAGGAGTAGCAGGCGATGACCGAGATCCCGCGACTGATCCCCGGTTCCGGGCTGACCAACTTCCCGCCCGCCGACCGGTGGGACGATTGGCAGGAGTACGACGCCCGGGCGTGGCCGGAGCGGGTCGCCCGGTCCTACCGGCTCGTACCGACGACCTGTTTCAACTGCGAGTCCGCCTGTGGGCTGCTGGCCTACGTCGACAAGGAGTCCGGCGAGGTCCGCAAGTTCGAGGGGAATCCCGCCCATCCCGGTTCGCGCGGCCGCAACTGCGCCAAGGGCCCCGCCACCCTGAATCAGATGTACGACCCGGAGAGGATCCTCCATCCGTTGCGGCGGGTGGGCGACCGAGGCTCGGGGGAATGGGAGCGGGTCAGCTGGGACGAGGCACTGTCCGACATCGGCGCACGTATCGGCCGGGCGATTCGTGAGGGCCGGCACGACGAGATCATGTACCACGTCGGTCGGCCGGGCGAGGACGGATTCATGGATCGCACGCTGCGGGCGTGGGGAGTCGACGGTCACAACTCCCACACCAACATCTGCTCGTCCGGAGCGCGTACCGGCTACGCCATGTGGATGGGGTGGGACCGCCCGTCCGCCGACTTCGCCAACGCCGAGTTCATCCTGCTGCTGTCGTCACACCTGGAGACGGGCCACTACTTCAACCCCCACGCTCAGCGGATCATGGAGGGCAAACAGGCCGGCGCCAAGCTGGCGACGATCGATCCCCGCCTCTCGAACACCGCCGCCATGTCCGACTACTGGCTGTCGACGTGGCCGGGCACCGAACCCGCATTGTTCTTGGCGATCGCCCGACTCCTCCTCGAGTGGGACGCGGTCGATCACGCCTTCGTCCGCCGGTGGGTGAACTGGAAGGAGACCATGGCCGCCCGGTTCGGGGACCTGCCGCAGACCTACGAGGAGTTCGTGGCGGTGCTCGGACGGGTCTACGACCGGTTCACGGTCGAGTGGGCGGCGGAGGAGTGCGGCATCGACCCCGGTCAGATCGTCGACGTGGCCCGTGAGATCGCCCGCGCCGGTTCCCGCTTCGCCTCGCACACGTGGCGGGCGACCGGATCCGGGAACCTGGGGGGTTGGCAGGCAGCGCGGTGCCTCTGGCTCTTGCACGTCCTGACGGGATCGGTCGGAACGGTGGGTGGGACGTCACCGGCGGCCTGGGACAAGTTCAAGCCCGAGCACTGGAACATGCCACCGCCCCATTCCCGCTGGAACGAGTTGCTGTGGCCCCCCGAGTACCCGTTCGCCCATCACGAGATGAGCTTCCTGCTGCCGTACCTCACGAAGGAGGGCCGGGGCAGGGTCGACGTCTACTTCACCCGCGTCTACAACCCGGTGTGGACCAATCCCGACGGGTTCTCGTGGATGGAGATGCTGGCGGACCCCGACCGCATCGGGCTGCATGTGGCCCTCACCCCGACCTGGTCGGAGTCGGCCTGGTTCGCCGACTTCGTGCTCCCGATGGGTGTCGGATCCGAGCGGCACGACACCCATTCCTACGAGACCCACATGGGCCAGTGGCTGGGGTTCCGCCAGCCCGTCCTGCGGGTGGCGGCCGAACGCGACGGTCGCCGGTTCGACCGCACCCACGAGGCGAACCCAGGGGAGGTCTGGGAGGAGACGGAGTTCTGGATCGACCTGTCGTGGAAGATCGATCCGGACGGTTCGCTCGGCATCCGCCGCTGGTTCGAGTCGCCCTCCGATCCCACCCGGCCGGTGACGGTCGACGAGTACTACGGATGGATGTTCGAGCACTCCGTTCCCGGTCTTCCGGAACGAGCCGCCGCGGAGGGGCTCGATCCCCTCGGGTACATGCGGAAGTACGGAGCCGTCGAGGTCGCCACCGACGTCTACGAGGTTCACGAGCGAGCCGATGCCGGCGGCCTCCCCATGGACGACGGATCGATTCGTCACGGGTTCCGCACTCCCTCCAAGAAGCTCGAGTGGTGGTCCGAGACCATGCACGACTGGGGATGGGCGGAAGAAGCGATCCCCACGTACCTCGAGTCCCACGTCAATTGGCGGAAGCTGGATCTCGCCGGGAACGAGCGAATCCTGCTGCCCATCTTCCGGCTTCCCACGCTGATCCACACCAGATCCGGCAACGCCAAGTACCTGTACGAGATCAGTCATGGCCACCCCCTGTGGGTCAACCCGGCCGACGCCGACCAACTCGGGCTGGCCACCGGGGACCTCGTCCGGGTCAGTACCGACGTCGGATACTTCGTGATCCGCGCCTGGAGAACCGAAGGGATCCGTCCGGGTGTCGTCGCCGCCTCCCACCACATGGGCAGGTGGCGCCTCCACGAAGCCGCCGGGAACGAGCGATGGTCGTCCGCGCTCGTGGACATCGAGAAGCGGGACGAATCGACGTGGCTGCTCCGCCAGCGACACGGCATCGAACCCTTCTCGTCGGACGATCCCGACTCGGAGCGGATCTGGTGGAAGGACGCCGGAGTCCATCAGAACCTGGCGTTCCCCCCTCACCCCGACCCGGTGTCCGGGATGCATGCCTGGCACCAGCGGGTGCGGATCGCACCTGCAGAAGCGGACGACCGCTACGGCGACGTGGCTGTCGACACCGAGCGGTCCTTCCAGGTGTATCGCGAGTGGCTGGCCCTGACGAGACCCGGACCCGGTCCGGGCGGACTTCGCCGGCCCACCTGGCTCGACCGCCCGGTCAAACCCACCGACGACGCCTACCGGGTGTGAACGACTCTGCGGCCGACGGCGCCCGGCGGGAGGGGCGGCGGTGGCGGACGATTCTCCGACAGGTGGCCGGGTGGGCCCCCGACGTTCGGGAGGAGGACGTCACCCGGTTCGATCCGACCGAGGACCTTCGCCGCCGCTCGGGCTGGTGGGGCCACCACATCGGGTCACCCCGGCTGCTGGATGTGGTGGCCTTCGGGGTGGCACTGGCCGACGCCGAGGAGCGGGCCTGGTCCGAATCGGATCCCACCGTGGCCACCCGCGCCTACGCAGATCGACGCTTCTTGTTCGGGGACCGGATCGTCCACTGGGTCGTGCCCCTCACGTTCACGCAGGCGTCGGGCGCGACCCTCCGCGGCGAGCTGCTGGCGCTGGGGGACACGCTGCGGCCGGCACCTGCGCTCACCGGATCCGAGGGACTCCATCCACCCGGCGAGGACGCGTACGGCCCGACGACGCGACCGCTGTCGATCGAGCTCGAACCCCCGCAGGTGTGGCTTCGTCTCGCCGCCGCCCATCCCGGGACCGCCCGACTGTGGCTCGATCTCGCCGCGCGAGCAGGCCCCTGACGTCGTCAGCCGCGGAGGAGCAGCGACGCCACGACCCCCAACGCCACGACCCCGAGCAGTGCCACCCCGACGAGCGCGAACCGTCTGTCGTGCTCCGCAGCCAGCCGGGCCACGACCCAGGCCACCCGGACGAGCGGAGCGGCGATCAGCACCAGGATCGCCACGCCCGCCAGCCACGAACCGGCGGTGCCCGGGATGACGATCCCGAGGCCCGCGCATGCCGCCAGGAACCACGTGGTGGCCATCAGCATGCGCCGTTGCCGTGCGCCGGTGATCCCGCTGACCGTCACGCCGACACCACCATGACGACCGCCACGACCACCAGCACCACACTGAGCCCCGCCCTCACCCGTGCCGGGTTCATTCGAGCCTGCAGGCTCGCTCCCAGGAACGAGCCCGCCAGGCTCCCGACGATCACGGCCGCCGCCCCGCGCGTGTCGATGCGGCCCTGGATGCCGAACACCGTGAGCGCGGCGGCGGCAGTCACGCCGATCGTGAAGGTCGTCGTGGCGGCCGCCACCTTGGTCGGGACGTGCATCAACTCGGACATCGCCGGCGTCTTGATGAATCCACCGCTCACGCCGGCCGTGCCGGCGATGAGACCGGCGAGTGTCATGAAGCCGAGACCGGCCCCGACCCTCCTCGGTCGGTACGGCACGACATCGCTCCCCAGCGGGTAGGCACCCGCCAGCCCGCCGATTCGCTCACCGACGGCCGTCGCAGACAGTGAGGGATCGGGGCGGTTGCGCACTCCCTTGCGTCGACCCCCGGCGACCGCCGCAGCCAGGGCGGAGCCGGCCAGGGCATACACCAATGCCCGGTTCGGGACGTATCCGGACACGAGGGCTCCCGCGAGGGCACCCGAGGTGGCAGCCACCTCGATCGTGAGGCCCAGTCGATGGTTGACGCCTCGAAAGCGGAGATGGGTCGGGGCGGCCGCGATCGACAGGGCGGCTACCGACACCAGCCCGAGCGGAGCCGCCACCGACACGGGCATCCCCGAAAGGACGAGGATCGGCACGAGGAGCACCGCCCCACCCACTCCGGCCAGGGCACCCATTCCGGAGGTGACGGCCGCCGCCAGCACCAGCAGAGCCGGGTTCATGCGGATCCTCGGACGGCGCAGTTCACCGCCCGCAGGCTAGGTGTCCGCGAATGCCGGCCGGGCCGCCCGGTCAGGCGCGGTGAGCCTCGAGATCCGACAGGGCCGCCCACTCCAACGTGCGTGCGTGGGTGGCCTCCAGCACCACCCGCGGGGCGACTCCAGCCTCCAGCGCCTCCACCCACCGCCCGGCGCACAGACACCACCGGTCCCCCGGTTTCAGCCCTGGGAAGCCGTACTCGGGCATCGGGGTGGAGAGGTCGTTGCCGACCGACTTCGAGAACTCGAGGAACTCCTCGGACATCACCGCGCAGACGGTGTGCACGCCGACATCCCCCGAGTCGGTATTGCAGCAGCCGTCTCGCAGCCAACCCGTCATCGGATCGATCGAGCAGTCGTACAGCTCGCCTCCGAGGACGTTGCGTGCCATCAGTCGCCGCCCGTCGCGTCCGTCGCAGGTTCGATCATGCGCCCATCCTCGCACCGGAGCGGAGCAAAGAATGCCGGGGTGACGCGGTTTTCCGCCTCTTCTCACCGCATACCCTGGCGCGGTGCGACGTCCTTCGCTCTCGACGCTGCTTCCGTTGTCGGTGGCGGTGGTCACGCTCAGCACCCAGGCAGTGTTCCTGGTGGGTGCGTCCTTCTTCCAGATCGGACCGGAGTTCGGCCTCGGACCGTTCGGGCTGGGACTGTTGACGGCGGCGTTCTTCCTCACCTCCGCCGCGACCTCGGCACCGCTGGGCCGGTGGGTGCAACGGATCGGGTGGCAGCGGGCGATGGTGATCAACCTGCGGGTCACGGCCACGGTGCTCGCCTCGGTTCCGCTGCTGGCCGGCGGCCCGGTGTCGCTCGGCCTCTTGCTGGTCCTGGCGGCCGCCGCCTACGGCGCCTCGAACCCCTCCGCCAACCAGGCGCTCGCCGACCACACCGATCTGCGGCGCCAGGCGACGATCTTTGGGGCGAAACACGCCGGAATCCCGGCCTCGACGCTGCTGGCGGGACTCGCGGTGCCGCTCGTGGTGGAGGCTCACGGGTGGCGGTGGGCCTTCGCAGGAGCATCCGGCCTGGCCCTGGCCGTCTCGTTCCTCGTTCCCAGGGGAGAGTTGCCGGCGCCGAGGTCAGCCGTCCCGGTCGGGACGATCGTCGAGCCGCCCAGTCCCCGGCGGGACCTGATGCTGTTGGCGGTCGGCTCGGCGCTCGCCACCTGGGGTGCCATCACGCTCGGCACGTTCCTCGTGTCGGCGACACTGGCCGCCGGGTTCTCGGCATCGGCTGCCGGCATCCTCCAGTTCACGGGTTCCGGGGTGTCGATCGTCGCCCGCATCGTCGCCGGAATCGTGACCGATCGCACCGGGAGCCGCGGGTTCGGCGGCATCGTGCTGCTGGCCGGAGCGGGCGCCGCCGCGTTTCTCGGTCTGGTCTTCGCCACCGGCCCTCTCTACTTCGTGCTGGTGATCGTGGCCTTCGGGACCGGCTGGGGGTGGCCAGGGCTGATGACCTACACAGTGGTCCGCACCAACCGGGCGTCTGTGGCCTCCGCCTCCGGCATCACCCAGGCGGGGGTGTTCGTGGGGGCGGGCTCCGTTCCGATCGTCGTGGGCGCGGTCGTCGAACGGTGGTCGTTCGACGGCGCCTGGCTCACGGCCTCGTTCGGGCTGTTGCTGGCGGCACTCGTGGTCGGGTCGGTGGGACGACGCGTAGCGGGCCCGGACGCCGGGGTCCGGGCCCGCTGATTCGGCTCCGATCAGGCTGCGACGGGCGAACCCAGCAGCTCCTGGGCGAAGTAGATCACGAAGGCGGCGGCCACGACCCACATCAGGATCGGAACCTGGGACACCTTCCCCTTGACTGCCTTGATGAGCACCCACATCACGAACCCGGCGCCGATGCCGACGGTGATGCTGTAGGTCAGCGGCATCAGGACGATCGCCAGCAGGGCGGGCATGCCCTCTTCGAAGTCCGTGAAGTCGATGTCCTTGATCAGCGAACACATCAGGAACCCGACGAGGATCAGGACCGGTGCGGTCGCCTGCGCGGGGATGATCCCGGCGATCGGCGCGAGGAAGATCGAGATCAGGAACAGGATCCCGACGACCACCGCCGTCAGACCGGTCCGACCACCCTCTGCCACGCCGGCCGAGCTCTCGATGTAGCTGGTGTTCGAACTGACGCCTGCGGCACCACCGAGTGCGGCTCCGACCGAGTCGACGAGCAGCAGCTTGCCGACGTCCGGGATCCTGCCGTCCTCGTCGGTGAGGTCCGCCTGCTCGACGATGGCCGTTGCCGTCCCCATGGTGTCGAAGAAGTCGGTGAGCATGAAGCTGAAGATCGTGAGTATCGCGGTCAGCGTGCCGAGCAGTGTGAAGACCTCGCCCAGGTCGAACTGTCCGAGGGTGGAGAAGTCGGGTGCGGCCGTGAGCGAGTCTGGGAGCGACTGCACGCCCATGATGACCCCGATGAGGGTCGTGAGCGCGATGCTGATCACCAGGGCTCCCGTCACCTTGCGCGCATACAGGATGACCGTGATCAACAGGCCGATGAGGGTGAGTGCCGCACCTGCCGAGTTGGGGAACACCCACTCCACCGGAACTCCTGCACCCTGCTGGATCAGGCCACCGTTGACGAACCCGATGAACAGAATGAAGAGTCCGATGCCGACGCCGATCGCGTACTTCAGAGACGCCGGGACGGCGTCCATGATCGCCTCGCGCAGACCCACGAGCACCAGAACCGTGACGACGATGCCTTCCAGCACGATCACGCCCATCGCCCCGGCTGGGCTCAGCCCGGCGCCGAGTACCAGCCCGAACGCCACGGCGGCGTTGATGCCGAGTCCCGCAGCCATCGCGATCGGGTAGTTGGCCACCACACCCATGGCGATACAGAGGACACCGGCCACCAGGGCGGTAGCCGCGGCCACGGCGCCGGGGTCCAGACCCGCGGCTCCCAGGATGCTCGGGTTGACGAAGATGATGTACGCCATCACCAGGAACGTGGCGACGCCCGCCCGTATCTCCGTCGCGACGCTCGTTCCACGCTCTGTGAGCTTGAAGAACGAGTCCAGCCCGGATTCACCGGATGGGGCGCGTTGCGCCGTATCAGACATTGACACCCTCCCGTGTCGACGTGTGAGCGCGCAGGCTAGGAACGGCGGTCCGGGCGACGCCGGATCAGATGGGAGGTTTTTCCGGTCGAGTCCGGATTTCCGCCTTGTCAGACGCCTGCGCCGACGCCGACTGCCCGCGGGGCCATGCGCCGCGGTGGACCCCGCGTCCGACGATGGCGTGCAAGAGGTCCACGATGCTGGTGTGAACCGCCTCCGACAAGCCGTCCGATGTCGGTTCGGTGAATCCCGAGACTCCGTCGATCAGTCCTGCCAGCCCGGCCGCTCGCAGCATCCGTGCTTCGCTGTCGGCGTGGTGGAGGAGTCGCGGATCGTCCAGCGCGAAAGAGAGAGCGGCGCTGACGCCGTAACCACCCCAGTTGGACACCGTCACGGGGAGCACCAGATCCGTCTGCCGAGCGGGTACGATGCCCAGCCTGCACGGGCACCCGCAGTCGGCACCGTACGGCAGCACCTCCCGTAGGGCGCCGTCGGCGTTGCCCATCCCGATCTCGTTACCTCCGTCACCGATACCGATGGAGATCGCCCCGTGCGTCTCGAACACCTCCATGACAGGGTCGAGCGGAGCCACCCAGGGCGTGCCACGAGTACCCCGGGAGTAGTGGATCTCGCCTGCGGCGTTGGCGCCGCCCTTCTCGATCGCCACGAACGCAGCCACCCGGTTGGTGGCACTCAAACGTTCGGCCAGGTGGCGGGCCTCTCCCGCATCCAGAGGGCTTGCCAGGACCGCCACCGCGTGGAGGTTCGACGCCGACCGAGCGGACGCCACGGCCTGCTCGGGTGTCACGGACTTCATGCCGAGTGCTTGCACGGCTGCCACCGCGCCCGCGACGATCGAGTCCTCGACGAGGATGACCGGCGCCGCTCCGAGCCCGATCTCGAACGCCCGCGCCATCGATGCCGCTCCGACCGGACCATCGGACTCCGCGATCGTGGGGTCGATTCTGGTGCGGTTGGGAAATCCGGTGGCGATGACCACGGTGTCGCCTGGCGCGACCGCATCCATGAGTAGCTCGGCGGCGATTCCGAACAGTGGACGGCCGTAGTGCTCCCGGAACAGCGGGTACGCGATGTCGATCACGCCCCGCGCCGGTAGGTCGACGGTCAGGAGCGTGTCGAGCATCTCGTAGGTGGCAAGGTCGGTAGTCATCGGTCGATTGCCCTTGGCGGGCGTCCTCCCTCATCCGCCCAAATGCCGGCGTTGACGCCCGCGCCGGCTGTCGCCGCGAGGAGGGTCACGATCCGTCGGTGGATGTTGATGTCGAGACCGTCTGCCGAGGCGGTGACGTATCCGGAGGCTCCATCGATGAGGCCGGTGCGGCGGGAAGTCTCGAGCATCGACGTCTCCGCTTCGGCGGTGTGGAGCAGATCAGGCCGTCGCAGCAGGATGGCGAGCGCCGCCACGATGGCGTAGCCGCCCCAGTTCGAAACGGTCGCCGGGACCAGCACGTCGGTCTCGTTTTCGGGGGTGACCCCTCCCCCACACGGACACCCGCAGTCCTCGCCGAAGCGGAGAAGCGGCCGAAGCTCGATGCCTATGGAACCCATGCCGATCTCATTTCCGCCGTCCCCGATCCCGACACTGGGTATCGATCGGCGCGTGCATTCGAGAAGCACCGCATCGGCCTTGGCGGTCGTATCGGTCGTGTCGGCACCCCGGCTGGTGTGGATACGGCCAACTCGATTCATGCCGCCCTTCTCGATGGCCACGAACGCGCCGACCGAATACTGCGCCAGCAGCCGGCGTGCCAGTTCATCCGCCGCGTTCCATTCTTTCGGCAGTGCAATCACGGATGCGGCGTGCAGCGCCGACGTCGACTCTGTTGCGAGGAGTGCTTCGTCGGGTGACAGGCACCGCAGCCCGGCCGTGTGGAGGAGCTGCTCCATCGGATCGACGAGCTCGGACTCCACGAGTAGGAGGGGCACCAGCCCGAGAGCGTCGTGGAGGGCTCTCGCCAGCACGGCGGCCCCTGGCGGGCCGTCGGATTCGGCGACGCGGGTTGAAACGTGCGGTCGGTCGAGCCAGCCCGTTGCGATCAACACGAGCTGGCCGGGTCGGGTCCGCTCGATCAACGTCTCGGCGGCCAGACCGGCCACCGGTCGGCCGAATCGTGCCCTGGTGAGGGAGGCGATCATGTCGATCACCCCCCGGCGGGGGAAGTCGATCGTGACCAGCCGGTCGAGCGTCGCCAGCTTGGCAATCACGCCATCGTCGGCAGCGACCTGCCGTGCGGGAGGATTCACGGGATGACGACCTCGAGCAGCGGGGCGTACTGCTGGGAACCGAAGACGTCGGCGTCGCCCGGCCCCCCGCTAGGGCGGGGACGCCGAATCGTGAACTTCAGGGCGTGCAGATGTGGCATGGCGACGTGGGTGGTGATCAGGTTCTCGTCGATCCGGTAGAGGTCGGCGATCGCCGGGGCACTCAGCCGTCCGCTGGCCATCGCACGATCGAAGGCGGTCGGATCCGTGAAGAAGATGTCGAATGTGACCAGGTCGACCCCGGCGTTCTTCGACCGCAGAGTCTTCACGAGGGATCCGAGAGGCACCCCGGCAGGATGCACGCCGCTCACGTCCCGTTCCTCGTGGAAGTGGTGAGATGTGGCGTGAACAGCTCCCGCCAGTCGTCGACGGGGAGCAGGTGGCTGATCGTCCAGCGGTAGGCGTCGCTGGCACGCAGCACCTCGTCGAACAAGTACGCCACTCCGCCGGCGGTCCCCTTCACCTCCGGCAGACGGGCGTAGAACAACTGCCGGGTGGCCGTCATGCAGATCTCCTCGGCGCGAGCCGGGTCGGGATCGGTGGCGTCGACGACCACTCCAACCTCGTGGCCGGGCACCGGATCGGGCTCCCGATCCTTCAGCACCGCATCCCGCCCGTACACGTGGAAATGGAGCTCGTAACCGTCGGTTCCGAACGTGGCCTCGACCTGGTCCCTGGCCCACCCGATGACCTGGTCGAGATTGGCGAGGGTGTACGGGTCGCGGATACCGGCCAGACCGATGTAGCGGGCGCCGATCCCTCCGGCGCCTTCGATCTTCACCCGGTAGTCCGGGCTGGGTACCACCTTGGATCCGGTGACCCTGGTGGTCTTCTCCGCAATCTGCTCGTAGGCACACTCGGTCATGTCGATCACGCCGCCCGCGAACGCCTCGTAGTAAGGGTGGGACCGTTCATACATCGCATGGCTCGCGAGGGACGCAGGGGTACAGCGCTGTTCCTCGGCCATGGCGGTGACGTCCACCCAGTCGGGACCGACCTCGCCGATCACGCTTTCCTTGCCCCCGTACGGCTCGGCGCAGAACGAGGCGCACTCGAGGACCTTCCCCAGGTAGAAGGCGAGGTCGGCGGGGTGGCCTTCGTGCAGCGCGGCGGCGGCGAAGATCGCACAGTCGCTGGAGCGTCCGCCGATGATCACGTCGGCGCCCATCTCGAGCAACTCCACATACGGCTCGGCGCCTGCCACCGCCACCGCCCGGTCGGTCGCAGCGACGTCGGCGAGCGTGAGCGGTTGGCCGTCGTCGAGTCCGTCGAGCGTCATCCCGCGTGAGATGGCCGCTCCCAGTGCGGCCGGCTCGACGTCGGAGTAGAAGTATCCGATCGTGAACTCGGGCAGCTCGTGCTCGGCTGCCAGGTCGCGGATGATCTCGACGAACCGATCGACTCCCGCTCGCGAACCGGCGTCGCCCGCCGATCCGATGATCATCGGGAGATTCCGCTCGCGCGCCGCCAGCAGCATGAGCTCCAGGTCGTGGCGCACCCATTCGGTGGGGCTGACGTAGCCGTCCGACCCGAGCGCCCCGGGTCCGATGTCACACGATCCGGCGTCGGAGATCAGGTAATCGACCCCGTGATCCAGCGCTCGGAGGAAACTCGCCTCCCGCGTCTTGCCGAATCCGAGATGGCCGTTGCAGCTCAGGATTCGAGTCCCACGCTCGGTCATGCGTGGCGCCTCTCGTCGACTTTGCGCCGACCGTTGTACTGGTCACCGGCCACCAGGGGGTTGGGGGCGGGATCCGCGAATCGGAGACCGGACATCGAGTGGGCCGCCAATCCCACGGTGTCGTCCGCGGCGCAGATCTCGAACCGGAAGCCGGGGAGGGCCTCGGGGTTCTGGTCGTAACGGGGGGCGTTCGTATTGGCGACGTCGATGCGGATGCGATGTCCGGCGCCAAACAGGTTGGCAATGTGCAACGGCCCCACCCGCACGTGGGCGGGGTCCTCGCCGAGGCCGGGAAGCAGGGTGGTCCAGCTGGCGAACCGGGTGTAGATCTCGCTCAGGTTCATCGCGTACCCGTTGGGCCAGTGCTCACTGCGCGGGTACTCGTCGACGAGTTTCACCGAGAGGTCGCACGCGGGGCTCTCGGATCTCAACCACAGGTCGACGTAGACCGGCCCCGTGAGATCGGCGGGCTCTGCCAGCGGGTCGCTGCGAAACGCAACCACGTCCGGGCGGGCGGCGAGCGGGAGCCCCGAGCCGGTAGAGCGCAACGACCCCGGGAGCTCTCGCTGGTCCCGGGCGCCGTCGCACATCAGCCCCGCCATCGGACTGGCGTCACGGATCGAACCTCCGATCGTGGGCACCGGGTTCGCCAGGTTCACCCGGAGTTGCACGGTGCCGGCGCCCGCTGCGACGGTGGTCAGCCGGCGATCGGCCGTGACGCTCAGGCTCACCTCGGCGGCGTCCGGCGGCGGCCACGCACTCGACTCCAACCATGTTCCACCATGCTCGAGGTGCCCCTCGAGGGTGCGGCGGCCGGGCGCCCCACCCAGCCGGTAGTAGGTGACGGCGGGGGTGGCGGCGACCCGCTCCGGATCGATCCCCCGCAAGTAGGCGTCGAACCAACGCAGCCGGATCTCGTCGATGTTCAGTGCGCCGTCGGGTCCGGTGTCAGCGTCGCCGATGAGACTGAACTCTCCGTACGGAGTGGTGTGGATCCAGGGACCGATGATCAGCTTCTTCGGGGTGACGTGACCGGAGAAGGCCTCGATGCGGCGGAGGGTGGCGGCCTGGTGATGGCCGTACCAACTGGTCACCATCAGTAACGGAATGTCGGGGTAGTCGCCGAGATACGGCTCGATGTTCATCTGAGGGTTGGCCCATCCGGGGCCGTAGGTGGTCTCGTCCTGGGCGAACAGCAGCCAGTCCTCGTAGTCGGGAAGAGGCGAGACCGGACTGAAGCCCCGGCGCCAGGCCGGGAGTGTGAACCACGCCCGAAAGTTGCGTTCGTTCTCCTCGAGGGCTGCCCTGACCGAAGGGTCGCGTCGAGCCTGCGGGCTGGTCAGCGCCATCTTCAGGGCGTACTTGCCGAGTTGGGCGCGCACGAACGCACCGTTCTCCCGAACACAGTTGGTGAAGTAGTTGCTCCCGGCGTCAAGGATCACCTGGGTCCGCAGCGCAGCGTGGCCGAGGATCGCCAGGGACTGCTGGTTCGCTCCGGTGTACGAGAGGCCGGTGGTGGCGACGGTGCCGTCAGACCACTCTTGGGCACAGATCCAGTCCAGGAGGCTGTACCCGTCCTCGCCTTCGTGGGGGCGGGCGAAATAGTGCTGGAAGACGCCCTCGGAGTCGCCTCGGCCTCGCGTGTCCTGGAGGACGACGTTGTAGCCCCGTGCCGCGAAGAACTGAGCCATCCGCGTGAGGCCGTTGGACCGGCGGTCGTAGGGGGTTCGTTCGACGATCGTGGGTGCCGGGCTTCGGTCGCTACCGGCCAGGTACACGTCGGTGGCCAGCAGAGTGCCGTCCGGGGCGGCGACCTGCTCGGTCAGCCGCGGGGTGGAACCACCGAGCAGCCATTGACCCGCCAGGAATGCTCCCACGATCGCTCCTTGCTCTCGGCACCGTTGCCATACTGGGAAGTGGACTGGTCTGGACCGGTCCGTACCGCAACGGTACCGAGGACGACGAAGGGCATCAAATGAGCTGGGACACCCAGTACGAGAGGGTTCACGCCCACTTGCGGAACCGCATCGTCTCGGGGGCGTTGCAGCCAGGGGATCAGGTGCCCGGGGAGAGGGCCTATGCCGCGATGCTGGGCGTGAGCCGCGAGACGGTACGGCAGGGCTTCCGGCTGGCGGAGGACGAGGGGTTCATCGTTCGGATCCCTGCTCGCGGCACCTTCGTCGCCGAACGACGCATCCGGCAAGACCTCGGACGGATGCAGGCCTTCGATCTCACGGTTCGAGGGGTGAACCTGGCGCCGACCTATGAGGTGGTGTCCGTGGGAAAGGTACGCGCCGATGCAGTCGAGGCTGGCGCGCTCGGTGTGACACCGGGAGATCCCCTCCTGGCGGTGGAGGCGATCGGCATGGGCGACCGGCGTCCCCTCGCCCACTATCGATCGATGATCCCTACCTCGGTGGCGGCTCGGCTGCCGTTCGCTCCCGACTGGCGCACCGCAGCCAGCTATCAGTTGATCGCACGTGCGTTGGAGTTGACTGCGATGTCTGTCCGGCAGCGATGGGAGGTGCGACCCATCCCGGCCGACATCGCGGCCATGCTCCAGGTGGAGGACGGAGCACCAGCGTTCCGGTCGACCAGCGTGTTCACCGATGGCACCGGTGCGCCGCTCGAGTCGAGAGTCGCGTGGTATCCGGGGTCGCGCTACGAGTTCACGATCACCAGAACCATCGACCTGGTCGACTGACACCTGCTCCAACGATCCCGCGCATCGCCAGTGGCTCGTCGGCAGCATCTCGTTCTGCGATATTGACGGCGTGCGTCGCTCCACCATGACCCTCACCCATTGGGGGGCCTTTCGGGTCCACACCGACGAGGAGCGGATCGTGGGAGTCGAGCCGCTGGCACACGACCCCGATCCCTCCCCGATCGGTCGGTCGCTCGAGGCGGTGAGCCGGTCGCGGGTCATTCGCCCGGCGGTGCGTCGGAGTTGGCTGGAGGACGGTCCGGGGGCGGCCACCCATCTCCGCGGGCGCGAGCCGTTCGTCGAGGTCGACTGGGACACGGCGATCTCCCTCGTTGCGGCCGAACTGGAGAGGGTGCGGTCGACCCACGGCAACCAGGCGATCTACGGCGGCTCGTACGGATGGTCGAGCGCCGGGCGATTCCACCACGCCCAGAGCCAGATCCACCGGTTCCTCGCCGCAATCGGCGGCTACACGCGATCGGTCAACACCTACTCGCTGGCCGCTGCCGAGGTCATCGTGCCCCATGTTCTCGGGCACTCGTGGGACGACGTCCAGGACATGCACACGTCATGGCCCGTGATCGCGGAGTCGACCGACGTGTTCGTCGCCTTCGGCGGAGTTCCGTGGAAGAACAGCCAGGTGCAATACGGAGGCCAGGGCACTCACACGCTGCGCAAGTGGATGGTCGCCGCCCGCCAGCGAGGCTGTAGGTTCGTGAACGTCGGTCCCATTCGGGACGACTTGCTGGCCGAACTGGACGCCTGGTGGATTCCGGTCCGCCCGAACACCGATGTGGCCCTGATGCTGGCGCTGATGCGCCGGCTGGTCACGACCGGGCGAGCGGACGCCGAGTTCCTCTCCACGCACTGTCACGGCTGGGAGCGCTTGGCCGGCTACCTGTCCGGAGACAGTGACGGCATCGAGAAGTCCCCCCGATGGGCAGCCGACATCACCGGCCTGGAGGTCGGTGACATCGAGCGGCTGGCCGATCTCCTGGGCAGCGGTACGACGATGGTCAATTCCGCCTGGGCGCTGCAGCGCGCCCAGCACGGTGAGCAGGCGTACTGGGCGACGGTGGCGCTGGCGGCAGTCATCGGTCACATCGGGTTGCCGGGCGGCGGCTTCGGGCTCGGATACGGCGCCACCGGGGCGATCGGCAAGGGCACGCCCACCCAGAGCCTTCCCAGACTGGGCAGCAGGCCGAACGCGGTCCCGAACTTCATCCCGGTCGCCCGGATCGCGGACTGCCTGCTCTCCCCGGGTACCGAGTTCCGCTACGACGGAGGCACCTATCGGTATCCGGACCTGCGGCTGATCTACTGGAGCGGCGGCAATCCGTTCCACCACCATCAGGACCTGAGACGGCTGGAGCGGGCGTGGCAGGTCCCCGAAACCATCGTCGTTCACGAGCCGTACTGGACCGCGACGGCCCGGCGCGCGGACGTGGTGGTGCCGGTGACGACGGCATTGGAGAGGGCGGACATCGGCGGGGCGCCGATCGACGATCACCTCGTTGCCATGCAGCCCGTGATCTCGCCGGTGGGAGAGGCCCGTGACGACTTCGACGTGTTCGTCGCTCTCGCCGATCGACTGGGGGCGGAGCCTCACTTCTCCGAGGGCAGGAGCTCGGGCGAGTGGGTGCGTGCCTTCTACGAGCGATTCGCCGAACACCGCCCGGACGCGCCCGGCTACGAGGCGTTCGTGAGTGCCGGATACCTGCAGAAGGTGGCGGGCATCGGTGACCGCTCCCACCTTCGGGTGCTGTTCGGCGACTTCCGGACCGACCCGCTCGGTTCGCCGCTCCCGACCCCTTCGGGGCGTATCGAGCTCTACTCGGAGACGATCGAGGCGTTCGACCTGGAGGACTGCCCGCCCCATCCGTCTTGGCTGGAGCCCCGAGAGAGGTTGGGAGCGCCGACGCAGTTTCCGCTGCACCTGGTGTCCAACCAGCCGCGCACTCGCCTCCACAGTCAACTGGATCACGGTCTGACGAGTGCCGAATCGAAGCGGTCGGGACGCGAACCGGTGCGAATCCATCCTCACGACGCGGCTCCCCGTGGCATACGATCGGGAGACGTGGTGCGGCTGTTCAACGATCGCGGATCGTGTCTGGCCGGGGCGGTCGTCGACGACCGCGTGATGGAGGGTGTCGTGCAGCTCTCGACCGGTGCCTGGTGGACTCCCACCGACGAGATCGACTGCGTGCACGGCAATCCGAACGTGCTGACGACCGATGCCCCGAGCTCCGGGCTCGCCCAGGGGCCGAGCGCCCATACCTGCATGGTCGACGTGGAGCGCTTCGACCGCGCCGTGCCCGACATCGACCCGCACGCCCTTCCGGTGCTGATCCGTTCCGGCTCGGAGGGGGATGCAGGCCGAGTCGCAGGGGAGGCGCATGAAGGGTGAGGCGACCGACACGGCAGGCGGACCGGTTCTTCGAGGGGATCACGCCCTCCGACACGCTGACCTCGAACCGGTTGCGCCGGGAGTGGTACGACGTCCAGCCCGACCCGGGAGGCCGCCTCGTCGGTCGACCGTAACGGGCGCGTAACGGGTCCGGCGGATGATCGGGCCATGAGCGAGTCCCGCAGTTCTCTCTGGTCCGGGATGCGGACACCGGTGATCATCGGCTTGGCGATCCTGACGATGTCGGGCCCACTGCTCGAAGTGATCGCTCCCGCCTCGACCGAGCCGGCCGACTGGCAGTGGCCCTTCGGGCTGCTCTGTTTTCCCCCCGCCGCCGCCATGATCCTCATCCGACGGCCGGGCAACGCGGTCGGTCGCGTCCTGGCCGTGGCCGCAGCGGGCGCGGGGATGATCTTCATCGGTGGATGGGCGAGCCAGAGGTTGCTCTCGGGCACTGCGGCGATCGTCGCCGAGCACCTGGCGGCCGCCGGGTTGTTCGCCAGCTTCTGGGGGTTGATCTCCCTCCTCTTCGTGTTCCCCACGGGGCGGGCGCTCAACCGTCGCTGGAGCGTGGCCTTTCGGGGGTTCACGGTGTTCATGCTCGGTGTCGTGCCGGTGTTGTTCGTGCTTCGGCCCGGCCCGATGGACATCAGCGGACGAGAGAACCCATTCGCGATCTCGGCATCGTGGCTCCCTGCCTTCCTCGACGCGGCGGTCGTGACCCTTCCCGTCGCCACCGTGGCCGGCGCCGTCTCCCTGGTGCTCCGCTTCCGTCGGTCGCGAGGAACGGAACGGGCACAGGTGAAGGTGTTCGTGCTCGGGTCGGTTCCGGTGCTGGTCCTCATGGCGATCATCTCGGTGGTCCCCGAGGATGTCGACCCGATCGTCGATCTGGCACTGCGGCCCTTGGTGGTCCTCGGGTTCTGGGCCCTTCCGATCGCCATCGTCGCCGCCATCCTCCGGTACCGCCTGTACGACATCGACCGGATCGCCAGTCGCACCGTCACCTACCTCGTGACGGTGGTCCTCCTCGGCCTCGGGTATGCCGGATCCCTGGTGGCGCTGCAGACCCTGTTGCCCTTCGAGGGGGCGTTGCCGGTGGCAGCCTCCACCCTGGCGATGGCCTGGGTGTCGGTCCCGTTGGTCCGGTTCGTGCAGCGGTTCGTGGACCGCCGGTTCTTCCGTTCCCGCTACGACTCCCAGGAGGTGGTGGCTGAGTTCTCGGTGGTGGCGCGCGCCAACCTGGACCTCGAGGAGTTGACTTCGCAGCTGGCCGAGGTGGTGCACACGACGCTGGGACCGGGACACGTCACCGTCTGGGTGCCGCCTGCCGACGACTGACGGGATGTGAAGACCTGCGTGGTCGTGCCGTCCCGGCGCCGACGTGGATCCGCACCCACCGCCGGGCGTCCGCTCAGAAGGGGACTCCCACCGCGTCACAGAGGAAGCGCATTAGCGGCGTCGCCGTGCGACAGAGGCGAGTGAAGTCGTCGAGGAACGTCGTGGAAGTGACGGCTTTCTGGCTGAGCGACACCGACGCGACGAAGTCCTTGCGCTTGAGGTCCTCCACGTGAGGGTGGGTCGGATCGAGTCCCCGAGGGGGTTTCACCAACGAATCTCCCGTCAGATCGAAGGTGTCACGGAACGCCGCACCGTGGGCGGCCCTGCGCCAGCCGGCCGAGTCCTCGGCGATCCGCTCCCGAATGCGGTAGGCGACTGCAGTCTCGGGGCGCCACAGCCCCGCCCCCATGAACGAGCCCGACGGCTGGATGTGGAGGTAGTAGCCGGGAGCGTGCACGTCGCGGGCCGCCTCGTGGCGGAACTGCACCCCGGAGTTCTCCTTGTAGGGGACACCTTTCGAGAATCGGGCATCGCGCTGGATGCGGAACAGCGACCCACCCACCACCCGGGCATCGGCGGTGAAGTGTGGGGACAGTCTCGCCAGTCGGGGAGCGAAATCGGTGATGAACTGGAGCGCCGGTTCCTGGACCTTCTCGATGTACCGGTCCTTGTTGGCGTTGAACCAGTCGCGGTCGTTGTTGGCGGCGAGCTCGCGGAGGAAGGCGAAGGTGGCGGGAGTGAAGTGTGCGGGCATGGTGCGGAACGTATCGGGTCGGGACGACGGACAACAGGTCTCCGCCCGGCGTGCCGATACCGTGTCGGCGATGCCGCCGGCGATACTCCACGT
>DATHWB010000357.1:0-2629 GCA_035460965.1 Acidimicrobiia bacterium
GGACATCGTCGTGATGGCGTTCAAGGTGGCGACGAATGGTCGCCCAGGGCCGGTGCTGATCGATATTCCTAAGGACGTGCAGTCAGCGCAGCTCGACTGGTCCCCGCCCTCAACACACCGGGAGGCTGGGTCATGGTGTGACCTGGATCCCGGTGTGGTCGACCGGGCCTTGGAGATGCTCGACCGTTCCGAACGCCCCGTGCTCTATGTCGGAGGTGGGATCATCGCCTCGGGGGCCTCGCCCGCTCTTCGGCGGCTCGCCGAGGCGGCGAATGTGCCGGTCGTCACCACCCTGATGGGCCGGGGCGCCTTCCCCGATGGCCATCCTCTCGCCTTGGGGATGCCGGGCATGCACGGCATCTACACCGCCACCACCGCCCTCCAGCAGGCCGACCTACTCCTCGCGGTCGGGGTCCGCTTCGACGATCGAGTGACCGGCAACCCGGCGGCCTTTGCACCGCGTGCCGAAGTGATCCACGCCGACATCGACGAGAGGGAGGTGGGCAAGATCAGAAAGCCGGAACTCGGCGTAGTGGCCGACGCCAACGCCTTCCTGTCCCGGCTCGCTGACGCATTCGCGGACCGTCCCACGCCTACCCGCCGAGAATGGCTGGAGAGGCTGGGGGAGTGGCGCCACGACAAGCCGCTGTCCTACACGCAGACACCGGAGGGGCCGATCAAGCCACAGTTCGTGATCGAAGAGATCCACCGGCTCACCGACGGAGATGCCGTCGTCGTGTCGGGAGTGGGCCAGCACCAGATGTGGGCATCTCAATACTGGAGCTTCTCCGAACCTCGAACCTGGCTCAACTCGGGCGGGCTCGGAACGATGGGGTTTGCGGTGCCGGCAGCGATCGGCGCGCAGGTCGCCCGACCTGATACTCAGGTGTGGGCGATCGACGGGGACGGTTGCTTCCAAATGACGATGCAGGAACTCCTGACGGCGGCTGCTGAACGGATCCCCGTCAAGATCGCGCTGCTCGACAACGGGCACTACGGGATGGTCAAGCAGTGGCAGGAACTCTTCTACGACGGGCGCCACTCCGCCATCGATGTGGGTACGCCGGCACCGGATTACGTGGGGCTCGCCCGCTCACTCGGCTGCGTGGGACTGGCGGCCGACACACCAGAGCAGGTGGCGCCGGCCATCGAGCAGGCCCTCGAGATCGACGATCGCCCGGTGGTGGTCGCATTCACCGTCGACCCTGACGAACACGTGTGGCCGATGGTGATGGCGGGCGGTAGCAACGACGAGGTCCTGATGGGGCCAGAGGACCTGCGAAGGGGTCTCGACAGCGGCTTCTGATGAGGTCGCGCCGGATTCCGCATCGGGGCTGATTTCGGCGGGACGAGCAGTAGCCGAGGTTTGGGACACCGACGTTCGGTTGGGAAGATCGAGGCATGAGTCGCGGACAAAATCTGATCGCCGGCGCGTGGGAGCCGGGCACCGGCGCTTCCTTTGCATCGTTCGATCCACACACCGGCAAACCATCGGAGCGTAAATACCGGGAAGCCGACCCGGAACAGGTGCGACGGGCAGTCGAGGCGGCAGCCACCCACGTGTCGTGGAAAGGCTTCGCGACGCCGGCGGAACGCAGTCGGATCCTCTCTGCCATCGCCGACGCCGTCAATTCGGAAGGCGACACCGTGGTCGCCACCGCCGACCGCGAGTCCGGCCTGGGTCAGGAGCGCCTCGACGGAGAGCTGGCCCGGACGACCGGACAGATCCGCACTTTCGCCGAGTTGCTCGACACCGGCGAGCACTGGGATCGCATCGATGACACAGTCTTCGAAGGAGTGAGCCTGGTGCGAATGGGCGTTCCGCTGGGAGCGGTGGCGGTGTTCGAGGCCAGCAACTTCCCGCTGGCCTTCGCCACTATGGGAGGAGACACCGTATCCGCGCTCGCCGCCGGCTGGTCCCGTAGTCGTCAAGGCCCATCCGAGCCATCCAGAGACGAGCGAGAAGGTCGCCGAAATCGCATCGCGGGTGCTCCGCGACGCGGGTCTCGACGAAGTTCTGTCGGTGCTGCAAGGTCCGTCGCCCCAACTGGGGGAGGCACTGGTGACGAGCCCCGAGATCGCCGCAGTCGGTTTCACCGGGTCGCTCCGAGGTGGACGAGCGTTGATGGATGCCGCGTCGCAACGCCCGAGACCGATCCCGGTCTACGCGGAGATGGGCAGTGTCAACCCGCTGATAGTCACCGAAGCGGCTGCCGCGGAGCGACCCGACGACATCGCCAAGGGATTCGCCGGATCACTGCTGCTGGGCGGCGGCCAGTTCTGCACCAAACCCGGCGTACTCATCGTCCCGGACTCGGAGGCGGGGCAGCGGCTCATCGATCGTGCTGCGGCGGAGGTGAGGGCCGCCGGCGATCACGTCCTCTTGAACGAGAGGATTCAGAGCCAATTCCAGACCGGATGCGACAACATGCGGAAAGCGGGTACCCCGCTCGCCGATACGAGGGCCTCCGAGGATGGATATCGGGTGGGCGGGGTGCTGGTCGAGATCGAGCCACCGCTCGACGACCTGGAGGAGGTGTTTGGTCCGGCCGGAGTAGTGGTCCGCTACTCCACCACAGATGATCTTCTCGCTCTGATCAGGTCACTGCCCGGCGCTCTCGCCGCCGCC
>DATHWB010000358.1:0-26750 GCA_035460965.1 Acidimicrobiia bacterium
TTCGCCGGGCCGGTCCCCCCAACACGACGCCTACGGCGTCGCGAGGGGGACAAACCCCTGGAAGACCCCAAGACGCGAAATGCGACGATCCCGAAGGGATCGAGCGCTGGGGGGTGCCGGGGGGCTCGCGCCCCCTGCACAATCAAACAGGGATCGAGCGCTGGGGGGTGCCGGGGGGCCGCGTCCGCTGCACAGAACGACTGACTAGTTCATTGGGGGAGGTTGAGAACCACCGTGTGGTGATCGGGGTGGACGGTCGATGATGAGAGGGAACGTGCCGGTCGGTGAGGGGCAACTCTCCGACTTCGTGAGCGTCCCGGATCGGCGGCTCGCCGAATCTGGACAGATGAGAGAGGATCCGATTCCCCCTTCGGGTCCTCTCTCTTCGTCTACCCGCAGATGGATTTCACCAGCGGATACGGGTTGACCGCACCGCCACCGCCGGGGTGGTATTCGAAGTGGAGGTGCGGGAGGTAGTCGGGGGCGTTGCCGGTGGAGCCGTTGTATCCGATGATCTCGCCTTCGGATACGCGTACGCCGGTCGCGATCCCGGGGGCGTACCCGTCGAGGTGGGCGTAGTAGTACTCGTCGCCGGCGTCGGACCGTAGCCAGATCGTGATCCCCCCGAGAGAACTCGAGGTCGCCCGCTTGATGACCCCTGAGTAGATGGCGGCGATCGGTGTCCCCCGAGCGGAGATCATGTCGACACCTTCGTGTGCCCTACCTCCGGAACGCGGCGCACCCCACGAGTCGACATACGTGACCGGTCCGGCCACGGGGCAGGCGCCACCTCCGGCCGCCGGCGGAGGCGGCGGTGACTCCGGGGCGGTCGTGGTGGTCGTCGCCACCGTGGTCGTGGTGGTCGTCGGCACGGTGGTGGTGGTCGTGGCTTCGGTGGTGGTCGTGGTCGGCTGGGTCGTCGACGACGCCGTCGTGGTGGTCGCCGCATCCTCCGGCGTCGTCGCCTCGGTCGTGGTGGTCGTCGCCACCGTGGTCGTGGTCGAGGTAGCCAGGAAGAGCTCGCGGGCGCGGAGGGCCTCCAACTCCTCGAGCCGGGCGGACTGGGCGCCGAGTGCCTCGGTCACCTCGCCGGCCAGGACCACGAGCGCCTCATCGACTGCGGTGCGGGCATCGAGGGCGGCGGTCAATTCGTCGCGCCGACGCTCCAGTTCGGCTGCGATGGCCGTGAGCCGTCGGAGTGCCTCCTCGGAGTCGTGGGCAGCCGTCGAGAGATAGTGGATGGCGGTGGCATACACCTCGTCGCTGGTGGCCAGCACCGCCGAGAACCCCTCGCCTGCGGTCACGTCCATGTAGAGCCGCACCGCGGTCTCCTGTAGGTCGGTGAGCGCAACGACGAACTCCGCCTCGATCAGCGCCTGGGCGTCCGTGAGTCGGGCGATCTCGGTCTCGAGTCGGAACTGGCGCTCCCAGCCCTGTTCGATGAGCACGGCCAGTTCATCGGCTCTCTCCTGGAGCGATGCGAGTTCCGCCTCTGCCCGCGCGATCTCCTCGGTGGTGTCCGCCATCGCCACTGCCCCGGTGACGAGGAAGAGCGAGAGCGCCACCACCGCGCCGACGACGCGGCGAACACCGTCTTGGGGACCTCGCACCGGAAACCGGCTCCTCGCTCGAACAGTCGAAAGTCTACGGAGCCCGGTCGACTCGACAGAACGACTCAGCCCCGACTCACCGGATCGTCCCACGAACGTCCGGCGAATGACAACACCCCGTCGTCGGACAGCTTGCGGAGATGGGCGACGACGCTACGTGCCGCCAGGGGATAGAGGTCCGGGTCGACGTCTGCATAGACCACCTCCACCACCGCTCCAACGGTTGCCGCCCCCGCTTCGACAGCGGCGAGGATCTCCCGTTCGCGCTGCAGACGGTGGGCGAGATACCAGTCGATGACCGCAGGCGGATCCTCGATCTCGGGGCCATGGCCGGGGAGCAGACGCTCGTAGTGGCCACGGCGGAGCCGCTCCAGGGACTGCAGATAAGGGCGGAGGTCGTCGACCATCACCGAGGAGCCACCCATGATGTGATCGCCGGTGAAGAGCACCGTGCCGAGCTGGAAGCACAGGTGGTCCTCGGAGTGGCCGGGCGTGTGCAGCACCGTCAGGGTCTCGCCCGCGAACCGCACCTCCGATCCGTCCACCAGCCGCTCGTCGGGATCGAACGATGGGCCAGGGGCGTGACCCAGAGCCGGAGCCGACACGTCCCGGGACAACGGGTTGGCGAGGGGCGCATGATCCTCGTGCGTGTGGGTGACGATCACTCCCGCCACCGTCCGGTCCCCGATGGCGGTGAGGATCGCCCCGGCATGCTCCGAGTCGAGGGGTCCCGGGTCGATGACGACGACTTCGGTGTCGTCTCCCACCACCCACGTGTTGGTGCCTGGACCGGTGTACGGACCAGGGTTGTTGGCGAGGACCCGGTGGATCCTCACGTTCCGAACCTCGGATCGTTGTCGACGACCAACTCGGCCGGATCACCCCGCTCCGACGGACGGGGCTCGATCGACGGGATCACGTCGAGTGCCACCGCCTCCTCGACCAGCGATGTCACCCGGTCGAACCGGACCAGATACCGGAGGTGGCTCACGGTCGGGAAGATCATGGGGAGGGATCCGCGGCGATTCTGGTGCAGGGCTGCCTCCGCCGGTACCCAGATCGGATCGGCCAGTTCCTCGGTCGAACGAAGTTCGCCGTCGGCCGCCGCCAGGTAGAAACGAGTGTCGAACCGCTTGGAGACCATGCGGGGGGTCACCCAGTTCGAGAGGTAGACGAGGCGTTCGGTCGCGAACCTGGCACCGGCCGTCCGCAGACGTTCGTGGACCGAGCCCGTTCCCGACGGCACCGGGGCGCCGTCCGGGTCGGTGAGTGCGAGCCCGATCTCCTCCCAGGTCTCACGGAGCGCCGCCAGCCGCCACACAGTTTCGGGGTCCGTGGCGGCGGCGACGTCCTCGGGATCCACCGCCCCTCCGGGGAACACCCACAGGTTGCCGAACGGGCCTCCGGGCGGACGCCGACCGAGCACCACCTCGATCCCGTCGCGGCCGTCCCGCACGAGGAGCACGGTCGAGGCCGGGCGGGGGCCACTCACAGCACGACGATCCGCATCGTGTTGAAGAACCGGACCCGGACGAGTTCCCGGAACCAGGGCACCATGAGGAGCAGCCCGAACGCGTCGGTGAGAATCCCCGGAGTCATGAGGAACGCTCCACCGACCAGGAGCATGGCGCCGTGGGCCAACTCGACACCGGGAATCTGGCCAGACTCCAGCCTGGCGACAAGGTCCCGCCAGACCATCCGGCCCTGTCGCACGACCAGGCGGGCACCGACGATGGCCGTCACGAGCACGACGAGGACCAACCACCCGAATCCGATGGCGTCGCCGACCACTCCCAGCAGCACGATCTCGACGATCGGGACGACGATGAACAGCAGTATGCGGATCACAGCCTGGACGTTAGGCGCACCCCACCGGAACTGAACGGACGGGAGGTAATAGGCTGCCGCCGGTGGCGTCTCATCCACCGAGTATCGACCGCCTGAGCAGCAGTCTTCCCGCCACGCTGCCTGCGGCGTTGCGCGTGGCCGTGGCCCGCGAGGCCGCCGATCGGATACGAAGTGGCGGCGGCACGGATCCGGCCGCCGTCGCCCTGGACCTGGCCGCCGCACTCGAGAGCGTCAGGCAGCAGCCCGTCATCAACGCCACGGGGGTGATCCTGCACACCAACCTGGGACGTGCTCCCCTCTCCCCTGACGGCGCGGCGCGCATGGCAGGAATCGCCACCGGGTACTCGAATCTCGAACTCGACCTGGCGGACGGGTCACGGGGAGGTCGCACCGCCTACGTCACGGCGCTGGCATGCGCCGTGACCGGCGCAGAGGATGCGCTCGTCGTCAACAACAATGCGGCGGCGCTGTTCCTCACGCTCATCGCGATGGCTGCTGGACGTAGCATCCCCGTGTCACGGGGCGAGCTCATCGAGATCGGAGGCTCGTACCGACTGCCGGACCTGATGTCCGCCGCCGGCACCCGGCTCGTCGAGGTGGGGACCACGAACCGGACGCGAGTCGAGGACTATCGACGGGCGATCGACGACTCCACGGCACTGCTCCTGAAGGTTCATCCGTCGAACTACCGCATCGAGGGATTCACCGAAGAGGCACCGATCGAGGACGTGGTCGAGCTCGCTCATGCCAACGGACTGCCTGCCGTGTTCGATGCAGGGAGCGGTCTCCTCGACGACCGGACACCTTGGCTGCCCGGGCCCTCGCCGTCGTGGTTGCGCCACGAACCAGGGATCGTCCAGGCGCTGGAGGCGGGGGCCGATCTGGTGATGTTCTCGGGCGACAAGCTGCTCGGCGGCCCCCAGGCGGGAATCGTGGTGGGCAGGGCCGAACTCGTCGCCGGGCTTCGCCGCCATCCCGTCGCCCGGGCGGCACGACTCGACGGGCCGACGTTGGGCGCGCTGGAGGCCACCTTCGAGGCGTACGCCGATCGGCGGGCGAGCGAGCTTCCGTTGTGGGCGATGGCCACCGTCTCCACCGAGGAACTGCGAGGACGGTGCGAATCCGTCGCGGCCGCCGTCGACGATGCCCGCGTGGTCGAGGGGGTCTCCACCCTCGGGGCGGGTAGCACCCCGGGGGCCCGGATCCCGGGAGTGGTGATCGAGGTGCCAGGCCGGGGAGAGTCGGCGTTCGGCCGGCTTCTCGCCTGGACGCCGCCCATCGTGGCTCGTCGAGAGGCGGGCAGCCTGGTGCTCGATCTCCGTACCGTCCGACCCGAGGACGACCGGACGGTGGCGGAGGGCCTGAGCCAGGCATGCCGGTCGTAGGGACCGCCGGCCACGTCGACCACGGCAAGTCGACGCTCGTTCTCGCCCTCAGCGGTAGGGACCCCGACCGCTGGGCGGAGGAGAAGCGGCGCGGTCTCACGATCGACCTGGGCTTCGCCTGGGCGGAGATCGGGGGCGAGGAGGTGTCGTTCGTGGACGTCCCCGGTCACGAGCGCTACTCGAAGAACATGCTCGCCGGCATCGAAGCGATCGACGTCGCCCTCCTCGTCGTCGCAGCTGACGAAGGCTGGATGCCGCAATCCGAGGAGCACCTGGCGGTGCTCGACCTGCTCGGCGTCGACCGGGCAGTGGTGGCGCTGACGAAAGTCGACCGGGTGGACGAAGAATTGGTCGAGTTGGCCACGCTGGAGATCGAGGAGAGGCTGGCGGGTACGACGTTGGCGGGATCACCGATCGTGGCCGTGTCCGCCGTGCACGATTCGGGCATGGACCTGCTCCGCGGCGCCATCGTCTCGAAGGTGAAGACGGTGCCCATCCACGACGTGGCTCGCCCGCGCCTGTGGGTGGACCGGGTGTTCTCGGCGCCGGGAGCGGGCACGGTGGTCACGGGGACGCTGCTCGACGGATCGATCTCGGTCGACGACCGGCTCGTCCTGTTTCCAGGCGGCTCGTCCTGTCGTGTCCGCGGCATCCAGAGCCACGAACGGGACATGGAACGGGTCGAACCGCAGCGGCGGGTGGCGCTCAATCTGGGCGGGGTGTCAGCCGACGCCGTCGCCCGAGGAGCGATGCTGGGGCATCCTGACCAGTGGTCGGTGACCGATTCCCTCGCCATCGGGGTGAGATCCGCTCGGTACGCCGATCTCCCGACCGGTCGTGGCTCCCACCAGTTGCACATCGGCAGTGGCGCCTGGCCGGTGAGGTTGCGGCCGATCGAGAACGGTACGGCCGTGATCGACTTGCCTTCTCCGCTGCCGCTGGCCATGGGCGACCGTTTCATCTTGCGGGACACCGGGAGGAGGCGGGTGGTCGCCGGGGGGAGGGTGCTGGACCCGAAGCCGCCACGGGTCCGCCGACTTCGGCCCCACATCCCTGCCCTCCAGGCGGCGGCGAGCGGCGATCCGCACGCCCGGGCTACTGCCCTGCTGGCGGTGCGGGAACTGGAGCGGGCGGGCACGCTGGCTGCACAGAGCGGCGGAGGTGAACCGGACGCGGCAGTCCGAACCGCCGAGTGGAGGCTGACCGTTCAGCATGCCGAGTCCTTGTCCGAGGAGCTGTCCGACCTGGTCCGGTCGTTCCACCGCGACCACCCTCTCCGCATCGGAATTCCGACCGCGGAGGCGGCGTCGAGGCTGGGAGTCGAGATGGAGATCGTGGAGGTCGTGGTGGGTCGCTCTGTCGGGCTGGCGGTCGAAGGATCCCACCTGCGGATGCGGTCCTTCGAGGGCGGCCGTACCCCCGAGCAGGAGGCCGACTGGCAGCGTCTCCGACAGTTGCTGGAGACGAGCGGAGCCTCGGCGGCGCCGCGGGTCGACGAACTCGACGTCGACCCGGAGTTGGTGCACGCCCTCACCCGTCAGGGTGAGTTGGTGCGCATCACCGAGCAATTGGTGCTGCTACCCGACCAGGTCGACCGGCTGATCGAGGTGATCCGCTCGTTCGGCACGCCCTTCACCGTCGCCGAGTTCAGGGACCGGTCGGGTCTCTCCCGCAAGTACGCGGTGCCGTTCCTGGAGTGGGCCGACGCGGCCGGTCACACGGTCCGTCAGGGAGACACTCGTCGCGTTCGCTGACGACCGGACGCGACGACGCCGGGCCGAGGCCCGGCGTCACTGGCTGCAATGTCCGGTGGGCCGACTTGCCCTAACGGGCGGCGGCTCCGGCCACGATGGCCTTGCGGTCGGCCTCCGTCATCCCGCCCCAGATCCCGAAGGGCTCTCGGATGGTCATCGCGTAGTCGCTGCACGGCGCCTGGCTCGGGCACACGTTGCAGATGGCTTTCGCCCTCGTCTCTCTCCGTTCCCGATCGTCCTTGCGCTCGAATGTGCTCGGCGGGAAGAACAGTTGGGCGTGATGGCCCCTGCACAGGGCCTGCTCCTGCCACTCATCGGTCTTCACGGAACCTCCTCCTAGCCTCCGTTCGGACACGAACCTAGGGACGACTTCCACTATTCACCAGGGAAATCTTGGAAGTCGGAGGGAGGTTTTTTCGCGCTCTCAGTCGGGAGGCGCCACCTCGAGGAACCATCCCTCGACCGCCGTGACCACGACCGGGTCGTTCGCGCCGATGCCCGCTTCTCGGTGGGCGGACGCCCGCCAGCGGGCGCCGTCGACTTCGACCAACCCGTCGGGCTCGAGGGCCGACACCGCCACTCCAGTGCGTCCGATGAGGTGGTCCCGACCGATGGTCTGGGTCGAGAAGCGGCTACGTGCCACCGTCGGCATCGCCAGGAAGAAGAAGAAGGCCGCCGCCGCCAACGTCAGCAAGACACCGGGGACTCCCGGGGAGAACTGGGGGGCGGCGTCGGTGAGGGAGAAACCAGCCACGGTCAGACCCGCCAGTCCGAGAATGTTCATCCCGAGGATGTTGCCCTTCTGATAGGAGGCGGCGAGCACCCAGACCGAGGCGAGGGTGAGAGCAACGGCCCACCAGCGCATGGGCAGCACGGCGACACCGTAGGAGGCGAGGAACAGCGAGACGGCTGCGACGCCGGCTGCGATGCCGGGGCCGATCGCATAGAACTCGAACGCGGCGACGGTGAGCCCCGCCACCAGGAAGAAGAACACGGCTTCCGGCGTGGACGCCAGGCGCAGGAACCCGTCCCACCAGCCGGGCGATCGGACGACGATCGCCACGGTCTCGCCTCCCTCGAACGGCACGAGAGTGGAGAGCTCGTGCTCACCGGTGGCATCGCGGATCGAACGTCCGTCGAGCAGTTGGACGAGCTGGCGGGGGGCGGCTGTCGTCTCGGAGACCTCGAGCAGCGCCTCCGCTTCCACCTCCACCACCGCCGTGAGGAGATGCTCAGGACCCACCGAGGTGCTGCCACCGGCCACCGTCGGACCGAGGTGGCCGATCTCCGAACCCGGGGCGGCGAAGCGCAGATCGGCGGTGAGCGCCAGCAGTCCGGCCCCACCGTACGCTCGGGCGGGAGCCGGCCCGATCCACGTCACCACGGGAAGGGGCGGAGAACTCGTGAGCTCGATCAACTCCAGCAGCGTCTCCTCCGAGCCGACCACACCTGGACTGTCGATCTGGAGGACGACGACCTCGGTGTCCCCTCGCTCGGCAGCCGCCGTGATCGAGTCGATCGCGAAACGGAGCACCCGCTCGTCGAGGATCCCCGAAAGGTCCACGAACTCGACCTGCCCCTCTTCCGACTGGGCGAGGGCCGGCATCACATTGAGCAGGAAGACGGCGGCCAAGAGGACGACGAGACGAAGCGTGCGCACGATCCGCGATGTTAGGGACGGCCTCGTCGACGGAATCCGCCCACGCCCGCGGGGCTATCGTTGGAAACGATGGCTTCGATCCTGCTCGTGGCAGACGACGACTGGGTGCGCAACGACGTCGAAGCGGCGCTGCTCGATCCGGATGTGAAACTGACAGTCGAACGCGATCCCCGCGCTGCCGCCCGGCTCGTGCGCGAGGAACGATTCGATTGGGCGATCGTCGACCTCCAGATCGGGTCGATGGGCGGAATGGCAGTCGTGCGAATGCTCAGGAGCGCCATCGTCGGAGGCCAGATCGCCGACTTGGGGATCGTGCTGCTGCTGGACCGCGACGCCGACACGTTCTTGGCCCGGCGCGCCGGTGCGGACGCCGCCATCGTCAAACCCTTCACCGCTCAGCAGCTGCGTGGCCGGCTGACTGTCGCCACCGGCTGATCGTTCAGCCGGGTCCGAACCGGAAGCCACCCTCACCCAGAGGGGATCTCAGTTCTTCCACCCGCTGGCGGACGTGGCGTTCCACCTCGTCGAGGGTGACCCGCGTCCCGTCGTCGAGAACGACCACCGGATCCAGCTCCTCGGAGAGCGCCTCGGCGAGTTTCTCCCGAGCTTCCCGGGTCTTGCCGAGAGCGAATGCCGTCTTCTGCAGCCAGCGCGACTCCGTCTCGCGGAGCCGTTCGAGCTTGCGTTGGGTCTGTCGGTCGAGGGTCGTCACATCAGGTCCTTTGCCGCTGACACCTGGCCCATACCCTGCGCAGACGACGCCAAGACCCGCAACTCGGCCGGACCGGATCGTGCCGAAGAAGCCCTCACCTAAGCTCGTCCGGCCAGCCCCTGAACTAGCTTTCGAGCGATGTCCGGCTGCTGTGACCCATCCGGCTACGACTCGCTCTTCGGCCCGAAGGAGGCGCGACGCGCCCTCAGGGCGTACGACCGGAGCGGGCTCAATCGGATGGCGAGAAGAACCGTCGACTATCTCGAGTCCCGCGGAGTCGAAGGCCACCGCATCCTCGAGGTCGGTGGTGGAATCGGCGCAGTGCAGATCGAGCTGCTCAAAGCCGGAGCCGCCAGTGCGGTCAACGTCGAGATCTCCCGCGGCTATCAGGAGGTCGCCTCGGAACTGCTCCGGCGCGAGGGCCTGGAAGGCCGGGTCGAACAGAAGATCGGCGACTTCACGGAACTGGCGGCGGAAATGCAAGCCGACGACGTGATCATGAACCGTGTCATCTGCTGCTACCCGGACATGGAAGGGCTGATGAATGCCGGCCTGTCCGCCAGCACGCGCTTCCTGGCCGCCGTCTACCCACGGGATGGGCTCGTGTGGCGCATCGCAATCCGAGTCGAGAACACCTACCACCGCTTCAAGGGGGTGGGCTTCCGGACATACCTTCACTCCCCCGAGGCGATCGTGACAACGGCGAACCGCGCCGGGTTCGAGGTCGCCTTCGCCGACCGCGACCTCGGGTGGCACGGAGTCGTCTTCGAGCGGGTCGCCTGACGACGACGCCAGTGCGGCCCTTCGATCGCTACTCGGTCCGCCAGGACCGCTGGCGCTCCGCCAGCGCCTCGGCGAGGATGCGAACCGCCTTCGGTCCGACCCCGTGCATGGCCAGCAGTTCCTGCTCGCTTCGAGCGGCCACATCGTCCAAGGTCGTGATGCCTGCTCCCACCAGGGCCTGAGTCGCGGGGCGCCCGATGCTCGGGGGGAGATCACCCTCACCCGGTGAGGCGGCGTCGGCCTGGGCGAGGACGGCGGCGAGTCGCTTCGGGGCACGGGAGAACCAGGCCCGCCGCACCAGGTGGTTGAGTGCCTGTCCATCGAGGTCCGCCAGAGGTATCCGCACTCCGATCGGGGTGCCCATGCGCACCAGACGTTCGGCGCTCGGATGGTCGGCCAGGGCAGCGTCCGCATCGTCGTCCGGGAGGTAGAGCTGCACCTGGCCGTCCGGCGTGACCGAGGCGAACCCTTTCTCGCGCACCAGGAAGGCGACCATGCCGAAGTGGGTTCCCTCTACCACTTCGGGCAATGCGAGCGCCGCCTTGCGGAGTTGAGCTTCGGTGGTCACTGCCGGCTCCCGTGTGACTCGGACTCAGGGTAGTTAGGGCCCTCCAGATCGGTCCTCGGGGAGTCCAGACTCACACGCTCGAGCGACGCAAGGAATCGGCCATCCGTGATCGTCTCGGCCACGGGGAGGGCGACCGCCTGCCAGTCGAGAGTGCAACATCGAACGGGCTGCCGAGCAGTCCGTATGTGGCCCGCCCAGATCCCCAGGTTTCGAAACGCGATGGACGCGCGCTGCAACGCCATCCCAAACCAGAGGGCCGCTCGTGCGAGCGGCCCTGACCTGGTGTCTCTCTGAGTCGGGACGGTGGGACTTGAACCCACGACCTCAGCGTCCCGAACGCTGCGCGCTACCAAGCTGCGCTACGTCCCGATTGGATCGTGAGTGTAGACCCTGCGCCAGGCACCCGATCAAGGGTGACTCCGATCAGCGTTCGACCGTGATCCTGACGGATTCGAGGTACACCGACTCGACGGGGAGCGACTGCTCGACCCCGCCGGACTGGCGGCGGGTGCGGACCTGCTCGATCCGCTCGAGGGTGTCGAAGCCGTCGACCACCCGGCCGAGGACGTTGAAGGTCGGATTGAGCGAGGCCGCCGACTCCCCGGTCACGACGAAGAACTGGCTGCCCGTCGTTCCCCGGCCGGAGTTGGCCATCGCCACCACCCCCGGCTCGTACACGAACCCTGGGGCGGGAAACTCGTCGGGGATGGTGTAGCCGGGACCACCTGTGCCGTTCCCCAGCGGGTCCCCCGCCTGGATCACGAAGTCGGCGGCGATGCGATGCACTGCGATGCCGTCATAGAACCCGTTGCGGGCCAGGAAGACGAAGCTGTTGACCGTCTGCGGAGACTCCTCGACCGCCAGATCGATGACGATCGTGCCACACGACGTCTCCACCGTGGCGGTGACGGTGGAATCCGATCGGAGTGCCTGGTTGATCGGAGAACCGAACCGCACCCCGGTAGGGGGCTCTGGCAGTGAACCCCCGCATGCGGTGGGCTGGTCACGGAAGGCGGCGAGTGCCTCGGGCAGGTCCTCGCCGTCGGTGAACGTGCCGAGCAGCAGCAACACGACCGCCACGGCGGCACCCAGCCCGAGCCCGACGGTGATCCTGCGGCGCATCTCGCGACGCGCCGCAGCCTTCCTCTCGGCCTCGCGGGCGGCGGCCCGAGCCTGTTTCTGACGCTGACGACGATCACTCACGGGCGGCAGGCTAACGGGTGATCTGACACTGCCCGACCGTGCGTATCCTGCGTGCTCCCTCCCAGACTCCACCACCATGGCCCTCATAGTTCAGAAGTACGGCGGCACCTCCGTCGCCAACCCGGAGCGGATCTCCGCCGTTGCCGACCGCATCGTCGCCACGCGCAAGGACGGCAACGACGTGGTCGTGGTCGTCTCCGCCATGGGCAAGACCACCGACGAGCTGTTGGAGTTGGCGGCGGCGGTGAGTCCCATGCCGGCCGCACGCGAACTGGACATGCTCCTCACGGCGGGTGAACGGATCTCGATGGCCCTGACCGCCATGGCGATCCAGACGCGCGGAGTCGGAGCGGTGAGCTTCACCGGCAGCCAGGCTGGCATCCTCACCGACTCGGAGCACGGGGCGGCCAAGATCACCGAGATCACCGGCGGGCGGGTCCGCGACGCCATCGCCGAGGGCAAGGTCGTGATCGTTGCCGGCTTCCAGGGCGTGGACCCCCGCTCGAAGGAAGTGACGACCCTGGGGCGGGGAGGTTCCGACGCCACCGCCGTGGCCCTGGCCGCCTCGCTGGGGGCCGACGTCTGCGAGATCTACACAGACGTGGACGGGGTCTACACGGCCGACCCCCGGATCGTGCCCGAGGCGCGCAAACTCGACGAGATCTCCTTCGAGGAGATGCTGGAGTTGTCGGCAGCAGGGGCGGGCGTACTCATGAGCCGCTCGGTGGAATTCGGTAGGCGATTCGACATTCCGATCCACGTCCGATCGTCGTTCAAGGAGGACGAAGGGACCTGGGTGAAGGAGGAGACGATGGAACAGGCGATCATCAGCGGTGTGGCTCACGACATCTCCGAAGCGAAGCTCACCGTACGCGGGGTCCCCGATCGTCCCGGCGTGGCGGCTCGTCTGTTCGAGCCGCTGGCGGCCGAGGGGGTCAACATCGACATGATCGTGCAGAACACCTCCCACGACGGGACGACCGACATCTCGCTGACGGTCCCCAAGGCCTCCCTGGAGGCCGCCAAGGCGATCGCCAAGGCGGTGGCACTCGAGGTGGATGCGGCCGGGGTGGAGGTCGACCCGGACATCGCCAAGGTCTCGCTGGTCGGCGCAGGGATGAAGTCCCATCCGGGCGTGGCGGCCAAGGTCTTCCGCACGCTGGCCGACGCCGGGATCAACATCGAGATGATCTCCACCTCGACCATCCGGATCTCGTGTGTGGTGCGGGCCGACGCCGTCGAGGAGGCGGTGCGGTTGCTCCATCGCGAGTTCGAACCGCCGCTCCTCAGCCACGAGGTGGGGGCGTGACCACCGACATCGCCATCGTCGGGGCTACCGGCGCCGTCGGCCGCACGATGCTCGACATCCTGATCGAGCGGGACTTTCCGGTCGGGGCGTTGCGACTCATGGCGTCGGCCCGGTCGGCCGGACAGAAGGTCGAGACACCCTGGGGCGAGATCGAGATCGAGGATCTCGACGAAGCCGACCCGGCAGGACTCGACGTCGCCCTCTTCTCCGCCGGAGGCGACAGGAGTCGCGCCCACGCGCCGCGTTTCGCGGCCGCCGGAGTCACGGTGGTGGACAACTCGTCGGCCTTCCGGATGGAACCGGACGTACCGCTGGTGGTGGCGGGGGTCAACGACCACGACCTCGCCGCCAGGCCGCGCGGGATCATCGCCAACCCGAACTGCACCACGATGGCCCTGATGATGGCGATCGGTCCCCTGCACAGGGCTGCCGGACTGGAGTCGATGGTGGCGACGTCGTATCAGTCCGTGTCGGGCTCGGGCAAGCAGGGAATGGACGAACTGCTCCGCCAGATGCGTCTGCTGATCGAACGGCCCGAGGCTCTGCAGCATGGCGGCTGGGAGGATCCGGGCGGGACGCTGTATCAGCGCCCGATCGGGTTCAACGTCCTCCCATATGCCGGCAACGAGACCGAGCAGGGATACACGGACGAGGAGTGGAAACTCGTCAACGAGACACGGAAGATCCTCGGGGCGCCGGGAGTGAGCGTGGAGCCGACCTGCGTCAGGGTCCCGGTGATGGTGGGACATGGCATCGCTGCCACCGCCTTCTTCGCTCGACCCGTCGACCGGGCCGAGGCGATCGACGTGCTGTCGAAGGCCCCTGGGGTACAGGTGTGGACCGACCGCACCCCCACCCCTCTCGACTCTGCGGGCATCGACGACGTGCTCGTGGGCCGGGTGCGCGACACCGTCGGGAGACCAGGTGGGATCAGCCTGTGGGCGGTCGGCGACAACCTCCGCAAGGGGGCGGCCCTCAACACCGTCGAGATCGCGGAGCGGCTGCGATCCTGAGCGCCGCTAGCTGAGCGACGGGACGACGGTCACAGACCAGTCGACCATTGCCAGGAAAGGCGATGGGGCGTACACCGGGCCGAACTGGGCACCAGTGACGACTCCGCCCCACAGGTCGTGCAACTCGCCGGTCACGAGCCGGAAGAACACGTCATGGACGGAGATGGCTGGCGGAGGTGCGACCACCTGGGTGGGCTGAGGGGCCCTCACGGCCGTGGTCGCAGCCGTGGAGGCACTCGCTGGAGGAGGCGGGGGAGGAGCCTGCGCCGGTGGGGGGCTGGCGGCTCCCGGGTTCGTCTCCGTGCAGAACACCACCGAGATGTAGAGCTTGCCGTCGGAACCGGTGGCCAATCCGGTGCCCATCGCCGTCCACGCCGAGGACAGCAACAGAGGTCTGTGGTCCGGCGACTTGAGGAAGAGATCGAAGACCGCTCCCACCGAAGGGCCGGCACCGACGATTTCACCCGCCGAGGAACACACCGACCCGAGCGAACCCAGGGAGATGTGGCGCAACTGGCCGGCTGCCGCCTGCGATCCGGCGGACTGGTTGGCGAGGGATTCGGCCTCCGCTCGGATCGGCAGACCGGATCCACGAGCAGCGGAAACTGCCGAATCGACCGCATCTGCGGTCGCCGGGAGGGCGGGCAAGGCCAGCACCGCAGCGAAGGCTAGGGGCAACAAGGTTCGCACGGACCGGGGCGACGATAGGCCGGTAGGCCTACTCCGACCAAGTCATCGCGAAACTCCGGATCACAGGCGCCGTGGCCAGCCTCCAGGACCGACCACTAGCGTCCCGCCGGTGCCGATCGACCTCCACACCCACTCGACCGCCTCGGATGGTTCGTTGCGGCCGTCCGAGCTGGTCAGACTCGGGGCTGCGGTCGGGTTGGAGTCCCTCGCCCTCACCGACCACGACACCCTGGAGGGGATCGACGAGGCCAAGAGGACGGCCGACGAGGTGGGTATCGAGCTGATCCCCGGCGTGGAGCTCTCGCTCGACTGGGACCGGGGCGGCATGCACCTGCTGGTCCTCTGGCTCGAACCCGGACCCGGACCCCTGCAGGACCGACTCTCGGAGCTGCAGGACGCCCGCAACGGCCGGAACGCTCGGATGGTCGAGCGACTCACCGAACTGGGAGTGGGGATCACACTCGAGGAGGTGGAAGCGGAGTCAGGTGGAGGATCGGTTGGCCGACCCCACTTCGCGGCAGTGATGGTGCGGCACGGTCACGTGCCCGACATCAGGGCGGCGTTCGATCTGTACCTGGCGAGCGGACGTCCGGCGTACGTCCCGCGAGCCCGGCTGTCGCCGGAGGAGGCGATCGACCTGGCCCGCCGATCCGGTGGTGTGCCGATCCTCGCCCACGCCCACACGTTGGGCCTCGACAACCGGGCAGAAGTGGAGGCGATGCTCCAGCGTCTGACCGCCGCCGGTCTGATCGGGATCGAGTGTCACTACGGCAGCTATGGCCCCGACGAGCGCGCCGGGTATGTACGCATGGCGGCCCGGTTCGGATTGCTCCCGTCCGGAGGCTCGGACTTCCACGGGACCTACAAGGCCGAGGTGTCGCTCGGGACGGGCTCCGTCGGACTGCACGTCCCGTCAGGCATCCTGGAGGACCTGCGAGCAGCACGGCCATGAGCCGCACACCCCGGATCGGAACCGCGGCCGCCATCGTCGCCGGTGGTGTCCTGCTGTCCCGCGTCCTCGGTTTCGGTCGCGACCTGACGATGGCCGTGATCCTGGGTAGGACCGCCGAGACCGACCTCTACCAGTACGCATTCACGATCCCCGACTACGCCTTCTACCTGGTGGCCGGTGGGTTCCTGTCCATCACCCTCATCCCGATCCTCGCCGCTCGGGTCGAAGCAGGCGACGACCCGGGACGGGATCGAGCGTTCACCGCGGTCTTCCGCACAGTGGCGGCCATCCTCGGCACGCTCACCGTGGCAGCGGCCGTTGCCGCCCCGGCCCTGGTCGACCTGGTGTTCCCGGAGGTGACGGGGGAATCCGCCCGACGGCTGGTGGTCATGACCCGCCTGGCACTCGTCCTCCAGATCCTCTTCGCGCTCGGCGCCCTGTTCTCGGCGGTCCAGTTCACCTATCGGCGCTTCCTGATACCGACCCTCGGCCCGATCCTCTACAACCTCGGGATCATCGTCGGGGGCCTGGCGGGTCACCTCAGCGGCTCGGCCTCACCCGAGGCGTTCCTCCTCGGCGGGCTGGGAGGCGCCGCCCTCGGCTCGTTCGGACTTCAGTGGTGGGGGGCCCATCGCCTGGGGGTCAGGTTCGTGCGGGCCGGGGGACGCGACCCGGCGGTTGGCGAGTACCTGACCCTGGCCCTGCCCCTCATGGTCGGGCAAACGGTGATCGCGCTCGACGAGCAATGGCCGCGCCTGTTCGGACAGTTCGGTCCGGACGGCACGGCGACCGGACTGCAGTACGCCAGGAGACTGATGATGCTGCCGGTCGGCGTCGTGGCGCAAGCGGCCGGAGTGGCGGCGTACCCCTTCCTCGCCCGTCTCGCCGCCCGCGGGGACGACGCGGAACTGCGGGGCACCGTGGACCGGTCTGTGCGGATGGGGGTGGTGGTGGCCGTCCCCGTGACGATCGTCGTCGTCGTGCTGTCCCACGTGTGGGTACGCCTTGCGCTCCAGTACCGGGCATTCACGGCGGAGGACACCGACGTGGTCGCTCCGCTGCTGTCGCTGTACGCCCTCGCGGTCCCGTTCTGGGTGGTACACCAGGTGATCACCCGGGCCTTCTATGCACGGCGGCAGATGTGGCCCCCGGTGGTGGTGGGCACGGCCATCACGCTCGTCACGGTCCCATCGCTGTTCGCGGTGGCGGGCGACGGGCGCGCCATCGCCGCCGTGTCCGCCGGCGCCGTCGTCCTGTACGCGTCGACGATCGGGGCCGTCTGGTACCGAACGGTCCCGGCATACGAGCGGGGGGAGATCGTCCGCTTCGTGATCAGGCTGGGCGCGTCCGTGGCGGCGGCGGCAGGAGCGGCGCTCCTCCTCTCCGACCGCCCCGTCGTCGCGACCGCGGTCTCGCTGGCGGTGTTCGTGGCCGTCGGGCGGTTGCTGGGGATCGAAGAGATCGGTTCCCTGCTGCGAGGCCTCAGATCTCGGTGAGCCAGCCGTGCCGGTCGTCCGCCACGCCCAGATGGATGTCCTGCAGGGCCGAGCGCAGCCGCGTCGTGTGTGACCCGACGTCTCCGGTCCCCACCGGGACCTCCTCACCGTCGACGACGAGCGTGCCGACGGAGGAGAGGACCGCCGCGGTCCCCGAGAGGGCCGCCTCCGCGTCCGGTCGGGCCGCCCACTCGATCACGTCGGACACCGAGAGCGCCCGCTCCTCCACCTCGTACCCCAGATCCTTTCCGAGTTGGAGGATCGACTCCCGGGTGACACCGTGCAGGAAGCTCTCGGTGAGCGCCGGAGTCACGATGCGTTCGGGGTCGATCAGCATGAAGTTCGAGGCTCCCGTCTCCTGGACGTCCCCTCCCGGGGCGAAGAGGACCTGATCGATTCCGTACTGCTCGCGCCGGTCCATCGTGATACCGAGTGCCATGACGTAGTTCGCCCCGCTCTTCACCATGCCGAACCGGGGAGTGGAACGCGGCTGCTCCTGCTCGATGGCGATCTTGAGCGGGCGGACGCCTCCTTTGAAGTAGTCCCCGACCGGGCTGGTGAGCACGAAGAGGAGGGCCTCCTTGCTCGGGACGGCCGCGGCACCGATGTTCGGCTCGGTACCGAGCAGCGTGGGCCGGATGTAGAGGGATCCGGGCGCGACCGGGACGGCACCCCGGTTGGCCGCCACGACGTCGCGGATCATCCCCTCGACGAGGTCGGTGGGCGGGACCGGAAGTCGGAGGATCCCGGCACTGATCGTCATCCTGCGCGCATGTCGATCCGCCCGGAAGATCCGGACCGATCCGTCACTCCCCCGATGCGCCTTGAGTCCCTCGAAACAGGCGCTTCCGTAGTGGAGCACGTGCGTGGCCGGATGGAACGAGAAAGGACCGGTGGGACGGATCTCGGGTTCGGACCAGGCACCGTCCGCCCAGGTCGCCACGGCCATCGAGTCCGCGAACACGGTCCCGAATGGGCCGGTGGGTGCTTCCGGGAACGATGACGTCACGACGACCTCCGATCGGATTTGAACGTCAGCAATCTACGACATCGCGTCAGTCGACCGGCCAGTTGCGACCCGGGTCGGGCAGGACCGGCGGCGTGAAGTCACCGACCGGTACCCCCAAACCGAGCCGAACCCAGGCGGGAGGCCGATGGTCGGGGGGTCGTCGTGAGCGGGACCGATCCTCCGACAGCAGGTTCTCGCGGATCACGGCGACGATCGCTGCGGCCTCGTAAGGCCCGACTCCACCCCTGATCTCGATGTTGCGTACGTCAGTCATCGAACTGCACCAGTTCCACGAGGGTACCTGCGAGATCCTTCGGGTGGACGAAGGCGATGCGGGCTCCGCGGCCACCCAGCCGCGGATGCCGGTCGATCAGAACGGCGTCACGACCTGCCATGTGGTCGAGCGCCGACTCGATGTCGACGACGGTGAAGGCCACGTGATGAAGACCCTCCCCGTTCCGCTCGAGGAATCGACCGACAGGCGTGTCAGGGCCGAGTGGCTGCAGCAGCTGGATGAACGACCCGCCGACAGGAATCATCGCCTCCTCCACCCCCTGGGCTTCCACGGTCTCGCGGTACAGGGGGGTCACCCGGTAGCGGTCCTCGAACCCGGCGATGGCCGCATCGAGATCGCGGACGGCGATCGCCGTGTGGTCGAGATTGATCACCTTCATCCGGCCTGATTCAAGTCGCTCGCGGACCGGCCACCGTTCGAATCGCAGCGCCCGGTGACGGGGATAGGCTTCGGAGGTATGAACGCTGTCATCACCGGGATCGCCCGCACCCCGATCGGGAAGTACGGGGGAGGTCTCTCCCCGCTCCGCGCCGTCGAGCTCGGGGGACACGCGATCGCAGCGGCGGTCGAGCGCTCGATGACCGATCCGGGCGCGATCGACGAAGTCGTGTTCGGCCAGGTCCTGCAGGCGGGAGAAGGCCAGATCACCGCCCGCCAGGCGGCGGTACGCGGAGGACTCCCGATGACGGTCCCGTCCCTCACCGTCAACAAGGTGTGTCTGTCCGGCCTCGCCGCCATCGGGCTCGCCGGGCGGGCGATCGCCGCCGGCGACGCCACGTTCGCCGTCGCCGGCGGGATGGAATCGATGTCGAACGCGCCGCACGTCGTTCGAGAGGTTCGGTGGGGAGCCCGCATCGGCGATGTGACGATGGTCGACGTGATGAATCACGACGGTCTGTTCTGCGCCATCGACCACTGCACGATGGGCGAGTCGTCCGACGTCAAGAACGGTCAGCTCGGCATCTCCCGCGCAGAGCAGGACGCGTGGGCCGCCCGCTCCCACGAACGGGCGATCGCCGCCACCGAGGGCGGCGCGTTCGCCGACGAGATCGTGACGGTGCCCGTGCCGCAGCGGAAGGGAGACCCGGTGCTCGTCGAGCGCGACGAGGGCATGCGCCCGGGCACGACGCCGGAGACGCTCGGCTCGCTCCGTCCGGCATTCGTGGCGGACGGCACCATCACGGCAGGAAACGCCTCCCAGATATCGGACGGGGCAGCGGCGGTGGTCGTGGCGGACCGGGCGGCGGCGGAAGCGAACGGCAGTCCCATCCTCGCCGAGATCGTGGCCTACGGACAGATCGGGGGTGTCGACGCCACCCTGCACGAACGCCCCGCCGAAGCGCTGCGCGTGGCGTTGAAGAAGGCAGGTTTGGAACCGGACGATCTCGATCTGGTGGAGATCAACGAGGCGTTCGCGGCGGTGGCGCTCTGGTCGGCCAGGATGCTCGACATCGACGAGAGCAAGGTGAACGTGAATGGCGGAGCGGTGGCACTCGGGCATCCGATCGGGTGCACCGGAACGCGCCTGGTCGTGACGCTCGTCAACGCACTGCGGGCACGGGGCGGCGGGCTCGGTGCCGTCACGCTGTGCGGCGGTGGCGGCCAGGGCGACGCGCTGATCGTGAGGGTCGACTGATGCCGGAGATTCCCGACCGAAATCTGGGCCTCGACCTCGCCCGTGTCACGGAGACCGCGGCCATGGCCGCGGCTCGCTGGCAGGGCCGGGGCGACAAGGAGGCCGCCGACAAGGCGGCGGTCGACGGGATGCGCGCCCACCTCGGGACCCTCGACCTCGACGGAGTGGTCGTCATCGGCGAGGGCGAGAAGGATGAAGCACCGATGCTCCACAACGGTGAGCGGGTCGGCAATGGTCAGGGCCAGGAAGTCGACGTCGCGGTCGACCCGGTGGAGGGAACGACGCTGGTGGCATACGGGATGCCGGGAGCCCTGGCAGTGCTGGCGGTGGCCGAACGCGGGGCGATGTTCTCGCCCAACTCGATGGTGTACATGGAGAAGATCGCCGTCGGTCCGGAAGCGAAAGGGGCCATCGACCTCGACGCGCCGGTCGAGCGCAATCTCGCCCGGGTGGCGAAGGCGAAGGACAGCGACGTCAACGACCTGACGGTCATCATCCTCGACCGGCCCAGGAACCAGACGTACATCGACCAGGTGCGGGCGGCGGGCGCCCGCATTCGCCTCATACGTGACGGCGACGTGTCGGGGGCGATCGCCACCGGCCGTTCCGGGACCGGGATCGACATGCTGTTGGGTATCGGCGGGTCCCCGGAGGCGGTCCTCGCCGCCGCCGCGATGCGATGCATGGGTGGGGAGATCCAGTGTCGTCTGTGGCCGCGCAACGACACGGACCGGGCATACGCGGCCGAACACGGGTATGACCTGAGGGAAGTGATGGGCACCGACGCTCTGGTCGGCGGGACCAACGTTTCGTTCGCCGCCACCGGCATCACGGGGGGCGAGTTCCTGCAGGGCGTCGAGTATCACGGTCACTCGGCCATCACCCACTCCGTGATGATGCGATCGAAGACGGGTTCGATCAGGTACATGGACGCCTTCCACGACCTGGAACTGCTCTCGACCCTCTCAAGCGTCGAATACGGCTGAGAGAACTCCGCGTACCCAGGGTTCCTCGGTACGCATACGTACTTTCCAGCCCACGGTACGACGCCGCCCGCGCCGACCCGTCGTTCTGTGGGCCGAAGGGTACGCCGGCGTACCCAGGAACCCTGGGTACGGGGGGCGGTCAGGGGGTGGATCGGGCGAGATCGACGATGTAGTCGAACTGTTTCTTCGTGACGGGCTGGACCGACAGGCGGCTCCGGTTCAGGAGCACCATGTCGACCAGGGCGGCATGCTCCCGCAACTCGGGGAGTCCGACCGCGCGGGGCAACTTCTCGACGAACTTCATGTCCACCATGATCCAGCGCGGATCCTCAGTGTCCGACGACGGATCGAAGTAGTTCGAGTCCGGATCGAACTGGGTGTGGTCCGGATACGGCTCGCTCGCCACCTCGGCGATTCCGACGACGGACGGCGGCTTGGCGTTCGAGTGATAGAAGAGGACCCGGTCGCCCACCTTCATCTCGTCGCGCATGATGTTGCGCGCCTGGTAGTTCCGGATGCCGTCCCAGTGTTCGACCCCGTCCCGCTCGAGGTCGTCGATCGAGTAGGCCTCAGGCTCCGACTTGACCAACCAGTACTTCACGTCGCCGATGGTGCCACGCAGGACCGCGGGGTCAAGCGGGTCACCCGAGACCGCCCATCTCCAACGCCTCGAGGAGACTGGAGGCCACCGGCACGCCCATCGACTCGAGCTCCGCTCGGTGATGGGACCCATTGTCCACGAGGACCGCCGCGGCACCGACGTGAGCGGCCGCCGCCGCGTCGTCGGTGGCGTCGCCGATGAGGAGCACCGTGGACGGGTCCTCGTGCTTCATCATCTCCCGGAGATGCGCCTCCAGGAATCCCGCCTTGCGGGCTCCCGGTTCCCCCCTCAGACCGTCGATACGGGCGAAGTAGGCGGAAACTCCGAGCCTGTCCACGAGTGGCAGCAACTCCCGGTGTGGGAACATCGACAGCAGAGACTGCTCGGCCGGAACCATCGTCACCGCTTCGAGCGCCTCGATCGCCTCCGCCGAGAGGCCCGCCCCCGGCAGCTTCTCCTTGTAGGCCCGATGGAAGCGGTGGTCGAGCTCCAGCCACTCCTCGTCGCTGATCGGCCTCCCCGCCAGACTCTCGTAGAACCGCTTCACCGGACGCGTGTAGTGGGTGCGGTAGTCGTCCGGCGTGATCGGGTTGAGGCCGAACGGGACGATGCCGGCATTGACGGAGTCGACGACGACGTGGAAGTCGTCGAACAGCGTGCCGTTCCAATCCCAGACGACGTGACGGATCACAGCGCCTCCAGGGCGGCGTCGTAGCGGGGGGCCAACACGGTCCAGTCGAAGGTCATCATCGACTCCCGCAGACCGTCGGGTGCGACGGGGGCGTCGAGCGCCGACCGCAGCGCAGCCGTGAAGCCACCGGGTTCGTAGAGCACGTCGTCATGGTGATCATCCGGAATGAGCCATGGGTAGGACAGGCGCCTGGGGAGGACGGGGCGGGCTCCGGCGGCGATCGCCTCGACCACGCTGATCCCGAAGAACTCCTGACGGGCGGTGCTGACGATGATATCCGAGCGGAGGAGAAGCGACCGATATTCATCACGCGGGAGGTGACCCGACACTTGGACCCGATCGGCCATCTCCTCGATCAGCACGTCGAGCGCACCCGGCACCTCGGCGAAGCGTTCCCCCGCCAGTGCCAGCGTGAAGTCGTGGGTCTCGGCGACCGCCCGGATCCCGTCTGCGAAGGTCTCGGGATCCTTGTCGTACTCCCAGCGGTGGTTCCAGAGCACGAGTGGGACCAGCCCCCGGGATCGGTCCTCCGCCGTCCATGCCAGGTCCAGACCGACCGGCAGCACATCCGACCTGGCCTCGACATCGGCCACCAGACCCGTGTGACGGTGGTCCGGGAACGCTCGCAGGAGGCGCGGCACCCGTTCGAAGAACACCTGGCGGTGGTATTCGCTGTTGAAGAACACGGCGTCGGCCGCCAGAGCCGAAGTCCAGTTCAGGAACGAGTACGAGAGATCGGTCGACATCTGAGGACTGTCCGGGTAGGTGAGCTGGGTCTCATGGAAGTAGACGGCGAGAGGGGGGCGGCCGATGGCGTCGTGGAGGAAGGATCGCAATGCCGCCACGTCGACCATGTCCGACACCAAGACGACATCGGGCCGGTACCCGTCGGCGGCGAGTTCGGCCACCTGGCGGGCGAGCGTGGCGGCCGCTCCCTTCATCCGCCAGGTCCAGAACCGTGCGTCGTGGTTGACGAGCGTGACCTCGTGCGACGATGCGGCCACGAAGCCCTCTGCCCAGACGCGATGCGACCCACCGAAGTAGGGCTCGACGAGGAGGACGCGCACGATCCTGGCTACATCTCCATGCGCCCGACCAGCGCACGACCCAGTGTGAGTTCGTCGGCGTAGTCCAGATCTCCCCCGACGGGGAGGCCGCTGGCGAGCCGGCTGACCTTCAGCCCCCGCGGCTTGAACTCCTTGGCGAGATACATGGCGGTCGCATCGCCCTCCATGGTGGGGTTCGTGGCGATGATCAGCTCGGTCAATCGTTCAACGTCCACCCGTTGGCGCAGTTCCGGAATCCGCAACTGATCTGGCCCGACGCCGTTGATCGGTGACAACGACCCGCCCAGGACGTGATACAACCCGCGGTACTCCTGGGTCTTCTCCACCACCACGATGTCCTGGGGGCGCTCGACGACGCAGACCACCGTTGTGTCCCGACGCGTGTCCCGGCAGATCGTGCATTCGTCCGACACGGTGACGTTGAAGCAGCGACGGCAGTGCCGCACCTGATCACGCAGATCGAGGATGGCCTGACCGAGCCGCCGAGCATCGACGTCCTGGATGCTCAACAGGTGGAACGCGATCCGCTGCGCGGACTTGCCGCCGATCCCGGGTAGGCGGGACAGTTCGTCAACGAGGCGCTGTACGGGGCCTTCGTACATCAGCCGAGCAGACCGCCCAGACCTCCGGCCAGCCCGCCCATCTGTGATTCGGCCGCCTCGGCCGCCGACCGCATGGCGCCGTTGACGGCCGCCACGACGAGATCTTGCAGCATCTCAGGATCCGAGGGGTCGATCACGTCGAGGGCGATCTCCACGGACACGAGCTCGTGTGTGCCCTTGACCACCGCCTTGACGACGCCTCCTCCGGCGGATCCTTCGAAGGTCATCTCTGCCAACTCCGCCTGGGCGGCCATCAGCTGTTCCTGCATCTGTTGGGCCTGCTTCATCAGCTGCTGCATGTTGGGTTGGCGGTTCATGGGGATCCCTGGTCGACTGCGAAACCCGATCGTACCGGGCAGCCCTCCGGTACCGACGACGATCGAATGCCTACGACTCGTCCTCGTCGATCACGACCCCGCCGAGTTCGTCGGCCACCAGCTTGAAGGGATCGGTCGGGTCGGAGGGAGCCTCCTCCATCGTGTGCTTGTCGGGCACATCTCCTCCCTCGTCTACCTCGTCGGCAGCGCCGGTCGGCGGGGCGTCCGACATCCCGTCGACCGATCGGAAGTCGACGGCCACCGTTCCGCCGAGGAGATCGCCGGCCTTCGTGGCCACCACCGCCGCCACCGCCGGATCTCCCCGCAACGACGCCAAGTGGAAGTCGTGGCGGACGTGGATGACGAGCGTCGAGCCCTCCACACCTCCCGGTTCGGTCTCACGAAACAGGGCCCACCGCCGAGCTCCGAGCATCTCTCGCAACCCGCCGAACAACCCGGGCCAGATCGACCGGAACTGCTCCATCGAGACCGCAGCCGGAGGAGCGGGAGCCGGAGGATCCTCGACGAGCGGACGCGCCGCCTCGAGATCCGGGATGTCGGCAGCCGCCGCGGGGGCGGCGGATATCGGCTCCGGGGGCGCCACCGTCTCCTGACGCACCGGTTCCTCGGTCGCCGGGGCGGCGGAGCGGATCGCGGTGGCCGGCTGTTTCGCCATGCGCTCCAGTCGATCGAGCCGCGACAGCACCGCCGCAGGGTCGGTCGAGGTCTCGGGGCGGGTGAGCTTGATCATCGCCAGTTCCAGCATCAGCCGCTCCTCGCGGCCCTCCCGTAGTTTGACCAGCGCATCTCCGAGAACATCGACGGCCCGCACCACCTCACCGGCGGGAAGACGCGCCGCCCCCCGCCGCCACGACTCGAGCACCTCGCCGGCCTCGTCGGCCACCTCCGCCAGATTGGGGGCGTAGTGCGCCAGGAAGACTCCCCGGAAGAAGCCCACGGCCTCCGATGCGAACCTGCGGAGATCCACGCCCTGTGAGGCCATCCGTGCCACGAGTTCGAGGGCTTTTCGCGCATCCTGGTCGGCCACCGCTTCGGTCAGGACCTCGAATGCCTCTGCGTCCGCCAACCCGAGAGCACGCCCCACACCGACCAGGTCGACGGTGCCGTTGCCCAGTGCCGCCACCTGCTCGAGCAGCGACAGCGAGTCCCGCACCGAGCCCCCGGCGTGGCGGGCGACCGCGACCAGCGCGGCCGGTTCGGTCTTGAAGCCCTCCAGGTCCGCCACCTTCGACAGGTGAGCCGCCAACCCCTCGATGGGAACCGCATGGAAATCGAAGCGCTGGGAGCGACTGCGGATCGTGTCCAACAGCTTGTAGGGCTCGGTCGTGGCGAGCACGAAGTGCACGTGCTCCGGCGGTTCCTCCAGTGTCTTGAGAAGAGCGTTCCCCGCCGCCTTCGACAGCATGTGCGCCTCGTCCAAGATGAACACGCGCCGGCCGGCGGCGGCCGACGCGACCGTGGACACGCTGACCCGCATCTCGCGAATGTCCTCGACGCTGTTGTGACTGGCGGCGTCGAGCTCCATCACGTCGAGCGACGAACCCTCGGTGATCGCCACGCACGACCCGCATGTGTTGTCGGGGCTGCCGTCCGGGTTTCGCTTCTCGCAGTTGAGGGCCTTGGCGAGAATGCGCGCCGTCGTCGTCTTCCCGGTACCGCGCGGCCCGGCGAAGAGATAGGCGTGGGCGACGTGACCGTCCGCCACCTCGCGGGCGAGCGTGGTCGTGACATGTGTCTGCCCGATCACGTCGTCGAAGGTCTGGGGCCGGTACCGCCGGTAGAGCGCCTGATAATCCACGGAGCCGAGGGTACAAGCGCCCACCGACGAAGGGGCCACCCCGACGAGGGACGCCCGACCCGGGACACGACACACCAAGAGACACACACTCGTGCCTTCCCCCAGCCGGGCGAGAGCCCGGCGCCCGGGGGAAGTGGCCGGGACACGAAGTGGACCGGACGATGGGGCAGGCTCGTGCGTTTGGGGCGGCGGCGTCCTAGCTTCGTGTTTCAGGGGGCCGCCCCCGATGCCGATGGACAGCAGGTGACGATGCCGGTGACCGACAGCACAGAGACCGACGGGAGCGTGACGCCCCCTGCCGTGTGGGCAAGGGGGCTGGTGCGTCGGTTCGGTAAGTCCACGGCTGTCGACGGGCTCGATCTCAGCATCCGTCCCGGGGAGTTCTACGGCCTGCTCGGCCAGAACGGCGCAGGCAAGACGACCACCATCAAGATGATCGTCGGGCTGCTGCGCCCCACCGCCGGACGGGCGGGAATCGGTGAGTTCGACACGTGGAAGCAACCCGTGGAGGTGAAGCGGCGGATCGGCGTACTGCCCGAGGAGTTCAACCTCTACGAGCGTCTCACCGGAGCCGAACTGCTCGACTTCGCCGCTGCCATGCACGGCCTCGACCGTGACACGGCAGTCGAGCGACGACGGGAGCTGCTGGCACTCCTCGACCTGGAGGACGAGGCGGGCAAGCTGGTGGGGGACTACTCCCGGGGCATGCGGAAGAAGGTCGCTCTGGCCGCCGCCATCATCCAT
>DATHWB010000359.1:0-21178 GCA_035460965.1 Acidimicrobiia bacterium
CACGAGACGAGGGGCTCAGTCTTCGGCACCGGGCGCGAGCAGTTCCCGCTGGAGCGTCTCCGTGAGCCAACCGGCGTACGCGTCGGGGGTCCAGCCGAGTACGTCGATGGCGAGTAGGAACTGCTGGGGGGAGGTGAGGAGCCAAAGCCGGTGGGCGGCGTCGGTGGGATCGAGGCCTCGCCGCAATGCGCCGATCTGAGCCCAGTGCTGTGTGAGGGCGGTGGCGCCGCCCAGACGATTGGCATCGCCCCGGGCGTGGAACTCGCTGACGTCGGGGTCCCCCATGGCGGGGATCGACGCCCGGAGGATCGGGGCCCCGACCTCGAACAAGGTGCAGATCCAGGTGACGAACAGTCCGAGTTGTCGATGGGGGTGCGGCTCCGCTCGGATCCGCGCTTCCCATCCGGCCTGGTCGGCGGACTCCTCCAGGTCTTCGAGCATGGCGCGCACCACGCCGCCCTTGCTCTGATAGGCGCTGTAGACCGTCTGCGGCGCCACTCCGGCGCCTTCGGCGATCTGGGCGATCGTGGTCTGGGAGAACCCGTGTGTCGCGAACAGCTCACGGGCGCTCTGCCGTATCCGGCGGCGAGTCTCGTCCGCTTGCTCGGCTCGCAGTCTCGACCGATACGGCCTCGGCATTGACACCATCGTTCCTTTCGGTCATAGTGCACTCTATCCAATAATGCTTGGTCAGTTCAACGAAGGAGCGGGATGGAGACTCAGAGGAAGATGCTACGAGCCGCGGCCCTGGCAGGAGTCGTCGGGCCGGCCGTGTTCGCGGCGCTCGTTCTCGTCGGCGGTGCCCTCTACGACGGGTACAGCCACACCGGCCAGAAGATCAGCGAACTGGGCGGGGAAGGATCGGAGGTGGCTCTGCTCCAGAACACCAACTTCGTCCTGTTGGGCGTCTTCACTCTTGCCTTCGCATGGGCTCTGGCGCGCTCCCTGGGTCGGCCATACCTGGGACCGGCCCTCGTCGGAGTGTTCGGCGTCTCGGCAGCCATCGCCAACGGGCTGCTGCCATGCGACATCGGCTGTTACGGACTCACGCCCGTGTCCCAGGCCCACAACATCACCGGACTGCTCGCCATCCTGGCTGCGATCGCAGGAATGGGCGTCTTGGCCCGACGGTGGCGCGACGACCCCGACTGGCGAGGTCACGCCAGGCCGACGATGGTGGCCGTGGCGGTGGCGGGCTCCGGTCTCGTCTGGTTCATCGCCACCCAGGTGATGGACCGTCAGTCGCTGGCCGGGGTCGCCCAGCGCACCTTCGTCGGAGCCCTCCTCGGATGGATGGCCGTCACCGGGTGGCGCCTCTTCCGCCAGCTCGACCGGGAGGATCCCCGGTCCGAAGTGCCCTCCGATCTCCGGGTCGGCGGCTCAGCCTGAGCCGTGGCGTCGGCCTCGCAGGGCGGTCGTGCTCGTCACCCTGATCTCGCCTCTCTGATGCTCGCCGCCTGATCGGGCGGCAGTCGCTTCACGACCTCCCTGATCGTCACCCCCGAGGCTCTCGCCGCCCGAGGGAGGATCCATTCGTAGACGAGTTGTGGGCGCTTGCGGGCGGTGTCCCGGAGGACCCACCCGATGGCTTTCCGGATGAAGAATTCCTTCTCTTCCAGCATTGCGTCGGCGTAGCGGGCGAACCGCTCGAAGTCGCCCTCACCCGACCGGAGCGGGATCAGGTGAGCCAGGAGCGCCGATCGGCGTATCCAGAAGTCGTCGTCGGAGGCCCACCGATCCAGGACGGCGTCGGCGGTGGGGTGCCGATCCAGCAGCGGGCCGGCAACGGAGGCGGCCAGGTTGTCGACGAGCGCCCAGGTGTTCGACTGGCGAATGAGCCTTTCGATCAGGTCCATGTCCCGGGGCTCGAGCAGGCTGGCGCGGGTCTCCAGCAGGCGGACGGCGGCCGATCTGAGTTCGTGAACCGGGCGCGACCAGAGTGACTCGACCGTGGCGACGAGGTCGGCTCGGGTCAACGTGCCCAGGTCCGCCTGCCATGACCCGACCGTGCGCCTGATCGCCGGCACGCCGACACCGTAGAAGTCCAGGTCGCTCTTCAGGTAGCGGCGTTCGTTCTCCGCCCTGTCCGGCGAGCCCTGGGCGCGCAGCCGTCGGTCGAGATCGGTGACGGCGGAGGCGATGTCCACGGGACTAGTGGTCCGTCATCAGGGGGCGCCCACGTACCCGGCCAGATGCTCGCCGGTCAAGGTCGAACGGGCGGCGACCAGGTCGGTCGGGGTGCCTTCGAACACGACCCTTCCGCCGTCGTGCCCCGCTCCGGGGCCGAGGTCGATGATCCAGTCCGCATGTGCCATGACTGCCTGATGGTGCTCGATCACGATCACCGACTTGCCGGAGTCCACCAACCGGTCGAGCAGGCCGAGCAGGTGGTCCACGTCGGCCAGGTGGAGGCCGGTGGTCGGCTCGTCCAGCACGTAGATCCCACCCTTCTCGGCCATGTGGATTGCCAGTTTCAGGCGCTGCCGCTCGCCGCCGGAGAGGGTGGTCAGAGGCTGCCCGAGACTCAGGTAACCGAGTCCCACGGCTGTCATCCGCTCCAGGATGGCGTGGGCTGCGGGCACCCGCGACTCGCCCTCCGCGAAGAAGTCCGTCGCCTCGGTGGTCGACATCTCGAACACCTCGCTGATGTTCCGACCTCCCAACCCGTACTCGAGCACCTCGGCCTGGAATCGCTTGCCCTCGCACAACTCGCAGGTGGTGGTGACCGTGTCCATGAATCCCAACTCCGTGAAGATGAGGCCGGCGCCGTTGCAGTTGGGGCAGGCCCCATCGGAATTGGGGCTGAACAGACCGGGCTTGACCCCGTTCACCTTGGCGAACGCCTTGCGGATCGAGTCGAGCATCCCCGTGTAGGTCGCCGGATTGCTGCGACGAGATCCACGGATGGCGGTCTGGTCGACGTAGACGACACCAGCTCCCTTGGGGATGGAGCCCTCGATCAGCGAACTCTTGCCCGATCCGGCGACCCCGGTGACCACGACGAGGACACCGAGCGGGATGTCGACGTCGACCTCCCGGAGGTTGTGGGTGGTGGCGCCACGGATCTCGAGCGTGCCGGTCGGTGTGCGCACGGAGGTCTTCAGGGCGGGGTGGTCGTCGAGGTGGCGGCCGGTGAGGGTGCCGCTGGCCCGCAGGCCCTCGACCGTCCCCTCGAAGCACACGGTCCCTCCGTCTCGCCCGGCCCCGGGACCGATGTCCACGATGTGGTCGGCGATCTCCATCACCTCCGGGTCGTGTTCGACGACGAGCACCGTGTTGCCCTTGTCGCGCAACTGCAGGAGCAGCTCGTTCATGCGCTGCACATCGTGGGGATGGAGGCCGATGGTCGGCTCGTCGAAGACGTACGTGACGTCGGTGAGCGACGAGCCGAGGTGGCGGATCATCTTCGTGCGTTGGGCTTCGCCACCCGACAAGGTGCCGGACGGTCGATCCAGGGACAGGTACCCGAGGCCGATCTCGACGAACGAATCGAGGAGATGCTGCAGCATGGTGAGCAGTGGCGCCACGGAAGGCTCGTCGAGACCCCGAACCCATTCGGCCAGGTCGCTGATCTGCATCGCGCAAGCGTCGGCGATGCTGATGCCGGCGATCTTCGACGAGCGGGCCGCCTCGCTCAGCCGGGTGCCGCCGCAGTCGGGACAGACGGCGAACGTCACCGCCCGCTCCACGAAGTCCTGCAGGTGCGGTTGCAGCGAGTCGACGTCCTTGGACAGGAACGACTTCTGGATGCGCGGGATCAGGCCCTCGTAGGTCATGTTGGCGCCTGCCACCGGTACCTTCGTCGGCTCCTTGTGCAGGAAGTCCGACAGCTCCTTCTTGCTGTAGTCGCGGATCGGCTTGTCTGGGTCGAGGAATCCCGACTCGCTGAAGATTCGGACGTACCACCCGTCCGCCGTATAGCCGGGGACCTTGATCGCGCCCTCGGAGAGCGACTTTGAGTCGTCGTACAACTCGGTGAGGTCGATGTCGCTGACCGAGCCCATGCCCTCACAGCGCGGGCACATGCCGCCGGTGAGGGTGAACGTCTCGACGGTCGTCTTGCCCTTTCCCACGCCCTTGGCGACGGTGATCGAGCCCCTGGCCGTGACGGAGGGGACGTTGAAGGCGAAGGCTGTCGGTGAGCCGATGTGCGGCACGCCGAGTCGGCTGAAGAGGATGCGCAGCATCGTGTTGGCGTCCGTCACCGTGCCGACGGTGGAGCGGGCGTTGGCGCCCATCCGTTCCTGGTCGACGATGAGGGCGGGTGTCAAGCCGTCGAGGACGTCCACGTCGGGCCGTGACAGCGTCGGCATGAAGCCCTGCACGAACGCGCTGTAGGTCTCGTTGATCAGCCGTTGCGACTCGGCGGCGATGGTGTCGAACACCAGCGAGCTCTTCCCTGAGCCGGACACGCCGGTGAACACCGTGAGGCGGCGCTTGGGCAATTCGACACTGACGTCCTGCAGGTTGTTCTCCCGAGCTCCGGACACCCGGATGAAGTCGTGGCTGTCGGCGCGATGCATCCGCTTCACGGTACTTCCTCGCGGCGGACGCCTTCGATCCCGTGACAATGTTCGGCGTGCTGGTCTGGCCTCGCCGAGCAGTCGAGAGATCGGACGCGGACCGCCTGACGGTGTTCGCCGGGCGCGCTCCGGAGGATCGCGATAGGGTCGCGGACCATGGTCGATGAGGCGCTGATCCCGTGGCTCCTGGACTCCGATCCGGCACTCCGTTGGCAGGTGGAGCGAGACCTCCTGTCAGAACCCCCGGAGGTGTGGGAAGCGACCCGGGCGAAGGTCGCGACCGAGGGTTTCGGCGCCCGGCTCCTGGCGCTGCAGGATCCGGACGGACAGTGGGCCGGCGGTGCCTACTTCCCCGCCGACTTCGACTTCACCGGCCCGGAGGCGGCGGAAGGGGGTCAGCCGTGGACGGCCACGACCTGGTCGCTGAACATGCTGCGGGAGTGGGGCCTGGACGGATCGGTGCTGCGGGAACGGCGGACCGCCGAACTCCTCGCCGAGAACAGTCGCTGGGAGTACGACGAACTGCCGTATTGGGGTGGGGAAGTCGACTGCTGCATCAACGCCTACACCGTCGCCAACGGGGTGTGGCTGGGAGCGGACATCGACGGGATCGTGGCGTGGTTCATCGAGCACCGACTGGAGGACGGCGGCTGGAACTGCGATTGGGTGGAGGGCTCCACGCGCTCGTCGTTCCACTCGACGCTGAACTCGCTGAAGGGTCTGCTCGCCTACGACGCCGCCACCGGAGGAACCGACGCCACCCGCCAGGCGCGAGAACGGGCTGAGGAATACCTGCTGGAGCGGGACCTGTTCCGGCGTCGCTCGACCGGTGAGCCGGTCGACCACTGGGTGAACCGCTACGTGTATCCCTTCCGCTGGTTCTACAGCGTGCTCAATGCCGCCGAGTACTTCCGACAGGCGCGGCTGCTGGACGGGAAGTCGCCCGATCCTCGCATGGGCGAGGCGATCGAGATGATCCGCATGGCTCGTCAGCCCGACGGAACGTGGATTCAGGAGCGCCGCCACCCGGGGCGAGTATGGTTCGAGGTCGACGCGCCGGCCGGGGAACCGTCCCAGTGGTTGACCCTGTACGGCGCCCGAGTCCTCGACTGGTGGGACCGGGCAACGACCTAGGCCTCTGCGCCCGAACCCTGGGTTCACGACCACCTATACGGTGGTTTTCGTGCATCGGTTCCCGGAGGCTCGCCGGGCATGTGGGTGGGTCAGGCGAAAGCGAAGAGTGGCGGAAAGATCACGACGACGAACGCCGTCCACACCGCGAAGACCGGGAGATAGGCGGTCTGCCAACGTTCGAGCCGGTGGAACGTCCCCTTGCCGGTCAGGAACCGGAGGGACAGCCACGCCGTCCCGGCGAGACTCACGAGGAGCAGCAAGTTGAGACCGAGCGCCGCCGCGCGGTTCGGTGTGAAACCGAGTTCGCCGATCCGGCCGACCATCGTGCCGAGCACCATCAGGTCCAGGGCGAGGGCACTCATCACCGCCACCAGTGCGATGCGGTCCATCCACGTCGGTGGATCTCCGGGGTCCCGGGCGGAGATGCCGTACAGGACGAGTCCCAGCACCACCACCATCAGGGCGTCGAGGACACCGAGCAGTTCTCGATCGAAGGCGCCCCCGACCCCGGTGAGGGCATAGACGATCGCAGCCGCCAGCAGCATCACGGCGAAGAGCGGCGTGAAGAGCATCGTGAGGACCGGCGCCATGTTCTCGACGATCCGCTGCTTCGACTCGACGAGCCAGGCGGCCACCACCACCGCACCTGCCGCACCGGAGGGCAGCACCCATTCCAGTACTCGCTCAGCCGTGGCGCTGCCGGTCGGTTCGAGGATGAGGGCGGTCAGTCCCAGCAGTACCCCTCCGCCGAGCGCGATCAGCACGTAGTAGATGAACCACTCGCCGGTGAAACGGACGAAGTCCATCCGCCGCTCGTGATCGCGGAGCATCCCGTTCATGTACGGATGGGCGACCACGAACCAGCCGAGGAGTGGGAGGTGGGCGGCAACGAGCACCTCGGTGGAGGAGCCCTCGGCATAGGGGTAGACGTTGACCGCCACCGCGGCGACGACGAAAGGAAGGGCAGTCACCAGGGCCCGGCGGAGGGGGATCGCCCTTCGCCGGACGAAGTAGCCGGCGAGGAACGGCAGCACGAGCAAGCTGGCGTTGCGGAACAGCCAGGCTGGTTCCGACTGGGGGAAGCCTGCCGTCAACCTGGCGATCTGGACCGCGACGGCGGCAGCGAGCGCGAACGCCACAGCCTCGACCCACCGGCTGCCAGGCCGCGGTCCCTCGTCACCCGAGAGGACGAGCTGTTTCCAGAGCCGACCGCTGTGCTCGCGTGCGAACTCCCGGGAGAGCTCGTCGAGTTGGCCCATGCGCTTCACGGCTATCAGGAATGCCTCGTCTTCTGCGAGGCCGGCCTCGGTCAGGTCGGCGATCTGATCTCGCAGATGGGTTTCGAGTTCGTCGACGTCCCGATCGTCGATCCCGACGAACGCCCGCCACTCCGCGATCTGAACTTCCAGTCGGTCCATCTTCAGGCCCTCCCGAGCGCGAACGGGAGCAGGTCGCCTCCCCAGATGTCGTCGAGGGCACGGGTCACCGTGGCCCACTGCCGCTTGTGTTCTGCGAGCGCGGCCCGCCCTTCGTCGGTGATGGCGTAGTAGCGCCTTCGCCGTCCTTCCGGCGGAGTCCGCCATTCGGTGGTCACGTAGCCGAGCCGATGGAGACGGTGGAGGAGCGGGTAGAGCATGCCGTCGGTCCACTCGAGCTCGCCGTCCGAGAGTTCACGGACCCGCTTGAGGATGGCGTAGCCGTAGCTCTCACCCTCGGCCACGATCGCCAGTACCAGCGGTGTTGCCGAAGCCGCCACCAGGTCCTTCTCGATCTGCATCAGCAATACCTCGTACCAGAATGCATAGAAGTGCAAGGTATCGCGATTCACCGGGTCCGGCAAGCCCCTCAATCGGACGCCGGCTCTGCCCGCCCGTCCCGGGACCACCCACCCGGCCGTGCTCGGCAGGTTCGCCGTGAGGGCGGTCGGCGGTTCCCAACTGCGGCGCGAAAACCACCGTATAGGTGGTCTGGAACCCAGGGTTTGCGGTCCGAGAGCGCGAATTTTGACAGGATCCAGGATTGGACCCATAGTGCGATCGTGCCCGAGGTGCTCGACGACCCGACCCGCCTGCTCCGGAAACACGGCGTGCAGGTGACGGCGCAGCGGTTGGCGGTGTTGCGGGCCGTGTCCAGTCGTCCGCACGCCACGGCGGACGACATCGAGGACATCGTTCGGGACGAGATCGGGGCGATCTCCCGACAAGCCGTCTACGACGCCCTGGGCACGCTGACCGACAAGGGTCTCATCAGGCGGATCCAGCCGGCGCGGTCGCCGGCCCGCTACGAGGATCGCGTCGACGACAACCACCACCATCTCGTCTGTCGAGGGTGCGGCGTCACCGTCGACGTCGACTGCGCGGTCGGAAGCACCCCGTGCCTGCAGGCGAACGGCGACCACGGTTTCACCGTCGACGAGGCGGAGGTGGTGTTCTGGGGACGCTGCCCGGCCTGTCGGGCGGCACATGACGGATCACACGAGGAGCGAGGAGCACCATGAGCAACGAAGACACCGGCGCAGTCACCACCACGGAGGAGGAGGACGCACCTTCGGCCAAGTGCCCGGTGCTGAACAACTCCCACACCGCCACCGGTTCGATGGCCAACCAGCACTGGTGGCCGAACCAGCTGAACCTGAAGATCCTCAGCAAGAACACCGTCGATCCGATGGGGGAGGACTTCGATTACTCCGCCGAGTTCCAGAGCCTCGATCTGGCGGCGGTCAAGGCGGACCTGCACGAGCTGATGACCGACTCCCAGGAGTGGTGGCCCGCCGACTACGGCCACTACGGCCCGCTCTTCATCCGGATGGCGTGGCACAGCGCCGGCACCTATCGCATCCACGACGGTCGGGGAGGCGGCGGCTCGGGAACCCAGCGTTTCGCTCCGCTCAACAGCTGGCCGGACAACGTGAACCTCGACAAGGCGCGCAGGCTCCTGTGGCCCGTGAAGCAGAAGTACGGGCGCAAGATCTCCTGGGCCGACCTGATGATCCTGGCGGGCAACGTCGCCCTCGAGTCGATGGGATTCAAGACGTTCGGCTTCGGTGGCGGGCGCGAGGACGTCTGGGAGCCCGAAGAGGACATTTACTGGGGCCCGGAGGACACGTGGTTGGCCGACGAGCGGTACAGCGGGGACCGGGAACTGGCGAACCCGCTCGGTGCGGTGCAGATGGGTCTCATCTACGTGAACCCGGAGGGGCCGAACGGTGAGCCGACGGTGCTCGCCGCCGGTCGCGACATCCGTGAGACCTTCGCCCGCATGGCCATGAACGACGAAGAGACGGTCGCCCTCATCGCCGGTGGCCACACCTTCGGGAAGACTCACGGCGCCGCCGATCCGGAGCAGTACGTCGGCCGGGAGCCCGAAGGCGCCGAGATCGAAGATCTGGGGTTCGGCTGGAAGAGCACCTTCGGGAGCGGCAAGGGCGGCGACACCATCTCCAGTGGCCTCGAGGGGGCGTGGACGCCGACCCCGATCACGTGGGACAACAGCTTCTTCGAGACGCTGTTCCGGTACGACTGGGATCTGACGAAGAGCCCGGCCGGGGCTTGGCAGTGGACCCCGACGGACCCTGCTGCCGCCGACACCGTTCCAGACGCCCACGATCCCACGAAGCGGCACGCTCCGATGATGGCCACGACCGACCTGGCATTGCGGATGGATCCGATCTACGCCCCTATCTCCCGCCGCTTCTTCGAGAACCCCGACGAGTTCGCGGACGCCTTCGCCAGGGCTTGGTACAAGCTGACCCATCGCGACATGGGGCCGGTCGTGCGGTATCTCGGCACCGAGGTACCCGACGAGGAGCTGATCTGGCAGGACCCGGTCCCCGCCGTCGATCACGAGCTCGTCGACGATGCCGACATCGCGGCTCTGAAGCGATCGATCCTTGCCTCGGGCCTGGCCGTGTCGCAGCTGGTTGCGACCGCCTGGGCTTCGGCTTCGACGTTCCGCGACAGCGACAAGCGGGGCGGCGCCAACGGCGCCCGCATCCGTCTCGCCCCGCAGAAGGACTGGGACGTGAACAGCCCGGCCGACCTGGCCACGGTGCTGGAGGCGCTCGAAACGATCCGGTTCGAGTTCAACGGGTCGCAGCCAGGCGGGAAGCGGGTCTCGCTGGCGGACTTGATCGTCCTGGGCGGATGCGCGGCCGTCGAACAGGCGGCGAGAGCGGCCGGCTACGACGTGCAGGTTCCGTTCACCCCGGGGCGGGCCGACGCCACCCAGGAGCAGACGGACGTGGAGGCTTTCGCCGTGCTGGAGCCCACCGCCGACGGGTTCCGCAACTACTCGAGGGCGGGAGACAAGCGCCGTCCGGAAGAGTTGCTGGTGGACAGGGCCAGCCTGCTCTCGCTGAGCGTGCCGGAGATGACGGCCCTCATCGGGGGCCTGCGTGTCCTCGGCGCGAACCACGGAAACACCGGTCACGGGGTCTTCACGGATCGGCCCGGAACCCTCACGAACGACTTCTTCGTGAACCTCCTCGACATGGGGACGGAGTGGCGGGTCTCGTCGACCGAGCATGTCTACGAGGGACGGGACAGCCGGACCGGGGACGTCAAGTGGACGGGCACCGTCGTCGACCTCGTCTTCGGATCCAACTCGCAACTGCGCGCCATCGCCGAGGTGTACGGGTGCGAGGACGGCGGGGAGAAGTTCGTGCACGACTTCGTCGCCGCCTGGGACAAGGTCATGACGCTCGATCGGTTCGACCTGGCCTGATCGTTCAGGACGACGGACGGCAAGAGGGGCCGGGGCTTCCGGCCCCTCTTGCGCGTCGAAGGTTGCCTGGCGAGATCAGGACGGTGACACTGGCGCCGTCGAGGAGGGCTGAGGATGAATGCTGTCGTCGGATGGGCCTTGGTGCTCGGGTTGGCCGTCTTCGCCGTGGGTGCCGCCCGGTGGCGGATGGAATACGAACGACCACTTCTCGAGGCACTGCGGATCATCCACGATGACCGGCGGCGCAGAGCGTGGATCCACCTCTGGATGATCGCGGCGCTGTTCGTCACCACCGCCGGACTGGCGGGCCTGGCGGTCATCGTCCCCACCGGCCCGGCAACGATTTGGACGGCCATGGGCACCGCCGTCTACGCACTGGGGGCTGTGGTCTGGGTCGTCTCGCTGGCGTTCCGGCTGACGGTCGTGGCGTGGGCGGCGGAGCACACGGCGCGCGAGGGCCGGGTTCCGGATGGCTTCGTCCCGTTCGATGCGTGGGCGGGTTCGCTGTACGTGATCCACATGGCGGCGTCGTACTCCGCCTTCGTGGTCGTGGGGGTTGGGCTCTTGCTGAGCGATCTCCCGGAATGGACGGGCTGGCTCGGGATCGTGCTGGGCCTCGTGTGCGGTGCGGGATTCTGGGCGACCCGGGCAGCAGGGCCCTTCAACCCACCGATCCTGGCGCACCTCTACTCGGGCATCGTCGGGGTGGCGTTGCTCCTGCTTTGAAGCCCTGGCGTTCTTGAAGCCCTGGCGTTCTTGAAGCCCTGGCGTTCCTGCCAGGAAACAGGCGCTAGTGCTAGTTTGCTGGCATGAATCCTCTTCGCTCGCGACGAGAGGCCGCCGGGTTGACCCAGGCCCAGTTGGCGCTGCGGGCGGGCGTGAGCAGGCAACTGGTCGGAGCCGCCGAGTCCGGCCGTCACATCCCCAGGGTGGACGCCGCGCTGGCGCTGGCGGCGGCCCTGGGGACAGGCGTGGCGGAGTTGTTCGGTGCTCCATCCACCGTGACGGACGTGGCGACGGGTGCGGTCCCTCCCGACGGATCGGTGGTGCGGGTCGGCTGGGTGGGGGATCGAATGGTGAGCGCGCCCGCCAGGGTGGGGGGCGATGGCTGGGATGCCGCCGACGGCACCGTGGTGGGGGGAGAGGTCTCGCTGTTCGGAGAGGCGCGACCCGGTCTGGTGGTGGCGGGGTGCGAGCCCGGACTCGAAACCCTCGAGCGGCTTCTTCGCCAAGGCGGTATCGGAGCGGTGTCGGTCGCCACGTCGAGCCGGGTGGCGCGGACGGCACTGGCGGAGGGCAGGGTCCACGCCGCGGTGATCCACGGGCCGGCAGGCAGCCGGCTACGAGCTCCGGACGGAGTGGCGGCGTTCGCCCTCGCCCGCTGGAGAGTGGGGCTCGCCGTTCCCGACGGGATCGGGTCGGAGTGGTGGGAAGGCGTGGTGGCGGGGTCGCTGCCCGTGGTGCAACGAGAACACGGAGCGGCCGTCCAACAGGCGTTCGAGGACGCAACCGGAGGCGCGCAGGTCCCGGGGCGACGGGTGAGCGGTCACGTGGCGGCAGCGCGGGACGGTTTCGCCGCCGGCTTGCCGGCCGTGACGATCGAACCTGCGGCCCGGTCCGTCGGCTCGCCCTTCCATGCCCTCGACACCCACTCCGTCCGGTTGTGGGTGGGAGAGGAATGGCTGGCAGAGCGCGATGTCGAGGTCGCCTTGTCGGTGATCACCGGCAGGGTCTTTCGGCGGCAGCTCGAGGCGATCGGGGGCTATCACCTCGACGAGTTGGGAACCCGGGTCCGATGACTCGCAGGCTCGCCTGTGTCTCGGTGGCGGCCATCGCCTGGATGGTGGCCGGGTGCGGGTTGGCCCCCGACGGGGGAGGACCGCTCACCGGCCGGGAGGCGCTGCTGGTGGCGGCAGCAGCCGACCTACGTCCGGCGTTCGAGCGGATCGGGGAGATCTTCACCGCCGAGACCGGTCACGAGGTGGTGTTCGACTTCGGTTCGTCGGGACAGATCGCCCAGCGAATCATCGAGGGGGCACCCGTCGACGTGTACGCCTCGGCCAACGTCGACTTCGTCGACGCGGTGCTGGATGCCGGACGCGGCGATCGAGCGACGAAGGCGACCTACGCCTTCGGGCGCATCACGATCTGGTCGCGTGCCGACCGCTGGAGCGGATGGGACACGATCGAGGAGCTGGTGGCGGACCCGGCGGTGCGGTTCGTGGGGATCGCCAATCCGGCGCACGCCCCGTACGGAGCGGCAGCCCGCCAGGCATTCGAGTCGAAGGGACTGTGGGAGACGGTCGAACCCCGGCTGGTCTACGGCGAGAACATCTCCGACACCCAACGTCTGGCAGACACGGGCGACGCCGACGCCGCCATCGTCGCCCTCTCCTTGGCGATCGCCGCCGGGGAGAGAGGCGGTTGGGCGCTGTTGGACGATGGCCTTCATCAGCCGCTGGAACAAGCCCTGGTGGTGATCACCGACGACGAGCGCCGGGTGGCGGCCGCCCGGGCCTTCGTGCAGTTGGTGAATGCCCCTTCCGGGCGCGAGGTGATGATCGAATTCGGGTTCGCGCTGCCGGGGGAAGGCTGATGTGGGACCCCCTGTGGCTGTCGTTGCGGGTCACCGCCTGGGCGACCGGGATCGTGGCCGTGACCGGGATCGGGCTCGGCTACCTGCTCGCTCGCTCCCGATTCCCAGGAAGGGGGCTGCTCGACGCGATCGCCACCGCCCCGATCGTGATGCCGCCGACGGTCCTCGGCTACTACCTCCTGGTGACGGTGGGGCGGCGCAGCCCGATCGGGCAGGCGTGGGAGGCGGTCTTCGGGTCGCCGCTGGTGTTCACCTGGCAGGGAGCGGTACTGGCGGCGGTGGTGGCGTCGTTCCCCTTCTGCCTCCGGTCGGCCCGGGCCGCCATCGAGTCGGTCGATCGACGTTTCGAGTCGGCGGGGCGGGTGATGGGCCTCTCCGAGTGGCGAGTCGCCTTCCAGATCACCCTGCCCCTGGCGCGTCGCGGGCTGCTGGCGGGAGTGGCGTTGGCCTTCGCGCGGGCGCTCGGGGACTTCGGGACCACGGTGATGGTGGCGGGAAACATCCCCGGCCGGACCCAGACCATGCCGGTGGCGGTGTACGACGCGGTGCAGGCGTTCGACTACGACCGAGCCGGGACGCTGGCGCTCGTGCTGCTGGCCGCGGCGCTGACGGTCCTGATGGCGGTGCGCCGCCTGGAACGGGCGGTGCCGTGACCCTCTCGGTGGAACTGGATCACCAGGTCGGCGCGTTCCGCCTCCGCACCCGGTTCGAGAGTGGCCGGGGACTGTCGGTGTTGGTCGGGCCGTCCGGTGCGGGCAAGAGCCTGACCCTGAGGATGATCGCCGGGATCGAACGTCCCGGCCGGGGCCGGGTGGTGGTCGGCGGCGAGACGTTCGTGGACACCGAGGCCGGGTCGTGGACGCCGCCCCAGCAGCGTCGAGTGGGCATGGTGTTCCAGGACTCGCTGCTGTTGCCTCATCGCACCGTGCTCGACAACGTCGCACTCGCCATCCGGCGAGGCACCCGCGCCCAGCGACGTTCGGAAGCTCACGGTTGGCTCGAACAGGTGGACGCCGTCGACTGGGCTCCCCGCCATCCCGACCAACTCTCCGGCGGCCAGGCTCAGCGGGTGGCTCTCGCCCGAGCTCTGGCGGGTTCCCCTCGGCTCCTGATCCTGGACGAGCCCTTCAACGCCCTGGACCCACCCGTCCGTCATCGCATGCGGCTCTTGCTCGGTGACCTCGTCGCCCGGTGGCGGGTTCCGACTCTCTTCGTCACTCACGATCCGGCGGAGGCGTTCCTTCTCGCCGACCGGATCCATGTGCTGGAGGACGGGGTTGTAACCCAGTCGGGCACCGCCGAGGAGGTGAGTCTGCGTCCGCGTTCGCGATATGCCGCAGAGCTGGCCGGCGCCAATCTGCTCATGGGCCATGCTGCCGACGGCCGTGTCGACGTGGCCGGCCACACCCTCCACCTGGCGGAGCACGATGTGGCCGGCGACGTCCTGGTGGCGATCCGGGCATCGGCGATCTCTCTGCACCGGCGCAGGCCGGAGGGAAGTCCCCGCAACAGCTGGAGCACCGTGGTGGAAAGCGTGGAACGGATCGGGGATCGGGCACGGGTGCGTACGGGTGCGCCGCTGCCGTTGACGGTCGAGATCACCGCCGACGCCGCCACCGAACTCGCCGTCACCGGTGGAGCGGAGGTGTGGGTGGCCGTGAAAGCGACCGAGGTTCGGGTCGAGTCCTCCGACGGCCGCTGAGCGAGTGGTGCATGATCCTGGCTCCCAGCGAAGGAGCCGAAGGTGTCACAGGCCGGAGGAGTGTCGTCCTCAACCGATGCGATCGTTCATGCCTCCCGGAACGTGCCGACGGCACAGCTGGGGGAGACGACGAGCGCCGTCCTCGCCCGAATCGTCGGCGGGAGTAGGTTCGACTCGGTGGCCGAGGTCGCCGTACTCGACGGCACCAGGCTGGCCGGGGTCGCCCAGATGGAGGACGTGCTGGCGGCGTCGCCGTCCACCCCTCTCGACGACCTGATGGATGCCGATCCGCCGGTCATCGGACCTGGCGAAGACCAGGAGGTGGCGGCCGCGAAGGCGGTTGCTCATCGGGAGAGCAACCTCGCGGTCGTCGACTCCGATCGACAGTTCATCGGGCTGATTCCCGCCCACCGCATGCTCGGGGTGCTCCTGGCGGAGCACGAGGAGGATCTCGCACGCCTGAGCGGCTACCTCGAGGACTCCCGGAGCGCCCGCTCGGCCAGCGAGGAAGGCCTGCTGCTCAGGTTCTGGCACCGGTTCCCGTGGCTCCTGGTGGGGCTCGCCGCGGCGATGTCCGCCGCGGCGCTCGTCTCCAGTTTCGAAGAGAGCCTGGCCGCCAACCTCCAGCTGGCGTTCTTCATCCCCGGCATCGTGTACATCGCCGACGCGGTCGGCACCCAGACCGAGACACTGGTGGTGAGGGGGCTGTCGCTGGGGGTGTCCGTGGCCGAGGTGATGAGGAAGGAGCTGCTGACCGGGCTGGCGTTGGGCGCCGCCCTGTCGGCGCTCGCCCTGCCCGCGCTGATCTGGTGGGTCGGTCCCGAGATCGCCCTCACCGTGTCCTTGAGCATTTGGGCGGCCTGTGCGGTGGCGGCGGTGGTGGCGATGGCGTTGCCGTGGGCTTTCGCCAGGCTCGAGAAGGACCCTGCGTTCGGGGCCGGCCCACTCGCAACGGTCGTCCAGGACCTGCTGTCGCTCGCGATCTACTTCACCGTCGCCGCCTGGATCGTGACTTGAGAGGGGCAGGTCGGAGGCAGATCGTCCGCCAGCCGATCGAACACCTACTGGCGTACGGCCGGATCAGGGATGAGGGCGGGTTCGAATCGAACCGACCGCCCCCGACGCATCAGGGTCCTTGACGAACGTGGGCCGCAGTTCGACCGGCTTGGCGGCCACCCTGCGGCGGCGCAGACGGAGGTTGAGGGCTTCGACGAACACCGAGAATCCCATTGCGAAGTAGATGTAGCCCTTGGGGATGTGGAGTTCCCACCCCTCTGCGATCAGCGACATCCCGATCAGCAACAGGAAGCTCAGTGCCAGCATCTTCACGGTTGGATGTCGGTTGACGAAGTCGCTGACGGCCTTGGCGGAGAGCAGCATCACCCCGATTGCGATGAGGACCGCCGCAACCATCACCCCGATGTCGTCCGCCATTCCCACTGCGGTGATGACGGAGTCGAGGCTGAAGACCAGGTCGAGCACCAGAATCTGACCGATCACGGCGGCGAAACCAGCCGCGATCGCCTTCTTGGCGTGGGCGGGGTCCTCTCCCTCCAGCTTCTCGTGGATTTCGAAGGTGGCCTTCCCGAGTAGGAAGAGTCCACCGAGGATGAGGATGATGTCCCGGCCCGAGATCTCCGAGCCGAACACCTCGAACAGGGGATCGGTCAACCCGATCACCCAGGAGATCGCGAACAGGAGCGCGATCCTCGTCAGCGCGGCCAAACCCAACCCGAGGGTCCGCGCCTTGGACTGCTGCGCTTCGGGAAGTTTCCCCGCGAGGATCGAGATGAAGACGATGTTGTCGATCCCCAGGACGATCTCCAGCGTGGTCAGCGTGAAGAGGGCGATCCAGATGTCCGGGTTGGTGATCCAATCCACGGCGAGAGCGTAGATCCCGGACTTCGACGACGGAGGTTGTGCGGGCATTCCCTTCACGTCGATGTGGAGGGGGCGGCCGGATCCTCCGCTCGGGAACGGTCGGTCAGACGAGGTGACGGGGGATCTCTTCGTGCCACACCCGTCGGAACGTCTCGCTGCCCTGCTCCGATGCCACCAGTTCCGCATCGATCGAGAAGTGGGTTCGAGTGGAGGTGAGCACCGTGGTGGTGATGCTCTCGACGCCCCAGCTCTCCCGGGCCATCGCCCGACGCGTCACGACCTCGCCGCGGGCGGTTGCAGGGTCGTCTCCCCGAATCGAGTACCGCTCGATCGTGTGAACCTCGACCTCCAGTCCGATGGCGTCGAGGCGCTTCCTTCCAGCGTCGTCGACCACCTCGACGGTGCGGGTGTCCGCGGCGAGCTCGTGCGAAATGACCCAATCTCCGCTCGGCGGGCGGAGCGAGGTGACCGGCGAGGGCGCTGCACCTTCGGGTTCCCCGAACGGCGCGAGCGACTCGTCCGCCGGCTGCGGGGACCGGACGGGGAGATGCAGTCGGCTGGCCGCACAGTCGACGACGAGCGACACCGGCTCGGGAGCCGGCCAGATCAACGGCCAGTACGAGGTGGAGAGCGCCAACCTGATCCGGTGTCCGGCCGGGAAGTGCTGGGCGGCGTCGTTCAACCGGATCGTGATCGGCGTGGGTGAGCCCGGTTCCAGCGGCTCGGGGGCGGCGTGCGAGTGTCGATGCGTGAGGTTCAACACGCCGTATGTGATGCGAGTCGAGTGTCCGTCCGGGTCGACGAGGTCGAGACGCGCCGCCAACTGAGCGACCGGGCGGTCGGAGATCAGGACGAGGTCGAGGACCGGCGCACCGAGGATCTCCACCGGTTCCGACAATGGCTCCGTGTCGAAGGTCACCGACCCGGCATCGTCCGTCCGCTGGTCGCCCGGCTGATCCGGGAGGTCGGCGTACGAGCACCACTTTCCTGCGTCCCGCCCCACCCACAGCGGGGAGGCGACCCGGACCTCGCCGGAGCCCGGTCCCGACCAACCGAGCTGTCCTTCGGCGGAGAGCCCCATCTGCTGGGGAGTGATCCGCCCCGAGGGCCAGGCGCGCTCCGCCACCCATCGTCCCGGCCGCTCGGCATGGGATGGGGCGGGCATCACGGCGTCCTGCATCCACGCACGCAGCATCGGTTCGTCCATGATCCCGTTGTCGATGCGCTTCAGCCAGCGGTCCCACCAGCGCCGCAACTCCTGGAGGAAGCCGATCGCCGGACCGGGCGAGGCGATGTGGGGATAGGCGTGGGCCCATGGACCGACGAGTCCCTTGCGTGGGACGTCGAGCCCCTCGAGCAGACGGAACACCGCATTGGAGTACCCGTCCGCCCATCCACCGACGGCGTAGACCGGACACTGGATGTCGGCGTAGTCCTCGCACACCGAACCGTGACGCCAGAACTCGTCACGGTGCTGGTGGCGGAGCCAGGTGTCGAGCCACAGGCCACTTCCCTCCAGACGTTCGATCCACATGGCGCGCCAGTCGTCGCCCACGAGAGCGGGATCGGGTGGCATCGTGTTGAGCCCGAACATGACCGACGCCCACGACAGGTGGTCGGTGAGGAGACACCCGCCCATGTAGTGGATGTCGTCGGCGTAGCGGTCGTCGGTCGAGCAAACCGTCATCACGGCCTTGAGCGGTGCGGGCCGCAGCGCGGCGATCTGCAGCGCGTTGAATCCGCCCCAGGAGATGCCCATCATTCCCACATTGCCGTCGCACCAGGGCTGTGAGGCGATCCAGTCGATCACCGCCACCCCGTCCTCCAGTTCGGTGGGCAGGTACTCACCTTCGAGGACGCCGCCGGACTCACCGCTCCCACGCAAGTCGACCCGGACTCCTGCGTACCCGTGGTGCGCCATGTAGGGGTGGGTGAGGCTGTCGCGGGCCACGGTCCCGAAGCGCTTCCGGTACGGCAGGTACTCGAGGACGGCGGGGACCGGAGTCTCGCCTGGGGGCCGCCAGATGCGGGCGGCGAGCCGGGTGCCGTCGGCCATCGGAATCCAGACGTTCTCGTCCTCGACGACAGACGGGGTCTCGACGTGTCGCAAGGGTGCCTCCTCCGGGGCGGTCCGCGATCGGCGGGGATCCTAGGAACCGTCCGACGACCTGTGTGATCCTCCCGCAGCCGAGGAGCCGGTGGGTCCTCCGTCGTGTCGCGTTCCAGTCGGGTAGCGTCCTGGCAGAGATCGAAAGGTGGGTCGTGCATCGTCTGCTGTGGCTTCTGCAAATCGTCCTCGGTGTCTATTTCATCGCGATCGGGATCGTGCATTTCGTCCTGCCCGACGGTCTGCCCGAGGCGATGTCGTGGATGTACGACCTCTCGGACACGCTGCACATGGTCTCGGGCACGGCCGAGATCCTGGGCGGCCTCGGTCTGATCCTTCCAGGCCTGACGGGTATCCGGCCCGAGCTGACCTGGATGGCCGCGTTCGGGCTGGCGATCGTGATGGTCGGGGCGGCCGTCTGGCACATCGGTCGAGGAGAGTACGTGCAGGTGGTACTCAACCTGGTCACGCTGGGCGTGCTCCTGTTCATCGGATACGGGCGGCTGCGGCTGCATCCTCTTCGGACTGCCTGAGGCCCAGTCTCGACCTCCGGCGCGTCCGGAACGGACCGGGTCGGGTAGCTTCAGCAGGGCATGAGTGGCTCCGGTGCGCTGGCTGTCCTGACGGTTCTCGCGCTGGTCGGCTCCTGTTCCGGAGGAGACGACCGGTCGCTCTCGGCCGCGGTGGCAGACGGCGACGTCGCAGCAGTCACCAGGCTGCTCGCTGCCGGCTTCTCTCCAGAGGGGCCGCGGACCCTCGGCCTCACCCCCCTGATGCGGGCCGCCAATCGTGACGACGCCGCGATAGGGGAACTGTTGTTGCGGGCCGGGGCGAACCCCGATGCCACGGACTTCGCCGGCGTCACCGCTCTGCATGTGGCGGCGCGTGCAGATGCGGTGCAGGTGGCTCGTCTGCTGCTGGCTGCCGGCGCCGATCCACACCGGCGCTCGGCCGGTGGCATGAACGCCCTCGACCACGCGGCGGATGCCGGGGCGGTTGGGGTCATCGATCTGTTGGCCGATGCCGGAGTCGATCTCGACGCCCAGTCGGCGGTGATCTCGAAGGGTCACGGTCATCCGCGGGATGTCGGTTCGACCCCGCTGGGACTCGCCGTCCGTGCCAAACAGACGCGATCGGTGATCCGGCTGCTGCAGCGGGGGGCGGCTGTCGACTCGCCGTCCGCCTCCGGAAGCACGCCTCTGCTCCAGGCGATCTATCACGATGCGCCGGTGGAGATCTTGTTGATACTCCTCGACGCCGGCGCGGACCCATCGGTGACGGAGCGCTGCGACGCCGGATGTTCGAGGGCCGTCTCCGGGCGTGGGGGTCTGACGGCTCGGGAATGGGCAGTGGCACTGGGACGTGACGAGCTGCTGCCCTACCTACCCCCGGAGGATGCACCAGTGCCGTGAGCGTCGAGCGGCCGGGATCCGCGTGCGACCAGGACGCCCGCATCCCATCCGGGTGCCCGGCATCCGGGGGGAGCGATGCATCGGTCCAGTGACACGCCGCTCTCGAAGAGCAGCCACGAGATCACGGAGTTGGAGTTCCACATCTCGCCCGCCCCGGCCTCGTCGCGGCCCCAGGTGAGGACGGGCATCGACGGTACGGCATCGAGCAGCCGGTGGGCCTGCGCGGGGTCGTCGGACACGCGCCGAGGGCCGCCGATCGCCTGGTCTTCGTCGGGCAGGCTGCCGTCCCGCCAACGGCGAACCTCGTAGCGGAACACACGGCTGCAGGCGAGCGTGGGGTGAGCGACCGGTCCTTCCCTCGCCACTCCCCGCTCCTGGGTTCGGCGATCGGGACTCGGCCAGACGGTCTCCACCACGAAGGACCCCTCCGGGACGTGTACCCGGAGCGCCGTGTGGAGCAGGTGCGCGCGCCGGCCACCCCGGCGCCGGGCGGTGATCGCCTCGTACACGCGGCCATTGAAACGCACGAAGCCCGAGCCGCCGGCTCCGAGCGGGATCCAGTACAGGTCGATTCCCGTGGTTCGGTCACCGCTGGTCACGCCGTCATGACACCGCGCGTCGGCGCCGCCGACCAGGGCCATTGGTCAAGGATGTCCGCCGAGCGATCACGAGTGGTTGACTCGTTCCCATGTATCTGATCGCATGGCGATACGCGGTCCCCGTGCAGCACGAGTCGGAGTTTCGACGGGCGTACGGGCCCGCCGGGGAATGGGGGGAGTTCTTCCGCTCGAGTCCTCACTATCGAGGGACCCAGCTGGTGGTGCTCGACGAACCCGGCGGCTACATGACGATCGATTCCTGGGACGACGCCGCCAGCTATCACCGGTTCCTGGACGAGAATCGAGAGCGCTACGTGGAGCTCGACCAGCGGTTCGAGCAGCTCACCACCTCCGAGACCCTCCTCGGGCGGGGAGAGGTTCGCGGCGAGTGACCTCCGCCGATGTCTGGGCGATCCTCGGGCGTCAGGCTCTCGGACCGGATCGAGCGACCGCTTCGTCGACGCCCTCGGCATACGCGACGAAGTTCTTCTCGAACATCCCT
>DATHWB010000360.1:0-4742 GCA_035460965.1 Acidimicrobiia bacterium
CGTCGGGCCGATGGGCCGTCTCGATCGACCCGGGCCCGCACACCACCGCCGGGATCCCGGCGGCCTGGAAGATCCCGGCCTCGGTTCCGAACGCCACCACCGACGTGGGCCGGTCACCGAGCAGGGCACGAGCCAGCCGAACCGCGGCCGAGTCCGGATCCTTCTCCAGGCCGTCCACCGCACCTTCGGTGTGCGTCACGATCCCGGCGCCCGGATGAACGCTGCGCATCTCCGCACGCAACTCCTCTTCGACTGCCTGGACACCGGCGAGCACCAAGTCGGCATCCGATCGACGAACCGGTCGCATCTCCCACTCGACGATGCACTCGCCGGCCACCACGTTGCGAGCGGTCCCTCCGTTCATGGTCCCGACGTTGATGGTCGTCTGCGGCGGGTCGTACGGACTGTCGACAGGAGCACGGCTCTCCAGCAGTCGTCCGAGCTCCATCAGTCTCGTCACGAAACGCGCCCCCATCTGCACGGCGTTGACACCGGCGGCCGGGGCGGAGCCGTGACCCGCCAGCCCCGCGATCGTGGTGGTGTACTCGTAACAGCCCTTGTGAGCGTCGATGATCGCCATCTCCGTCGGCTCCCCGACGATGGCCGCTGCCGGCATGGGGCCGGTGCGGAGGAGGTCGGAGACGAGAATCGGTGCACCTCGGCAGCCGACTTCCTCGTCGAAGGTGAGGGCGACGTGCACGGGCCGTCGGAGATCCGCCGCCGCGAACCGTGGCGCCATCGCCAGCACGCAGGCGATGAAGCCCTTCATGTCGACCGCCCCGCGGCCATAGATCCGCTGTTCCCGACGCATCGCCACGAAGGGTGCGCCCGTCCAGGCTTCTTCGTCCGCCGGAACCACATCGGTGTGTCCGGACAACACGACGCCTCCGTCCACGGCCGGTCCGATCGTGGCCAGCAGGTTGGCCTTCTCCTCCGAGGGATGGCGGGTGACCGTCGTGGCTGCACCGGCGGCGCGCAGCCGGGCGTCGCAGTACGCGATGAGGTCGAGGTTCGAATCGCTCGTGACCGTCGGGAACCCGATCAGATCTCCGAGGATCAACATCGTCTCGTTCCTCAGGTCCATCGAGCCCCCGACGTGTTCTGCGAGCGATCGACCCAGTGGAGCGAGACGCCCGTCACTTGACGAACAGCCTCCGCGGCACGTCGCAGAAGGTCTCCGCCGGGCCGTCTTCGGTGATGAGGATGCTCTCGGTGATCTCGATCCCCCATTCCTCCATCCACAGCCCGGGCATGAAGTGGAACGTCATCCCCGGTTCGAGGATGGTGTGGTCGGTACGACGCAGGCTGATGGTCCGCTCACCCCAGTCGGGCGGGTAGCTGAGGCCGATCGGATACCCGCACCGACTCTCCTTCTCCACTCCGTACCGCTCCATCGTCTCGAACAGGGCGTGAGCCACGTCACTCGCACGGTTCCCCGCCCTCGCCTTGTCCAGCCCCGCCTCCAAGCCCTCGACCACGGCGCGCTCGGCATTCCGGATCTCGCTCCTCGGCTCCCCGAGGAAGACGGTCCTGCACAGCGGCACGTGGTACCGGCGATGACACCCGGCGATCTCGAAGAACGTGCCGAAGCCGGCCTCGAACGGACGGTCGTTCCAGGTGAGGTGCGGGGCCGACGCATCGAGTCCGGTCGGGAGCATCGGAACGATCGCCGGATAGTCGCCACCGAACTCCTCCGTGCCGGAGATGCCCACCCGGTAGATCTCCGCCACCAGGTCGTTCTTCCGCACGCCCGGCTCCACCATCTCGAAGATGGCGGCATGCATGCTCTCGACGATCCGGGCGGCCCGACGCATGTACTCGAGTTCCTGGTGAGACTTGACCGTGCGCTGCCAGTTGACGAGCCCGGTGGCGTCGATGACCTCGGCGTTCGGAAGGCCCTCCAGCAGCTTCAGATGTGAGGTGGCCGAGTAGTAGTAGTTGTCCATCTCGACACCGGTGCGCAACCTGTCCCAGCCCAACTCCCGCAACAGCGTCGTCAGATGCTCGTAGGCGTGACGCTCGGTCGACATGACGTAGTCGTCGGAGAACCCGTGGATGTGGCCGTCGTCCATGTACACCGTGCGCTTCGCCCCGTTGGCATCGATCAGCCTCCCCCACCAGACGGGATCGGAGTCATGGGTCACCAGGACCGCCTGCGGCGTGTAGAACGACCAGCCGTCGTAGCCGGTCAGCCACGCCATGTTGGAGGGATCGGGGCAGACGAGCAGTTCCAGCCCACGCCTGTCCATCTCCGCCCTGACCTTGGCCAGCCTGGCGGCGTACTCCTGGCGGGTGAACGGCAACTCGACCGTGAGCGCGTCCCGCATCAGTGATGCAGCACGGCTTGCAGGAAGGACTTCGTCCTCTTGTGGCCCGGCTCGCTGAAGATCTGCGACGGAGGCCCGTCCTCGAGGATCTTGCCGCGGTCGAACATGAGGACCCGGTCGGCGATCTCGCTGGCGAATCCCATCTCGTGGGTGACCAGCATCATCGTCATCTCGCCCTCCTCCGCCAGCTGTCGAAGCACGCCGAGCACCTCTCCGACCAGTTCCGGGTCGAGGGCGGAAGTCACTTCGTCGAAACACATGACCTTCGGGTTGACCGCCAGCGAGCGCGCGATCGCCACCCGCTGCTTCTGCCCGCCCGACAGCTGAGCCGGGCGCGCCCCGGTCTTGTCGCCCAGGCCGACGGACTTCAACAGATCGACGGCCTGCGCCTCCGCCTCCTCCTTGGACTTCCCGTGCACCTTGATCGGTGCGAGGGTGACGTTCTCCAGGGCGGTCATGTGCGGAAACAGGTTGAAGTGCTGGAAGACCATCGACACGTCGGAGCGAACCGAGCGGATGTGCTTCTCCGAAGCCGGCACCAACTGGCCGTTCTTCTCCTCGTGGTAGAGATGGCGACCGTCGATCTCCACGGTGCCGGCGTTCGGTCGCTCCAGGGTCATGGCCACCCGCAGGATGGTGGTCTTGCCGGACCCGCTCGGTCCGATGATGACGACCTTCTCGCCCGGGGCCACGTCGAGGTCCAACTCCCGGAGGACGACCAGATCGCCGAAGGCCTTGGTCACTCCCCGCATCCGGACCATCACGTCCGAGCGCGTGTCAGGCTGCTTCGTATCCATACTTCCTCTCCAAGAACTGGACGAACAGGGCGGCGGGGATGCTGACCGCCAGGAACAGCACACCGGCGATGGTCATCGTCTCGACGTACCGGAACGTCTGGGAGCCCACGGACCGGGCCACGAAGAGCACCCCGACGACACCGATCGAGGATCCGAGCGGTGCATCTTTGATCATCGCCACCAGGAAGTTGCCCAGCGCCGGGATCACCTTGGGGATCGCCTGCGGGAGTATCACCTTCCTCCAGGTGGTGGCCGGACCGAGGTTCAATGCGGTGGCAGCTTCCCACTGCCCGGCCTCCACCGCCTCGATGCCGGCCCGGTACGCCTCCGAGGCGTACGTGGCGTAGTGCACCCCCAACCCGAGCACGAGCGACGTCATCGCGGTCAGGACGATGCCGAGGTCCGGCAGTGCGAAGAAGACGAAGAAGAGCTGGATCAGCAGCGGGGTGCTGCGGATGAAGTCGATGAACGCCGCGAACGGCCAGGCGATCCATTTGCGCTGCGACCGGCGACCGAGCGCCAGGAAGAGCCCCAGGATCATCGCGATCGTGATGCCGAGCAGGGTGGCCTGAATGATGACGACCATGCCCCCCCAGATGCGCGGCAGCACGTTCCAGGCGAACTCCCAATCCCAGACGGCACGTTCGGCGACCTGGTTCATCCTGTGATCCCTACTCCTGCCGCCGGACGGGCCGCCTTGGAGGAGCGCGGAGTGACACCGAACCGGGCAGCCGACCGCCGCTCGGCGAACTTGAAGACCTGGTTGATGACGAACGCCAGCAGGAAGTAGATGACGAGGACGTTCAGGTAGAGGACCGGGGTGGTGGCGGAGTCGGCGATGACGACCGAGTTGACACGCAGCTTCTGCACTTCGAAGGCGAGGTCGGACAGCGTGATCAAGGACACGAGCGAAGTTCCCTTCATGACCTCGATCACCAGGTTGCCGTAGGGCGGAAGGATCACCGGGATCGCCTGCGGCATCACGACGTGACGCAGCCGTTGGGTGTTCGTGAGGTTGAGCGCGACGGCCGCCTCGGACTGGCCCTTCGCCACCGACTTGACCGCCCCTCGCACGATCTCCGCCCCGTAGGCGCCCATGTTCATGCCGAGCGCCAGGATCCCCGCGGTCATCGGTGACCATCCGCGTACCCCGAACAGGATCGGCAGCGCGAAGAACATCCAGAAGAGGAGGATGATCGCCGAAGCCCCGCGGGCGAACTCGATGTAGACCGACGAGCCGCGGCGCACCCAGGCGCGGGTCGAGAGGCGTCCGATCCCGAAGACCACCGACAGCACGGTCCCGAGGATCACGGCCCCCGCCAGCACCTGCAGCGTGACGACCAGCCCCTCCATCAGCCGGGCGTAGTTGTTCGGACTGAGGATCAGATCCGGCATGCGGCCTCCGGGTCAGATGGTCGGCCCCGGGAATCGAGTCCGGGACCGACCATCGTATTCGTCACGGGTTGGCGAGTTCCTCCGCGGTGAGGGCGGCGGCCTTTTCGACGTCTTCGACTGCGAAACCGAAGCCGGTCACGATCCGCTCGACGGTCCCATCGGCCTGCAACCGCTTCAACTCGGCGTTGAACGCATCCCGGAAGCCCTGATCCAGGAAACCGAA
>DATHWB010000361.1:0-18597 GCA_035460965.1 Acidimicrobiia bacterium
GTCCCCTACGATCCCGACCCGGCGCGTCGCTGTGGGGGAACGGCTCACCGGCCACTCGAGCAAGGAGCAAGACCCCCGTGGACAATCACCCCCTGAAGTCACCGGTCCAGCTGCTGTTCCGCAGCGCCCTGGTGATCTTCCTGGTCACGATCGTGATCGGGATACTCAACGGCCTGGACGTGTGGGATCCGACCCGCGAGCTGGTACTCACCCACGTCCATGCCGGCACCCTCGGATGGATCACACTGTCGGTCGTCGGTGTCGCCCTCCTGATGTTCGGCTCCGAAGCCTCCCCCGGTGACGTGAGCAGAGCCAACCGGATGGCCACGGGGATGGTGGGGGCCACCGTCCTGTACGTGATCGCCTTCGCCACCACGACCGGCATCTTCCGACCGATCGCCGGCACCCTCATGCTGGTGGCGATCGTGTGGGCATTCGCGTGGGTGACCGGCCGGTGGAAGGCCACTCCCACCACGGTTCCCACCCTCGCCTTGTACCTGTCGCTCGTCTCACTGGTGGTCGGGGCCATCCTCGGGGTGTTGTTGGGACTCTTCATCGCACGGGGATCGATCCCCGGACTGGACACCGAGACGGCCGCCAACCTGGGCGGGGCACACCCGCCGGCCATGCTCGCCGGGTACCTGCTCCTGGCGGGCATCGCCATCGCCGAGTGGCGGCTGCGAGAGCGGCAGGCTCTCACTTCTGAATCCAAGGTGGGAACAGGCACCGCCTGGTTGCTCTTCCTCGCCGGTGTTCTCTTCAATCTCGCCTTCATCCTGAACACCGAGGAGCTGGTCCAGTTGGCCTCGCTGTTGCAGGTGGTCGGCGTCGTGGCATTCGTCGTTCGCATGTGGCCCGACCTGACGCCGGCCGCCTGGCGCGGTGCCGGGGTGTCGGTCTACGCCAAGCTGGCGGTGGTCTACCTGGTGATCGGCGTGGCGCTGCTGGTGTACGTCGTGCAGCTCTTCGTGAGCGGTGAGCTCGACCCGGAGACCGGCGAGGGCCCGGTCGGGGTACTGATCGCCTTCGACCATGCCATGTTCCTGGGTGTGATGACGAATGTGTTGTTCGCCGGCCTCGCCATCGGCCGGGCATACGACACGGTGCAGCGCGCCGTCGTCTGGGGTGTCAACGTCGGGCTCGCAGGCTTCCTCGTCGGTCTCGTCGCCGACGTCACCGTCCTCAAGCGTGTCTTCACCCCCATCATGGGGCTGGCGCTCATCGCCGCCGTCTATGTGTTCCTCCGACAGGGCAAGGTGGCAGCATCCGCCTGACGGTCCTGGTTCTGGTCCTCGGTCTGGTGGCGGGCTGTTCCGCCACCACGACCGTGGACCCCGACATGCAGGGGGGCCGTGACGTGTTTCCGACCTGCGCCGCCTGCCACGGATCCGACGGCACCGGGGGGAGCGCCCCCAGCCTGGCCGGGGTGCTCGACACCTTCCCGGACTGCGAGACCCAGGTTCGCTGGATTCGGCTCGGTTCCGAGCGGTGGAAGGCCGAGGTCGGTCCGACCTATGGGGCGAACGATGCTCCGGTCGACAGGGTCATGCCGTCCTTCGAAGCGCTCGGCGATCTCGCCCTGAGAAGGGTGGCGTTCTACGAACGGGTGCGGTTCGGTGACGCCGATCCCGACACCGAGCGGGCGGCCTGCGGGCTGGGGTGACCGTCGCTCAGCCGAGCACCCGGACCACGGCGGCCGCCGCCTCCTCGCATTCCTCCAGCGTGGGAACGAGAGCCAGCCGGACGTATCCCTCTCCCCCCTGACCGAACGCCCTTCCCGGGGAGACGACGATCCCCTCCACCAGGAGCTGCTCGGCCGCCTTCAGATCGTCGTCCACACCCAGCCAGATGTAGAGGCCGGCCTCGGACCCCACGACGTCGAGTCCCGCCGCGACGAATGCTTCCCGCAGCACGCGTCGCTTGGCAGTGAAGATCCGCCTCCGTTCGTCGGCATGAGCGTCATCGGACCAGGCCGCGATCGCGGCCGCTTGCGTGTACTCCGGCGCAGCGGTGCCGGTGGCGGTTCGCAGCATGGTCAGGGCGGCGATGGCCTCGGGATCCCCCACGATGGCACCCGCCCTGTAGCCGGTCATGCCCGAGCGCTTGGACAGGCTCAGGTAGGACAGCACCCCGGAAGCGCCGGAACCCGCCACCTGCAGCACCGACGCCGGCGGATCGTCCTCGTAGAGGTCGGCGTAACACTCGTCTGCACACAAGAGCGCCCCCACCGACCGGCACCGGTCCAGGAACCCGGTGATCACGTCGGACGACATGACCACGCCGGTCGGGTTGTGCGGCGAGCAGATCCAGACGATCCGGGCGTCCTCCCAGTCCGCCTCCGGGACGTCCCCGGGCCGGAACACCAGATCACCGTGGAGAGGAACGGCCACTCCCCGCGCCCCGGCGAACAACGCCCCGCGTTCGTAGATCGAATAGCCGGGTGTCGCCCAGACGACGGCGTCGCCCGCCCCCCGGTCCACGAAGGCCAGTGGCGTGGAGAAGATGCCCTCCTTCGAGCCGGTCGTCGGCAGCACCTGCGTCGCCGGATCGACTTCGACGCCGAATCGGCGCAGGACGTATCCGGCGATGGCCTCGCGCAAGCGCGGGAGCCCCTTGGTCGTCGGGTACTGCGAGATCTCGGGCACCGCCCCCCGCAGCGCCTCGGCGATGAAGGGCGGGGTGGGTTCCCGGGGATCGCCGATCGAGAAGTCGATGAGCGGAACCCCCCGATCCCGCATGCCCCGCGCCAGATCCTGGACTCGTGTCACCGGATTGCCGCCGAGAAGGTCCAGGACCGGGTTGCGCCGCATCGTCTTCACGCTACCGCCCGACTCACCGTTCACGTCACAGCCTGGTCTCCGCCAGGGATCGGGCGGTCGCCGCGATCGAATCGCCGGCGGCGAGTCCCGCCAACCACTCGTCGGGGATCGCCGAGGCTCCCTGACGGGCACCGGCAAGCTGACCGCACACCGCCCCGGTCGTGTCTGCATCGTCCCCGAGGTTCACCGCCGCCAGGACCGCCCCCTCGAAGTCACTGTGGGCGCCGAGCGCCCACAGCGCCGCCTCCAGGCTACGGACCACGTACCCGCTTCCCACGATGTCGGGAGGGGCACGGCGGGAATGGCTGCCGGAGATCACCTCGTCGACTTCGGGGTGCAGGGCCATACGGGCTCGCACCGCCTCCCACACGGACCACGAAGGGTCGAGCACCAGCTCCTCGTCTTCGCCCCCCAGCAGGGCAGACAGCATCACCCCGAGCACCGCACAAGCGGACGTCGCCTGCGGACTGCGATGGGTCGGGAGGCTCGACTCGACACATCGATCGATCACCGTCTCGACGTCGTCCGGATACCGGCTCATCGTGGCGATCGCCACCGGTGCCAGCCGCATGATCGAGCCGTTGCCGGCAGCGGTCGAAGCCTCCAGCCCGGACACCCGCGCGTCGCCGTCCGTCTCGAAGCGCGCCAGGGCGGCAGCCGTGGTGTTCCCGATGTCGAAGCACTCTCCGGTCACCGAGTACCGGCCGGTGCGCCACCACTGCACGTACCGGCGAGCCTGGTCGCCGAGATCCCATCCGACCTCGAGGATCGAATCGGCCAGGGCGAGAGCCATCGACGTGTCGTCGGTCCACTGGCCGGGAGCGAGCCCGTGTGCGCCTCCGCCCCGCATCCCGGTGACGGGACGGAACGACCCCGGCGGCAGGAACTCGACGGCCGCCCCGAGCGCGTCCCCCACCGCCAGCCCGAGGAGACAGCCGAGAGCACGATCCGTCCGGGAGTCGTCCATGTCACACCCTTTCCCGGTCGGCAGGATACGCCGGGCCGATTCCGGCTCACCGGATGCCGTCGGTAGCCTTCCACCTCGTGCCCTATCGCCTCATCTACCTGGGACTCGGCGCGCTCGCCGTCGCCGTCGTTGCGCTGGCCGTGGCGTTCGGGGGAGGCGGCGAACCGGTCGAGCTCCCCGACCCCGTGGAGTCGGTGTACCCGCTGCCGGGTGACGCCGTGCTGATGCAGGGCTACATCGAGATCGACATGGCGGTCGGCTACACGGTCGACATCTACGTCGACGGCTTCCTCGTGCCCGAGCACGAGGTGGAGGTCGTCGAAGCGACCGGGGTCTTCCGGTGGTCGCCGTCGCCCGGGAGCCTCTATCTCCAGGCATGGACACCCGGACAGCACACCGTGCGCATCGTGTGGGACACCGTGGTCGGGCTGGCCGACCGAGGCGAGTTCAGCTGGACGTTCCGGGTGCAGTGACCAGGTCGAGTCCCGCCCGACGGCAATCGTCGGCGAAGGCATCGACCGACTCGAGGTCGGTGGCAGCGGCAGTCATCATCGTCATCACCCGCGCCATCCCCAGTTCGCGATAGGCGGACAGCCGCTCGATTCGCTCCTCTCCCGCCGCACCGAGCCGAGACCGGAAGATGTGGACCGAGATCGGGAGAGACTCGGGATCGCGGCCGATCTCCTCGCAGCGCGAGCGGACGACGGGCAGCGCCGCCGCCACCTCGTCCGGCGTCAGGCCGTCCAGGTTGAGTTCGTCGGCGTATCTGGCGGCGAGACGCCAGGTGACGTTCGGACCGTTTCCTCCGACCATGATCGGGACACGGGGATCCTGCACCGGCTTGGGCACGTTGATGGCGCCCTCCACCGACGAGTGCGTCCCCGAGTAGGTGGCCCGGCCGGGACCCATCATCGCACCCAGGATCTCGAGCTGATCACGCAGGGCGTCGAGACGATCCCGCGCCGGGGGGAAGCCGTAACCGTACGCTTCCCACTCGTCCTGCTTCCAGCCTGCGCCGATGCCCAGCTCCATCCTGCCGCCGGTCTGGGTGTCCATCGTCGAGATCATCTTGGCGGTGAGGGCAGGGTTGCGGAATCCGGCACAGAGGACGAGGTGTCCGAGCCGGACACGAGAGGTGACCGCGCCCAGATGCGCCAGAGTGACGAACGATTCGAACGTGATCTCGTCGGACGGCTGCGGAATCGTGTGGAAGTGGTCGATCACCCACAACGACTCGAAGCCGGCTCCCTCGGCCCGGACCGCCGTCTCGACCGTCCGCTCCCACGCTCGCCGAGGATCCCAACCGTCGTACTCGCCCGTCCACCCTTGGGGGACGATGATGCCTGCCTTCACTCATGACCTCCGGTGGGTCACACTACCGGGGGGCCGTGGAAGCTCATCCGAGCGCCTGGCGTCCCCGTTCCAGCATTTCGACGAAGACCGCCTCGTCGATCACCGGGACACCCAGCGCCTCGGCCCTCGCCACCTTGGAGGCGCCCGGGTTCTCGCCCACCACCAGCGCCGTGGTGTTCTTCGAGACGGATCCGGTGGCCTTGCCACCCCGGCTGGTGATGGCGTTTTGGGCGTCATCTCGGCTGAACCCGGTGAGGGTGCCGGAGACGACCAAGGTCACGCCCGCCAGCACGTCGGACACCTCGCCCGCCTCCGGCTCGGGGTCTTCCATGCGAACGCCCCCCCGGCGGAACTTCTCGAGCAATGCCCGGTTCTCGTCCTCGGCCACCCACTCGACCCAGGCGCGGGCGATCGTCGGCCCGATGCCGTCGATGGCGAGCAGCTCCTCCTCAGTGGCCGTCACGAGACGATCGATCGACCGAAAGACGCTCGCGAACTCCTCTGCCGCCTTCGGCCCCACGTGTCGGATGCCCAGCGCGATGACGAGACGAGCGATCGGCCGATCACGGGCGGCGTCGATTCCGGCCATCAGGTTCGCCACGGACACGTCGCCCCAGCCTTCGAATCCGTCGAAGGCCTCCGGCGTCAGGAAGAAGATGTCAGCCGGATCGGCGATCAGGCGCTCGTCGACGAGGAGCTGGATGGTCTTGTAGCCCAGGCCCTCGATGTCCATGGCGCTGCGTCCGGCGAAGAACGCCAGCCACTCGCGCAGGCGGGACGGGCACGACAGGCCCCCGCTGCACCGGGCGACCTTCTCGCCCTCCGGCCGAACGATCGGGTTCCCGCAGAACGGGCAGTTCTCCGGCATCGTCCAGGAGCGCTCCTCACCGGTACGTAGCGACAGCACCGGACCGACGACCTCCGGGATGACGTCGCCCGCCCGGCGCACGACGACGGTGTCGGCGATCCGCAAGTCCTTGACGCGGATCTGCTCCTCGTTGTGGAGCGTGGCATTCGTGACGTTCGCCCCACCGACGAAGACCGGTTCCAGCACCGCGTAGGGCGTCGCCGCCCCCGTCCTCCCCACGTTGATCTCGATCGACAGCAACCGGGTGGTCCGCTCCTCCGGTGGGAACTTGTAGGCCACCGCCCAGCGCGGCGCCCGTGCGGTGAACCCCAGCTCCTCCTGCAGCGGGATGGAGTCCACCTTCACCACCACTCCGTCGGTCTGGTACTCGTGGTCGTTGCGGGTTCGCTCGGCGGCCTCCACGTAGGCGATGACCGCATCGAGATCCGGCACGATCGACGAGGCCGGATTCACCCGCAGTCCCAGCGACGCCAGATACTCCATGGTCTCCCCGTGGGTCGCCAGTGTGGGGCCGCCCTCGATCAGTCCCGCCTGGTAGATCCAGATCGCCAGCTGCCTCTCGCCTGCGATCGTCGGGTCCTTCTGGCGCACGGACCCGGCGGCGGCATTCCGCGGGTTGATGAACATTCGCTCGCCCGATTCGGCCTGCCGCAGGTTCAGGGCCTCGAACGCGGCGTACGGCATGTAGACCTCGCCCCGCACCTCGAGCAGCGCCGGCGGCGCACCGAGCAGACGCAACGGAATCGACTCGATCATCCGCAGATTGGCCGTGATGTCCTCGCCCGTGATCCCGTCGCCCCGCGTCGCCCCTCTGGTCAGGACGCCGTCCTGATAGGTCAAGGACACGGCCAACCCATCGATCTTCAGCTCGCACGAGTACCCGCCGGGCGTCTGTCCGACCTGCCGCACGAGCCGCTCCTCCCACGCCCGAAGTTCGTCGATGGTGTCGGCATTGTCCAGCGAGAACAGTCGGCGTCGGTGGGTGACCGGCGCGAACAGATCGGACACGGCGCCTCCCACCCGCTGGGTGGGAGAGTCGGGGGTGATGAGGTCGGGATGCCATTCCTCCAGTGCCTCGAGTTCGCGGATCAGCGCGTCGTACTCGGCGTCGGCGATCTCCGGTTCGTCGAGGACGTGATATCGGTGCCCGTGGTACCGGATGGCGGCGCGGAGTTCCTCGGCCCGTGCGACCGGATCGATGGTGGTCATGGGGCGATGATGCCAGCCGCGGCGGCGGGGATGCCACAATCCCCGTATGGCCCGGATCCTCGTCGCCGACGACTCTCCTTCAGTGCGGTTGTTGGTGGTGAGGCACCTGCAGGCCGACGGCCACGAGCTCCTCGAAGCGGCCGACGGCACGACCGCCTACGAGATCGGCATCGGCGAGTCGCCCGACCTGGCGATCCTCGACCAGCTGATGCCGGGAATGCTCGGAACCGACGTCCTGCACCGCTGGCGGGCCGAGGAGTGCACATTCCCGGTTCTGCTGCTCTCGGCCGTCGACGACGACCACACGGTCATCCAGTCGCTGCAGTTGGGAGCGGCCGACTACATCCGCAAACCGTTCTCGATGCCCGAACTGAAGGCACGAGTGGCTGCTCACCTGCCGCGCTGAAGCCTCAACCCGGGTGATCTCGGGCCGATACAGCCGTCATGGACGGAACCATCGTCACCATCCTCTCGGTCACCGCCGGACTGACCGCTGCCCTGGCGGTGGCGCTCGCCGTGACCAAGGTCGTGCATCGCGGGATCCAGCGGTACCAGGGGACGAGAACCGCGTACTACCTCGCCGCCATCGGCGAGATGATGAGCCGCGGGATCCTTCCGAGCCGGCCGCGGCGCGCATGGGCGGAAGACTCCCTGTTCCACGACGCCATCGCCGACTACCGGCTCATGGTCACCGGCGAGGACCGCCGGTTCGTCGACGCCTTCGTGGAACGCCTCGGAGTGAACGACGTGCTGGTGCGGAGAGCGGGTCGCCGCTTCCCCCGCTCCGTGCGGCTGCGCGCCCTGTCCAGCCTCGTCAACCTCGCCACCCCGGTCCACACCCAACTCTTTCACACCATGATCGACGATCCCAATCCGCATGCGCGCGTGAACGCCGTCCGCGGCCTCGCCCGGCTCGGGGACGTGGGAGCCGTTCCCCACATCCTGGACATCGCCACTCGAGTCCGACAGTGGGAGGCCGCCCGGACGGCGGACGCCTTGGTCGAGATGGGTGGGCCGGCCATACCCGCCGTCGTCACCTGGATCGAGCACGAGCGGATGAAGGACGCCCCGAGTGTCGAAGTGGTCACGCTGGCAGCCCGCCTGCTCGGTCTCATCGGATCTTCCGAGGCCGAGCCCACCCTGCTGGCGCTCCTCCACTCGGCAGTGCCCGACTGGCGCGTCGCCGCCGCATCGGCCCTCGAACACGCCGGTACCGAGGCCGCCGTCGAACCGCTGCGAGTGTCCCTCCACGACGACGACTGGCGCGTGCGCGCCAGGGCCGTGGTTGCCCTCGGCGCCTCGGCCGATCCGACGGTGCTCGACGAGGTGGCACAGTTGCTGACGGACGAGAAGTGGTGGGTGCGACAGAACGCGGCTGCGGCCCTTTCGAAGCTCCCCGGCGGCGAGGCGCGGTTGCAGGCCTGCCTCGACAGTCCCGACCCGTACGCCGCCGACGCCGCCCTCCATCAGCTGACCACTTCGGGCGCATACCGCCGCCCGATCCCGTCGGGCACCTGACGTGCACGCCGTGCTGGCTGCTTTCTCCCTGGCGGTACTCGTCTACTACGTCCTGTATCAGTTCTCCATGCTGCTCTTGACGGCAGGATCCGCCTTCGTCCTGTCCCGGGAGCGCATGATCGCCCGCTTCGGCCGGATCGAGGACATGCTCACGTCCGACCTCACTCCCCCGGTCTCGATCGTGGTGGCCGCCTACAACGAGTCCGCCGGGATCGTCGACTCCGTCCGTTCCATGGCCATGGTCTCGTACTCGCGGTTCGAGATCGTCGTCGCCAACGACGGATCCACCGACGACACACTGCAACGGCTGATCGAGGCATTCGACCTGTTCCCGGTGCCCTATCCGATCCGGGCGAACATCGGTACCGCTCCCGTGCGGCAGGTGTACAAGTCCAGACAGCCGATACCGCTCACGGTCGTCGACAAGGAGAACGGAGGTCGTGCCGACGCCCTCAACGCCGCCATCAACGTCGCCCGCTATCCCTACGTCATGGCCACCGACGCCGATGTGATCATCGATCCCCACGCCCTCGTGCACGCCATGCGGCTCGTCGCAGAAGATCGGGAGCGCACGGTGGCGGTGGGCGGCAACATCCGACCGATCAACGGATGCACCGTGAAGCAGCGGAACAGGGTCGAGCCGGCGATGCCGAGCTCGATGATCGAGCGCTATCAGCTGCTCGAGTACGTGCGGGCCTTCGTCTCCTCCCGGCCCGCCTGGTCCGCCATGAACGCACTCCCGCTGGTGTCAGGTGCCTTCGGCGTCTTCAATCGCGACGCCGTCACCGACGTGGGAGGCTTCACACCGGGTCACTTCGGCGAGGACCTCGACCTCACGATGCGGATCCACCGCCACTACCGGGCGCAGCGAATCCCGTACCGGGTGGTCTACTCGCCGTCCGCGGTCATCTGGACGGAGGTTCCGCCGACCCGGGCGGTCCTGCGACGGCAACGGATCCGCTGGCACCGGGGTCTCATGTCGGCGGTTCGCGACTTCCGTTCGTCGCTGCTGAATCCCCGGCACGGACCCGTCGGGATGATTTCCTGGCCGGCCATGGTGCTGTTCGAGTACCTCGCCCCGGTCGTCGAGTTCATCGGCTACCTCGTGATACCGGTGGCGGTGCTGACCGGGGCGGTCGATCCGACCCACGCGCTGGCGCTGTTCGTGACCGCCGTCTTGATCGGCGCGATCAACTCGCTGCTGGCGCTGTCGCTCGACGAGCGCTTCGGCTACTTCAACGATCCGAGAGAGACCCTGCAGTTGCTCACCCTCTGCTTCGTCGAGAACCTGGGTCTCCGCCAGATGACCGTCTGGTGGAGGGTGCGAGCACTGTTCGGCGGGCGGACCACACGCGAGTGGGGAAACATGGAACGGCGCGGAGTCACCCAGTTGGCGAAGACCGGATGACCCTCGCGATGATCCCGCCACCAAGCACCTCGTCGCCGGAGAACATCGCCGCCGTCTGACCGGGTGCGACGGCCGACTGCGGTTCGTGGAAGACCACCGAGCCGTCACCGATCCAGATCGCGTCCACCGCCTCCCCGTGCGCCCGGTACTGGACCGACGTCGGCGCCCCGGGCACCAAAGGTGAGTGAGTCCACGTCACGGAACTGAGTTCCACCGCGTCGCACATGAGGTGCTCCCTCGAACCGATGGTCACGGTCTGGCTGGACGCGTCCACATCCACCACGTACTGCGGTTCTCCCAGCGCCACCCCCAGCCCACGGCGCTGGCCGATCGTGAACCCGGCCACCCCGTCGTGGGAACCGACCGGGGTGCCGTCGACGGTCACGAGCACGCCCGGCTGGAGCGCCTCGGGTGCCTGCGACCTCAGGAACGACCGATAGTCGCGCCGTCCCACGAAGCAGATGTCCATGCTCTCCGCCTTGGCTGCGGTCCGCAGGCCGAGGTCGGCCGCCAAGGCCCGCACCTCCGACTTCACCATCTCACCCACCGGGAAGGACAATCGGGCCAGCTGATCCTGTGCGAGCATCGAGAGCACATAGCTCTGGTCCTTGTCGGAATCGACCCCGCGCCGCAGGCGGTATCCGTCTCCGACCGGCTCCACCCTGGCGTAATGGCCGGTGGCGACCTTCTCGCAGCCAAACTCCTCGGCCTGGGAGAGCAGACGCGAGAACTTGACGGTGCGGTTGCACTCGACGCAGGGGTTGGGTGTGCGCCCGCTCAGATAGTCGGCGACGAAGCCGTCGACCACGCCGCTCGAGAAGTCCTCCGTGTAGTCGAGCACGTAGTACGGAATGTCGAGTTGAGCCGCCACCCGCCGAGCGTCCTCGGCGTCGGAGACCGTGCAGCAACCGGCCGTGGGCATCTCGCCGTCCGGCCCCGACCACAGCTTGAGGGTGACCCCGATCACGTCGTGACCGGCTTCCACCAGCCGAGCCGCCGCCACGGACGAATCGACTCCTCCCGACATCGCGACGAGGACCTTCACGCCACGGCTCCCACCGCGTCGCACAGCGCCTCCCCGGCGCGTCTGGCCTCATCCACGGTGGAGTTCCAGCCGAACGAGAACCGCAGGTACTCACGCGGCTCCGCCACCCCCATCGCAGCCAGCACATGGGACACGGTCGAGGCTCCGGACTGGCAGGCCGAGGCCGACGACGCCGCCACGCCAGACTGATCGAGTCGCACGAGCAGGGTCTCGTTACGGCGGCCGGGGACACGGAGATGGCTGTGCTGGACCAGTGTGAGTTCGGGGGAGACCGTGCGCTCGGCGACGGACTCGACCCGCGCCTCGAAGGTCGACCGAACCAACGCCACCCGCCGGCGGAAATCGGCGCGATCGGCGACCGCGGCATCCAATGCGGCGGCGAGACCCACTGCACCGGCCACGTCATGCGTGCCCGACCGGCGGCCGAGTTCCTGGCCGCCGCCGTGCAGGACCGGCTCCAGTCTCAGACCGTCGCGGACGTAGAGAGCCCCGACACCCTTCGGTCCGCCGATCTTGTGGCCGGCGATCGTGAGCAGGTCCACCCCCTCGGAGGACACGTCCTCGCTGATCACGGCCTGAACGGCGTCCGTGTGGAGCGGGACGCCTCCGCCGAGTGCCTCGGCGATCTCCCGAAGGGGCTGGAGGACACCGGTCTCGTTGTTCGCCCACATCACGGACACGACCCTCGTGCGATCCGACACCGCCGAGGCGAGGCGCCCGGGATCCACCCTGCCGTCGGAATCGACCCCTACCACCGCCACCTCTCCCCCGAGACGCCGGACGAATTCCGCCGATTCGAGAACCGCCTCGTGCTCGGTGGCGACGGTGACGACTCCCCCGATCCCTTCCGCCAGGGCGAGACCCTTCACGGCCAGGTTGTCCGCCTCGGTGCCGCCGGCGGTGAAGACGATCTCCTGGGGGAGACAGTGGAGGTGGCCCGCCACTCGCTCCCGAGCGTCCTCCAGCGCGTTCTTGGCGCGCCTCGACACCGCGTGGGATCCGGAGGCGTTACCGAACCCGTCGGTCAGAAAGGGCTCCATCGCCTCACGGACTTCGGGTCGCATCGGCGTGGTGGCCGCGTGATCGAGGTACACATGGGTCACGAAGACAATGATCGCAGGTCGGCGGTCGTTCACCACAGCCGCCGGTGGCCTCAGCGGACGAAGTCGTCCAGGCGGAAGTGGCGCGTGCGGCCCGGTGTTTCCACCACCCACACCGGCCCGCGCATCCGACTCGTCAGGGCGTGGACGGATCGAATCACCTCGGAGCCGACCACGCGGCTCAGCACGGTCGAGTCCGGAAAGTCCTCCGGCAGCGGCAACCGGTCGCGCATGTGCTGTCGCCACACACCCCGCATCCGGCGACGCGTGATCTGACCTGCTCGCTCCATCCGGGCGAGCTCGCTTCCCTCCGCCGGGAACGGCAGCAGCCGCACCGAAGCCACCGCTCCGCCGCGGGCTCCGGACTCCTCGAACGGCGGGAACCCGATCGTGACCACCAGCTCGGTGCGGCGCTCCGGGAGGTCGAAACGAAGCTCCCACCGAAAGGACCGACCGTGCTCGTCGCAGCCCTCGTCGCTACCGACTCGCCAGGCGCGGACGCCGGGTTCGAAGTCCCGGGCCATCCGCGTGGCGACGTCCCCCGCCCGGGACGACGTCATCGGTCCCACCAGTCCCGGAACCGGCACGAAACGCTCGACGGTCACCCCGCCATGGACGAGGCGAGCTCGACGAGTGTCCGCACCCCCCATCCGGTCCCACCCTTCGACACGTAGTGTTCGGCATCGTCGAGGAACGCCGGGCCGGCGATGTCGACGTGCACCCAGGGTGCGCTACCGACGAACTCCTCGAGGAACAGGGCGGCGGTGATGCCGCCTCCCCACTTGATCGAGGACGTGTTCTTCACGTCGGCGACGGTCGACTCGTTCCACTTCCGGTAGTCGGTCGGGAGCGGCATCGTCCACGCCCGTTCCCCCGCCCCGTCCGCCGCCCGTTGCACTGCAGCGGCCAGCGCCTCGTCCCGGGCGTAGATTCCGGCGATCTTCGGGCCGAGCGCCACCTTCGTCGCTCCGGTGAGGGTCGCCAGATCCACGATCAGGTCGGGTTCGGCCTCCTTCGCCAGACAGAGGGCGTCCGCCATGACCAATCGGCCCTCGGCATCGGTGTTCCCCACCTCGACGGTGGTGCCGTCCCGATAGGTGATGACATCGGACGGGCGCTGGGCCCCGCCGCCGAGGAGGTTCTCGGCCAGGGCCAGGTAGGCCGTGATTCGGATCCGGATCCCGAGCCGGGCGATGGCCACCGCCGCCCCGGCCACCGCCGCGGCGCCGGCCATGTCCGATTTCATCGTCCCCATCGAGTCTCCGGGCTTGATGTTCAGGCCACCGGAGTCGAAGACGATTCCCTTGCCGATCAGCACCACGTGCCGAGAGGCGCGGGCAGGTGTGTAATCGAGCTTGACCATGCACGGAGAGCGGTCGGAGCCACCTCCGACCGCCAGGAGGCCGGCCATCCGCTCGTCGTGGAGGGTGTCGCCACTCCAGATCTCGTGTGACAGCCCGGCGGCAGAGGCGACCGAGACGACCCGCTCGGCGAGATCGATGGGCGCTTTGCCACCGGGAGGCTCGTTCACGAGATCACGGGCGAAAGCCACCATGGAGGTGACGGCACCGACCTGATCGAGGACCGAATCGTCCTCCTTCGGGCCGCCGATCAGCTCGATGGTGAGTGGCTCGACGGTCTCCGCCTTCGACTTGTACCTCTCGAAGGCGTAGTCGGCGAGGGCGATGCCCTCGACGGCTGCGGCCACGGCGCCGTCCAGGTCCACGCGGTGCAGCGTCGTCGCGATGACCCGCCCCCGGCGCGGCAGGGCGCGGCGACCATGCCCGGCAGCCTGACGAATGCCTTCGAGATCGAACTCCGACCCGAGCCCGACGACGACCACGGTGCGGGGGCCGGTCTCCGTGGGATTGGGAAGCACGGCGCTCTGGCCGGGCTCGCCATCGAAATCGGCGGACTCCAGTGCCTGCCGCACCCAGCCGCCGAGGGCACGGGTCACACCGGTCGTGCCGTCGGCCGGCCTCCGCCCGGGAAACATCCCGATGATCACGGCATCGGCCTCCGAGGCGGAGAACGAACGGACACTGCGAACCTGCATGCATGCTCCTGGAAGACTGGAGGCTCAGGATACGGACCTCACGGCGGGCACCTACCCTCGGGCACACCGGAGCCGGACTCGACCCAGGGAGACACCCGTGGCGCGCATCTCACGGCACGTCGACATCGCCGCTCCGCTCGATCGCGTGTGGGAGGCGGCGGCGGATCTGGCGACGCACGACCGATGGATGGCGGACGCGGAGTCGATCGTGTTCCTCTCCGAACAGCGCTCGGGTGTCGGCACGGTCATGCAGGTCCGAACGGTGGTGGGTCCCTTCCGCACCGTGGACGTGATGGAGGTCACCGAGTGGGAGGAAGGCCGCACGATCGGGGTCCGCCACACGGGCCTCGTACAAGGCGTCGGCCGATTCACACTCGCCCCGATGGCCGGAGCAACCCGCTTCACGTGGACCGAGGAACTACGGTTTCCACTGTGGCTGGGGGGACCGATCGTCGCCGCGCTGGCATCGCCGGTCCTCGGCTACATCTGGAAGCGGAACCTGTCGGGCCTCAAGCGCCAGTTGGAGGACTGACCGGGCTTCAGAGGCGGCGACGTCGCCTGCGACGAGCCGGCGCCTTCTTGGGCTGCTCCGGCGGAGGCGGAGGAACCCAGCCGGCCAGGTCGTCGAGGCGCTCGTCGTTCGAGAACATCTTCACGATCGGCTCGTTGAGCCCAGCCTGCAGCATGATGTCCTTGGCCATCGCGTGCTGGTCCCACTCGACCAGGGTCACGACCAATCCGTCCTCGCCTGCGCGAGCGGTGCGGCCGGAGCGGTGCACGTAGACCCTCGGGTCATCCGGCGGCTCGTAGTGGATCACGACGTCGAGACCGTCCACGTGGAGGCCGCGTGCGGCGACGTTGGTGGCCACGAGCACCGGAAGGTCGCCGTCGACGAACCTCGCCAATGCCCTCTCCCGCTTGTCCTGGGGGATGTCGCCGTGGATGGCGCCCGCCTTGACGCCCGAGTCCCGCAGCGCCTTGGCAACATGGTCCGCGTCGCGCTTGGTCCGGGTGAACACGATCGTCCTGTCGAACCGCGCGGCGATCCGAGCCACGATGTCCGGCTTGTCGAGGCGGTGGGCTTCGATGAAGCGGTGCACAGAGGTCTCGACCATGACCGACTCCGACTCGACCTCGTGGCTCACCGGATCGGTCATGTACTTGTGAACGATGTTCTTGACCTGATAGTCGAGGGTGGCCGAGAACAGCATCGTGCGATGGTTGCCTCCCACTGCCCGCATGATCCGGTGGACCTGCGGGAGGAACCCCATGTTCGACATCTCGTCGGCTTCGTCGATCACCACTGTCTCGACCTCGTCGAGGACGGCGGCCTTGCGGTCGACGAGGTCGATCAGTCGCCCAGGCGTCGCCACGACGATCTCCGCCCCACCGGCCAGGAGGTCCACCTGCGCCCGGAGCGACACGCCTCCGTACACCGACACGAGGGTGTGGCCCCTGGCTTCCACGAACGGCTCGATCGCATCCGCCACCTGGGAGCACAACTCCCGTGTCGGAACCAGGATCAACGCAGTCGGGTGCTTGGGCCGTGCGTCGCGGAGACGCTCCACCAACGGGAGGCCGAACGCCAGCGTCTTGCCGGACCCGGTCTTGGCCTTTCCCAGCACGTCGCGGCCCTCGAGCGCGTCGGGGATGACCATCGTCTGGATGGGGAAAGGGGCGGTGATCCCCTGCTCCTCGAGGAGTTCCACGAGGTCGCGACCCACACCCAGATCAGAGAAGGTCGGGGTGACCGTGGGGGCGGGGATCGTGTCGGTATCGGTCGTCGTGTCGTCGGCGGTGATGGCCACGTGGCTCCTGGCTGAGTGCGGCAGCAATGCTGTTTGTGGGCTCGATCCCCGAGGGAGAGCCGCCAGGATTTCCCCGGCTCCCCTCCAGCGTACTCGATCCGGCGGTCTACCCAGGCGTTCGGCGCCCGGCGGGCGGCCCGGCTCAGGATCCGTGGAACTTCGCCTGTCGCTTCTCGACGAAGGCCGCCACGCCCTCTCGGGCGTCGTCGGTCCAGAAGGACTCCGCGAACGCCTCCGCCTCGATCTCGAGCGCTCGATCCATCGGTTCCCCGTGGCCGTCGTTGATCGCTCGTTTCGCAGCCGCGATACCGAGTGTCGGACCTTTCGCCCATTGCCTGGCGGCCTCCATCGTCTCGTCGAGGAGATCCGAGGACGCGATGACCCTGTCCGCCAGACCGATGGCCAGCGCTTCCTCGGCACCGACGAAACGGCCGCTGTAGACGATCTCCTTGCAGCGCTGGTAGCCGACCAGCCGCTGCAGGCGCTGGGTCCCGCCGGCGCCGGGGATGATGCCGAGCTTGATCTCGGGTTGGCCGACCTGGGCATCGTCGGCGAGGAACCGAAAGTCGGCCCCCATCGCCAGCTCCAGCCCCCCGCCCAAGGCGTATCCGTGGATTGCGGCGATCGTCGGCTTCTTCAGACGTTCGAGCCGTCCGACCGCTTTCGACAGGGTTCGGGCGATCTCCTCCTCGCCTGCGGCGTCGTAGACGGCCTGGAATCCCTTGATGTCGGCACCGGCCGCGAAGTGAGGGGTGCCGGTCACCACCACCGCCCGGATCGCCGGGTCCTCGCACTCGCCGAAGGCCTCGTGGAGATCGGAGCTGAGCTCCTCGGAGAGGGCGTTGACCGGGGGACGATCGAGCCGCACGACGGCGACGGCGCCATCGGTGCTGAAGTCGACCAGGGACATGGGGGACTCCTCGGGGTCGTGACAGGAGTGGAGCGTAGCCAGCGGCTTGCGGCCGGGGTCAGGCTCGCGCCCGGAGATCCACCCTGCGGATCTTGCCCGACACCGTCTTCGGGAGCTCGTCGAGGAACTCGACCTGCCGGGGATACTTGTAGGGGGCCGTGGTCGCCTTCACGTGGTCCTGGATCGCCGCCGCCAAGTCGGGTGTCGGCTCGTGACCGGGGGCAAGCACCACGAACGCCTTGACGACTTCACCCCGCTCGTTGTCCGGGACACCGATGCAGGCCACCTCCTGGACTGCGGGATGTTCCATGATGACGCTCTCGACCTCGAACGGTCCGATGCGATAGCCCGCCGAGATGATCACGTCGTCCGCCCGGGACACGAACCAGAAGTAGCCGTCGTCGTCGACGTGGGCGCGATCGCCTGTCAGGTAGTAATCGCCGACGTGCGAGTCGGCGGTGGCCTCGGCGTCACGCCAGTACTCGACGAACAGACCCACTGGGCGGTCCGGCTTCACCCGCACCGCGATCTGACCCTCGTTCCCGGGAGGCAGTGGACGCCCATCGTCGTCGACGACCACGACGTCGAACCCTGGGGTCGGCTTGCCGAGCGACCCTGGCTTGATCGGCATGCACGGGTAGTTGGCGAGGAGATTCACGGTCTCCGTCTGCCCGTAGCCGTCGTGGATCTCGGTGCCGGTGGCCGCCTTCCAGGCGTGGAACGTCTCGGGGTTGAGCGCCTCGCCCGCCGCCAGGCAGTGCCGCAGACGCGAGAAGTCGTACCCCCTCAGGTCCCTGGTCACGAAGTTGCGGTAGATCGTCGGCGGGGCGCAGAACACGGTCACGTCGTGGTCCACGATCATCCGCAGCATTTGGTCGAAGTCGGGCTTTCCCTGGGCGTTCCAGGCCATCACCGCAGCGCCTGATGCCCACTGCCCGAACAGCTTCGACCACGCCGCCTTGGCCCAGCCCGTGTCCGACACCCCCCAGAACACGTCGCCGGGGCGCAGGTCCTGCCAGAAACGGGCGGTGATCTGGTGGCCGATGCCGTACGACGCCTGGGTGTGGAGGACCATCTTCGGGTTGCCCGTCGTGCCGGATGTGAAGTAGATCAGCATCGGATCCGTGGCGGCGGTGCCGTCGGTCGCGACCGGATCTGCCGATGCGCCGTCCCTGGCCGCATCCCCGTCGATCCATCCCTCGACCTCGCCACCCATCGTGATCGTCGTGGTGAGGCTGGGACACTCGGCCCTGACGGAATCCACCACCGCGGTTCCGTCGGCGTCGGTGACGGCCACGGACGCCTCGGCGCGGCCGATGCGATACCCCACGTCCTTCGCCTTCAGCTGGGTCGTACCCGGCATGGGGATGGCCCCGAGTTTGATGGCGCCCAGCACCACGTCGTACCAGCCGATGACCCTGGGCAGCATCAGGAAGATCCGGTCCCCCTTGCGGACACCGTGGTCGGCCAGCATTCGGGCCATGCGATTCGACCGTGTGGCGAGATCGGCGAACGTGTAGTCCTCGGCACCCATGC
>DATHWB010000362.1:0-11499 GCA_035460965.1 Acidimicrobiia bacterium
ACCGCCCGCCGTTCGCGTTCCTCTGCCCGGGCACGGGCATCGTCGGTGTAGGCCACCGGGAAGTCGACGGTGAAGATGCCGTCTTCGACGGTTCGCTTGAGCTCATAGCCCGAGTTCCGGAACACCCGCATCATCTGGACGTTCTCGGGCAGGACGAAGGCCCGGAATCCGGTGATCCCGTGGTCTCTGGCGTAGGCGGTGATCAGTTGCAGCAGCGAGGTGCCGACGCCGTGTCCCTGAATCTCGTCGGACACCGAGAACGCCACCTCCGCCCGCTGCGGTTCGTCCGGTTCCGTGTCGTAACGCGCCACCCCCACCATGCGGCCGTCGTACAGCGCGACCAGGGCCATACGGGTGTCGTAGTCGACGTTCGTGAAGTACTCCACCTCCTCGGGCGGCAGTGACGTCTTCACGCGGAAGAAGCGGTAGTAACGGCTCTCGGGGCCGAGACGTTCGAAGAAGTCGACGAGCATTTCGGAGTCGCCGGGAGTGATCGGGCGGATCCTCACGGTCTGCCCGGATCGGGTCACAATGTCGAGTTCGTACTCGGATGGGTAGTCGGTCACGCAGCCGAACTTACTCGGCGGAGGACCCGCGCCCAGGGCCGAAGGGCCCACCGGATCGGGAATCGAGTCGGTCCGCGGTCGTCTCCGCCTCCGATGCGTGGCCCTCCCCGAGAACGTGATCGGAGAAGCGGGCCTCTTCGTAGAGCCGCGTCAACGCAGAGAAACGCAGGTCGTCCACCCGCAGCGCCAGCTCCCGAGGGGTCTCCGGACCGACGAGCGGCACGTGAGCCGGGACCAGCAGAGACAGGGCCCGGCGATACGCCGCCGCGATCCGACGCCGCACCGGGTCGCGGGGTGCCCAGCCGACGGGAGGCGCCGGCGAAGTGGACTCCGGCCCGGAGCCGGGACCCGCCGAACGACGACGGGCGAAGAGCCGCCTGAGGCCCGACCACACCGCCCGTATCAGCGCCACCAGCTCCTCGGCGACCGAGCGGAGGACGCCGCCCGCCCCCCAACCCGGGCTCGACGCTCCCCGCACCAGGGCTCTCCGTGTGCGGCCGCGCACGATGGCGAACCCCAGGACCAGTGCGAACAGGACGATCAGGGCCAGGTCCCCCACCCAGGGTGGTGCCGGTGAGCGTTCGTCGATTGCGGGGATCGGTGGGGTCGCTGTCTCCTGCCCGGACTCGGCGCTGCCACCGGGTGCCGCCTCCGGCGCGGCCGCACGGTCGACGATCCAGTCGCCCAGGCTCCCGGATGCTGCAACCAGGCGGCTGGGAATCGCCGTGATGCCCGTGGGTAGCCGCTCCACGGCCGCCGCCGCCAGCACCAGGACGACGACGGTCGCGGTGAGGGAGACGGCCCATCGGCGGTCCACGCCCCCATCGATGGTCGCCCCGTCCCTCTGCCACCGGCGTCGTTCGGCCACCCGTGCCGTGGCACCCAACGCCCCGAGTCCGACGGCGAAGTACGCCAGCGGAGCCGCCGACCACGACCGCACCGCCTCTCTTCCCAGATCGAGCATCCCGCCTGGAGCCACCGCCCCGACCGCGGCGCATGCGCTGGCCGTGACTCCGACCGCAACGAACCTGACCCTGAGGCGCTGGATCGGAGCCATTCCCTCCGTGGCGGGAAGCCCCCGCTCCACGCCCTCGACATCCCCCACCGTGGCACCCACCAGTCCCCAGGTCGCGAGCCCCGTCAGGGCTGCGAGGGCGGTCTCCACCCCGAGCCGGCCGCCGCTCACACCCTGCAGGACGATCACACCGATCGGGATCGCCAACAGCGGGACCCGCAGCGAGGAGCCTCCCCGTCGTACCCGATGGGCGGCGGTCGTGAACGCCACCACCGCCGCCGGGAGGGCGACGACCCAAGGACGCACCACCAGGGAGACCTCGGCGACGGCCGATCCGGCGAGTCCCGCCATCAGCGCCAGCGTCAACGCCTTCACATCGACACCAGATCCCCGAGCCGGGCGAGTGAGCGCACCGCCACACCGAAGCCTTCGAGCTCGGTGTCCCATTCGCTCCGCTGACGCGCCGTCACCACCACGTCCACCACCACGCCGGCGCGCAACAGGCGCAGGATCCGACGCACGTGCTCGCGATCGGTCTGCCCCGTGAAGAGCACCACGGAAGCCCCGTAGGGAAGTCCTCCGACGTCGAGGACCGCCCCACCATCCGACGAGCCGCACATGCCCGTCCTCGCCAGATGTTCGAGCATCCGTCCCAGTCGAACCTCGTCCCTGCCGGGGGTGACTTCGACGACGGAGGTCGACCCGGAGGGGGTGTCGCGCCCGTACAGCCTGAGGCCCACCGACTCCCGACGGACCGTGACCAGATGGTGGGCGATCGAGGCGGCGGCGGCGATCGCCAGCTCGACGGAGCGGTTGCGCCCGGGTGAAGGGTGGGAGGATCGGGAGAGATCCACCGTCAGTAGGACGTCGCGGGAGGTCGCCGGCCGATGCTTCTTGACGAGCAGCGACCCTGCCGCGGCGGAGGCGGTCCAGTGGATCGTGCGCATCGGATCGCCCGGCTCGTACTCCCGCACACCGACGATCCGTGTCGGATCCGATTGCAGCGGCACCGTGGTGGGGACGAACGGCAGCGGTGCGCCGGCGGCGAGCTCGAGGGTCTTCAGGGGCACGATCCGTGGGTAGACGAGGAGGTCCGAGGACGGCACCAATGCCTGCTGCACCGTTCGCAACCCGAAGAGGTCCCCGGTCGACACGATGGCGGGCCCGATGCGATGGAGGCCGCGGCGGGCGGCGACGACCTGGCGGTGGAACCGGGAAGACCCGCCGGCCACCGCAGTGGTGACCCAACGCGTGCTGGGACCGAGATCGAACGGGACCATGTCGAAGACGGAAATCCACGGAACCGAGCGCGTCGAATCGAGGACCAGCTCCACCGGTACCGCATCCCCGAACATCGCCCGTTCCGGGACACGCCGATCTCCCGACAACCCTGCGAGGCGACGCGGCGGCAACCACCAGCTCGTCCACGCCCAGCCCGCCAGCAACACCACGACACCCAGCACCGGATCGACCCGGGTGAGCACGGCCAGCACCCCCAGGGCGAGGGCGGGCCGCAGTAGCCGGCGCATGTCAGTCGATTCCGACCGAGCCGACGATGGACCTCACCAGATCCTCGGAAGTCAGTCGGCGGAGTCGAGCATCCGGATCGAGCACCAGTCGGTGAGCGAGCACCGGAGATGCCAGCCGTTTGACGTCGTCGGGAAGGACGTAGTCGCGGCCTTCGACCGCCGCGGCCGCCCTGGCCGCCGACGTGAGGGCCAGCGAAGCGCGGGTACTGGCGCCGAGCAGCACGGAGTCGTGGTTTCGCGTCCGCTGGGCGATCTCGACCACGTACCCGGCCACCGCCTCGTCGACGTGGACCGACGCCACCACGTCCATGGCCCGGCGCAGCTCGTTCGAGTCGGTCACGGCATCGATCATCGAAGCCGAGCGCAGGCCGGACCGCACCAGGTGGCGCTCCTCCTCGGTCGTGAGGTAGCCGAGCCGGCTCGTCAACATGAACCGATCCACCTGCGCCTCCGGAAGCGGAAAGGTGCCCTCGAACTCGATCGGATTCTGGGTGGCGAGGACCACGAACGGATCGGGCATGGGGTGGCTGACACCGTCGACGGTCACCTGCTCCTCCAGCATCGCCTCCAGCAGCGCGGCCTGCGTGCGAGGCGTGGCCCGGTTGATCTCGTCGGCGAGCACCACCCCGGCGAACACCGGTCCGGGCCTGAACTCGAACGACGCCGTGGCACGGTCGTAGACGTTCACGCCGGTGATGTCGTTCGGCAGGAGGTCGGGAGTGCACTGGATCCTCCCGAACTCGAGTCCGAGCGATGCGGCCAGGCTGCGCGCCACCAGGGTCTTGCCGGTGCCAGGCACGTCCTCGACCAGCACATGCCCCCTGCCGAGCACGGCGGTCACCAGCAGCGCCAGCTCGGTTCGCTTGCCGACGACCACCCGCTCCATCGAAGCCACGACCCGGGCAGCGAGGTCGGCGACGGCGGCGACGTCCGTCATTCCCCACCCAACCTGACCTCGGAACGGTACGGAAAGATCTCCATTCGCTGCCCGGTGGCCAGAGTCCGCTGCCAGCCCTGCCAGGTGGCGGGATCGAACAGATCGGCGTGTCGGGCTTCGAACACCTCTCTCAGGCGTCCCCCGAGACCGAGGAAGCGGCGGAACTCCTCGGGGAAGACGTCGTCCGGACCGACGGGGAACCACGGCTCGGACGCCAGTGAGTCGGCGGGGTCGTCGGTGTCCGGGAGAGCACGGAACCGAACCTCGTCCAGCGTCTGCAACTCGTCGTAGTCGTAGAAGACGATCCGACCGTGCCGGGTCACGCCGAAGTTCTTCATGAGCATGTCGCCGGGGAAGATCCCGCTCGCCGCCATGTCCTTGATCGCCTGCCCGTAGTCGAGGATCGCCCGCTCGGCGTCCGCCGGGCGCGCCTCCTTCAGGAACACGTCGAGCGGGGTGACCCGCCGTTCCACGTAGGCGTGGGAGATCGTGACGGTGTCGGCGTCCACCTCCACCGATCGGGAACAGTGCTCGGCCAGGTAGTCCACCAGAGAGGGATCGAACCGGTCGCGGGGAAGCGCCAGGTGCTCGAATTCCTGGGCGTCGACCAGCCGGCCCGCCCGGTCGTGACGGAATACCAACCGGTACCGGTTGAGCACCCGATCCCGCGTCACCTGCTTCGGCGCCCCGAACCGATCCCGGATGACCTTCAGCACCACGTCGAAGCCATGCAGGGTGAACACGACCATCACCAGGCCGGGCGTGCCACGGGCGGTCACGAAGAGGTCCTGGGAGGCGGCGAGATGGCGCCGCAGCTCCCGGTACAGCTCGGTCTTGCCGTGCTTCACGTACCCCAGCGAGATGTAGAGCTCGGCGGTGCGCTTGCGAGGCATGAGCGTGGCGAGGAAGTGAACGAGCGGATGGGGGCCGGCCACGTTCACGAAGAAGTAGCTGCGGGTGAAGCTGAAGAGGATGCTCACGTCGTTCTCGGTGACGAGGACGGCATCCACCCTGATCCCGTCCGCGTCGTGCGCCAGCACGAACACCACCGGAATGACCTGCGACCCGGACGCCACCCGCCCGACGACGGCCGCCGCAGATCCTCGGAAGAAGAGCGGTCGCACCACCTCCGCCCGATCGATGGTCCGCAGGCCTCCGACCGCCTCCAGCCGTCGTCCGATCCGCGCCGCAGCCTCCCGGACATCGGAGTCGAAGTCCCTCCATCCGCTCAGCCCGGTGTCGCGAAGGACGTCGGACACCAGGTCGGGGATCGACGCCGGACGCTCATAGGTGCGGAGGACCGGTGCCGCACCGTGTGACGACACGACGTCGGAGTCCACGAACTCGATCCTGGGGTCCACACCCACGGTGGTGAAGATCTTGCGGGTGACGGAGTTGAAGTAGGTCTCCGCCAGTTCGGTGTCCTCACGGCCGGCCACGAGCACCGCGTACACGGCCTTCATCCCGGCCCACACCATCGGATCGTGCACCCTGTCGCCCAGGGTGTGCGACAGCCGGGTGGCGGTGTTCGACGCCGAACGGGCGTACAGGTCGAGGCGCTCCACGTGGTCTCCGGCCAGACCGGTCCAGTCGCGTGCCTCGAAGCGATGCCGCGCCCGCCGGGTGACGATGAGGTGCCGGTCGGCCAGTTCCGACCATGCCGTCGCCACCGCCTTCGCCCCGAGCCCGGCGAGCCGGGAGTCACTGAGGTCGGCGGTCGTGGGACCCACGGTCATGGAGTGAGATTGCAGCCCCGCACCCCGAGCCGCAAGTGACCCGCCCGAAACGTCGTCGAAACGAGAACGTGCGGCACACGCAACACTCGGCTAACCGCCCGGTAAAGCAGGTCCCATACGTTGCCGCTGATCGACACTGGAGGGAACGAAGTGCGGAGACGGATCGCGTTGTGCGGCGGGATGGCGGCCCTCGCCCTGTTCGGGCCACTGGCGGGGACGGCACTGGCCCAGACCACCGAGGAGGTGGTCAAAGCAGTGAACGACCTGTGGGTGGTGGTGGCGGCGATCCTGGTCATGTTCATGCAGCCGGGCTTCGCCCTGGTCGAGGCGGGATTCACCCGCGCCAAGAACACCGCCAACATCGTCATGAAGAACTTCATGGACTTCGCGGCCGGTGCGTTGATGTACTGGGCGGTCGGATTCGGCCTGGCCTACGGCGGATCGACGATCGGGGGGTACGTCGGCTACGGCGAGTTCTTCTTCGCCAATCCCGAACGCTCGGTCGAGTGGTTCTTCCAGGTGGTGTTCGCGGCGACGGCGGCCACGATCGTGTCCGGAGCGATGGCCGAGCGCACCAAGTTCACCGCCTACCTGGTCTACACCCCTTTCATCACCGGTCTGATCTACCCGATCGTGACCCACTGGACGTGGGGAGGCGGCTGGCTGTCTGAGCTGGGCTACTACGACTTCGCCGGTTCCGGGATCGTCCACATGGTGGGAGGCACCGCCGCCCTCGCCGGTGTCCTCGCCCTCGGACCCCGTATCGGCAAGTACGACTCCGACGGCAACCCCCAGCCGATACCGGGCCACTCGCTCATGCTGGGTGCGCTCGGCGTGTTCATCCTCTGGTTCGGCTGGTACGGGTTCAACGCCGGATCGACCCTGGCCGCGGTCGGGACCGACATCGGGACCGTGGCGGTCACCACCACCCTGGCAGCCGCTGCCGGAGCCGTCGGCGCGATGGCGGTGTCCTGGGCCAGCCGCAGCCTGGGTCGTCCCGATCCGGGCATGACGTTGAACGGAGCCCTCGGCGGACTCGTCGGTATCACAGCGGCACCGGACATCATCCCGATGAACTGGGCGGTGGTCGTGGGGCTCGTCGCCGGTGCGATCATCGTGCGCGGGATCCTGGCCATCGAGAAGGCGGGAATCGACGACCCGGTCGGAGCGATCACCGTGCACGGCGTGTGCGGCATGTGGGGCGTCCTGGCGGTCGGACTCTTCGGTGCCGATGTCGGACTCTTGAACGGTGGGGGGCTGTCGCAGTTGGGCATCCAGGTGATGGGCATCGCCGCCATCGGCACCTGGACATTCGTGTCATCGTCGATCGTGTTCCGGGGCCTCGACGCGGTGATGGGTCTGCGGGTCTCGGCCGACGAGGAACTGGCCGGGCTCGACCGGATCGAGCACGGAGCCTCGGCATACCCCGAGTTCATGGAACAGATCGCGGACCCCAGGGAACTCGACCCGGTGCCGTGAAGCCCCCTCCGGCCACGCCGCTCCGCGTCGTGCCCTCCTCCCCCGGCCGCCGCCGGCGGCTGGGGGAGGAGACATCGGTCACCACCCCCGGCGTCAGGGCGAGGTTTCCCTGCTCCGCGGTTCGAACAGGGTCAGGCTTCCTCCGGCGCTCACCACCAGCTCGGTCGGGTTCGCCCACACCGCGCTTCCGACATGGTCGAGGGCGGCCTCGAGTTTCGGTCGGCGCACGACCTCCGGACAGCGCACGGACACCAACGCGCTCCGGTCGATCGCTCGCACCACGACGCCGCCTTCGACCCACTTCACCGCCTCGGTGGCCGGTACCGCACACGCCAGCACGTCGCTGTCGGTCCGGTCGAAGGCCTCGACCATGTCGTCGATCAGACCGACCAGAGCACCGTCCGGGAAGGGCTCGTCGAAGAACACCACCGTGTCGATGTCCGGGGACAGGTCCCGCATCCGTCGGCGCAGCGTGGGAACGTGGACGTCGACCGCCGTACCCCGCCGCCGATCTCCCAGCACGGCGAATGCCTCCACCTTGCCGTCACCGGCCACGAGATGGAGTTGACGGGCCGAGAACGGACGCAGCATGTGGAGCCCTGACACTGCGGGCGAGGATACCGGGGCGGTGCCCGACACCCGGTCGCGGTATCGTCACCGCATGGCCGTTGCCGGGATCGTGCTGGCCGGGGGCAGCGGATCCCGGATCCAACGTGAGGTCAACAAGGTGCTCCTGACCCTGGGCGACCGGGAGATGCTGGCGTACTCCCTCGACACGATGGACCGTTGTCCGGCGGTCGATCTCATCGTCCTGGTCGTGCGAGCTGAAGACCGTGCGAGCATCGAACGGATGGTGGACGAGACGCCGGTCTCCAAGCTGTTCGCCGTCGTACCGGGCGGGGCCACCCGTCATCAGTCGGAACGTCACGGTCTGGAGTCGCTGGCCGGACCGATCGACCGGGGCGAGATCGACGTGGTCGTCGTGCACGACGGCGCCAGGCCTTTCATGACCTCCGATCTGCTCGAGCAGACGATCGCCGCAGCCCGCCGCACCGGGGGCGGAGTGCCGGGTCTCCCTCTCGACGGCCCGGTCTACGAGCGCCAGGGCACGAGCGCCAAGTGGCTCTCGCCGGATCGTCTGCGGCGGATGCAGACGCCGCAGGCTTTCCTCGCCGCTCCGCTGCTGGAGGCCTTCCGGACCTCCGACGCGATGGGGGACGAGGGCGTCGACACCGCCGAAACCGTGGAACGGCACTCGGAACTGAAGATCGAGGTCGTGCCCGGCGACCCTCGCAACATCAAGGTCACGTTCGTGGAGGACATCTTCCGGGCGGAGGAGTACGCCGCCTCGTTCGGACACGGAGGCTGGCGCCCGGGGATATAGCCTCGACCCATGAGTGAGTTCAGCTCCCTTTCCGACCGGTTCCGCCCGCAGGGCGTCTATCTGGACACCGCCACGTACGGGCTTCCCTCGCTGCGGGTCATGGCGGCCATGACCCGGGCGCTGGAGCGCTGGCAGGCCGGGGTGGCCACGATGGACGAGTACGACGAGGCGGTGGCGGCCTCGCGGGACCTGATGGCGACCGTGCTCGGCTCGCCGACCGACCGGGTGGCCGTGGCGAACCAGGTCTCGGTGTTCAGCGGCCTCATCGCCTCCTCGCTCCCGGACGGGACGCGGGTCGTCGTTCCGGAGGGCGAATTCACCTCACTGCTCTTTCCCTTTCTGGTCGGGAAGGACCGAGGCATCCGGGTCCGCGAGGTCCCCGCACCCGAGCTGGCCGGGAGCATCAACGCCGAGGACGATCTCGTGGCCTTCAGCCTCGTGCAGTCGTCCGACGGGTCGGTGCTGGACTCCGACGCCATCGTGCGGGCCGCCCGGGCCGCCGACGCACGCATCGTGGTCGACGCCACGCAGGCGGCGGGGTGGTATCCGTTCGACCCCTCGCTGTTCGACTACACCGTGATCTCGGCATACAAGTGGCTGCTGTGTCCCCGGGGCACGGCGTTCCTCGTGCTCGGCGCCGACGCCGCCCCCCTGACGCCGGCCTTCGCCGGTTGGTACGCGGGCGACGAGGTCTGGAAGTCGATCTACGGCAGTCCGCTGCGACTGGCGCCCTCCGCCCGCAGATACGACGTCTCCCCCGCCTGGTTCTCGTGGGTCGGTGCGGTCCCGTCCCTCGATCTCATCGCGTCCCTCGGCCTCGAGGCGATCCATCGCCACGACGTCGGACTGGCGCAACTGGCGCGCGAGCGACTCGGACTCACCCCTTCCGGCTCGGCGATGCTGTCGATCCCGCTCGATGATCCGTCGGTACTCAGAGCGCACGGCATCGCCGCCTCTGTCCGGGCGGGCTCGGTACGGGTGGGGTTCCACCTGTACAACGACGAAGGCGACGTGGAGCGCCTGGTGACGGCGGTCGAATCCGCCCGACGCGGCTGAGGACAGGCTCCACGAGCCCGCAGTTCACGAGCGCCGACGGATCCGGAGCCCGTTCGGCAACAGGCGATTGCGGACGGACCGCAGGGGGATCGAGCCGTCGACGGCGTGCATCGTCCGGTGATCGCCGTCATCCGCCTGGAACGTGACGAGGTCGCCCCCGAGGTCGATCGAGATCGAGTGGCTGGCGATCGGGCCCGTCTCCGACAGGTCGAAACGCCGCGCCTGTCCCAGGACGGCGGCGGCGGCATCGTCGATCCGGCGATGCTGCAGGAGATGTTCCTCCCAGGAGCGCACGAAGAACACCTCGTTGAACACCTCGGGGGACCCGACGTCCCGGAAGAGCCGCCAGCGGTAGCCGCCGGTCTTGAGGCGAACGACCCGGACCTCCCGCATCACCTCGACGAACTCCGGCGCCCGCTCCTCTCCCACATGCCACGTGTTGTGGATCATGACCGGCCCACCGGTGGCGGGCGGGTGTTCGTGGGTGCGGCGAGGACTGAATTCGGGTGATTCGACCGATGCCGGATCCTGGATACCCCAGACCCGGGCGAAGAGACCGAGCCCGATCGTGCCGATGGACAGGACCACGAGCGCCGAACCCGCCCCGATGCTCTCGGCGATCACCCCGGCCATGATCGAACCGACCGGGACGAAACCGGCGTGGGCGAGCAACCAGAGACTGGCCGCCCGGCCGCGGACCCAGTCCGGCGACAGCAGCTGGACGGTGGCATTGAGGGTGGCGACCGTCCACACCCAGCACATCCCCGTGAACAGCAGCGGGGGGATCGTCAGGGCGGTGGTGGGGGCGAGGCCCACCAGCGTGGCGAGGACGCCGTACATCACGATCGTGATGCTGATCGCGTTCCGGCCCAGGAGGGTCGTCACTCGTCGCAGCGTCAACCCACCGAAGGCGGCCCCCACGCCGATGACACCAAGCAGCAACCCGTACGTCCCGACGCTCTCGCCCAGCTCCTCGGTTCGCACCGGCAGCATCGACTGCAGCACCGCCGAGCCGAGGGCGAACAGCATTCCCATGACCAGCAGGCGGCGGAATGCGCTGGTGTGTCGTGCGAAGCGAACTCCGGACACGATCGAGCGGACGACCGAGGACCGGTCGAGCGGCTGCTCGATGAGCTTCCGGCCGATGACCGCCAGCACCACGATCATCCCGAGGTACGACACGGCGTTGACACCGAACGCCAGCGCCGCGCCGAAGCCGGCGACGACCGCTCCCGCCAGGGCAGGGCCGACGGCCCGGGCCATGTTGAACGACACCGAGTTGAGCGCCACCGCCGACGTGACCATCGCCCGGGGAACCAGGTCCGGGACCATCGCCTGCCAGGCGGGGGCGTTGAGCGCCACGCCCACGCCCAGGACGATGCCGAGTCCCAGCAGGACCCCCGGCGTCATCAGGCCCAGCCAGGCCGTGACCGCCATCGCCAGCGCCGTCATCCCCATCAGGATCTGAGTGGTGACGAGCACGGTGGTCCGGCTGATGCGGTCGGCGAGGACTCCGGCGGGAAGCGCCAGGACCAGCAACGGCAGATTGCGCGAGGCGGCCATCCACCCCACCCACGCCGGCGACGCAGTCATCTCCCACATGAGCCAGCTGCCGGCCGTGACCTGGAAGAACGAGCCGACGTTGGAGAAGATCGAAGAGGTCCACAGCCAACGAAAGTGGCTGACTCGCAGCGGGGCGAAGGCCGTTTCGTCGGCGGAAGGAGCGGCGTCCTCTCGGTTGTCGCTCATCGGCCGAGGAGGTGGACGGTCATGATCCCATGCTGACACGTACCGAGA
>DATHWB010000363.1:0-11405 GCA_035460965.1 Acidimicrobiia bacterium
CTGTTGCGGGGGGTGGGTTCGGGGGGAACGGGGGGCGCTAGCCTGCGGGCACGTGCTGGCACTTCCCCACGTCGCCTCCGGCAAGGTCCGGGAGATCTACGAGGTCGACGACCAGCGCCTCCTCTTCGTGGCGACCGACCGCATCTCGGCCTTCGACGTCGTTCTCCCCACCCCCATCCCCGACAAGGGTCGGGTCCTCACCGGGGTGTCGCTCTTCTTCTTCGACCTCCTCGATACGCCGTCCCACTTCCTCACGACCGACCTGTCCGAACTCGACCTGGCACCCGACGAGCGCCGCGAGCTGGCAGGGCGGGCGATGATCGTGCGACGCGCCGAGGTCCTCCCCGTCGAGTGCGTCGTGCGCGGCTATCTGTACGGCTCCGCCTGGCGCGAGTACTCCTCCGGAGGAGGGCCGACGACCGAACACCTCCCCGCAGGACTCCGACTGGCCGACCGACTGCCCGATCCGGTGTTCACACCGGCCTCGAAGTCCGCCACGGGACACGACGAGAACCTGGGCCAAGCCGCGGCACGGGAGCTGGTGGGGGACGTCCTGTACGAGGCGCTCCGCCACACCTCCCTGGCGCTGTATCGCGCGGCAGCCGCCCACGCCGAACAGCGCGGCCTGATCCTGGCCGACACCAAGTTCGAGTTCGGCCTCGTCGACGGTCGCCTCACCCTGGTCGACGAGGTGCTCACTCCCGACTCGTCGCGTTACTGGCCGGCCGACGCCTGGACCCCGGGCGAGGCGGTCCCCAGCTTCGACAAGCAGTACGTTCGCGACTGGCTGGACGGCTCAGGGTGGGATCACAGTCCACCCGCCCCTCCCCTCCCCCCAGAGGTGGTCGACGGAACACGCAAGAGGTACGTCGAAGCCTATGAACGAATCACGGACCGGTCGTTCGACCACTACCTGAAGGCGGCCGAGGCATGAGAGTCACCGTCCACGTGCGCCGCCGTCCCGAGATCGCCGACCCTCACGGGGCGACGGTCGCCCGCTCGCTGGAGGATCTCGGCCACCACGGCGTGACCTCGGTCCGTATCGACCGCACCATCCACCTGGAGGTGGACGGCACCGATCCGGCCGAGGTTCGCGAGCGGATCGCGGCCATGTGTGATCAACTGCTCGTCAACCCCGTGCTCGAGGACTACGAGATCGTGGTGGGATCGTGACCGTCGCCGTGGTCGTGTTCCCCGGCTCGAACTGCGAGCACGACGTCGCGCACGCCATCCGGCTCCTGGGCGGCGAAGCCGAGCTTGCCTGGCATCGCGATCGCGACCTGTCCGGGGCCGACGCGGTCGTCCTGCCCGGCGGGTTCGCCCACGGCGATGCCCTCCGCACCGGGGCCATCGCCCGCTTCTCACCCGTCATGGACGAGGTGCGTCGGATGGCCGAGGCCGGCGCCCCGGTACTCGGCATCTGCAACGGATTCCAGATCCTGTGTGAAGCTGGTCTCCTCCCCGGCGCGTTCATCGCCAACCGCGACCTGCGATTCATCTGCCGATTCGTGGACGTCGAGGTGACGGACACCGACACCGTGCTCACCGGTGCAGCCAGGGTGGGACAACGACTCCGGATCCCTCTCAACTCGTACGAAGGCAACTGGGTGTCGCCGTCGGGTGAAGGCAGGGTGGTGGTCCGTTACGTCGACGATCCGAACGGTGCCCAGGACGGGGCGGCGGCCATCGCGAACCGATCGGGCAACGTGGTGGGGATCATGCCCCACCCCGAGCGAGCCGTCGAGGAGTTGCTCGGCTCGGAGGATGGCCGCGTACTCCTCGAAGGGTTCCTGGCCTCGGTCCCTGCCCGTGTCTGAGACTGCGGTGCACCGCGCGCTCGGGATGACCGATGCCGAGTTCGAGTCCGTCATCGAGATCCTCGGCAGGGAACCGCGCGCCGCCGAGCTGGCCATGTACTCGGTGATGTGGTCCGAGCATTGCTCCTACAAGTCGTCCCGCACCCACCTGGGACGCTTCCCGTCGGAAGCACCGTGGGTCGTGGTCGGTCCGGGAGAGAACGCTGGTGTCGTCGACCTGGGCGACGGCTGGCTGGCCGCCCTCCGCATCGAGAGCCACAACCATCCCTCGTTCGTCGAGCCGTACCAAGGCGCCGCCACCGGGGTCGGGGGGATCCTCCGCGACGTCTTCACGATGGGCGCCCGACCGATCGCCCTCTGGGACCAGATCCGATTCGGTCCGCTGGACGTGCCGAAGAACCGCTACCTCTTCGGGGGGGTCGTTGCGGGGATCGCCGGGTACGGCAACGCGGTGGGGGTCCCGACCGTCGGGGGCGAGGTCGACTTCGACCCCTGCTACTCCGGCAATCCGCTCGTCAACGTCATGTGCCTCGGCGTGATGCGGAGGGAACAACTCGTGCTCGGGACGGCCGGCGCCCCGGGGTCGGTGGCCGTCCTGCTCGGGAAGCCCACGGGCCGCGACGGCATCGGGGGGGCCTCGGTGCTGGCATCGGCATCCTTCGACGAGGAGGCGGGAGCCAAACGCCCGGCAGTGCAGGTGGGCGACCCGTTCGAGGAGAAGAAGCTGATCGAAGCCTGTCTCGAACTGTACGAGCAGGGGCTGGTGGTCGGTGTGCAGGATCTGGGGGCCGCCGGTCTCTCCTGCGCCACCTCGGAGCCGGCCGCCAGGGCGGGGGCGGGGATGCAGGTGGATCTCGATGCCGTCCACGTGCGTGAGCACGGCATGACGGCGCCGGAACTCCTCATGTCCGAGTCCCAGGAGCGGATGATGGCGTTCGTCGAACCTTCCAAGGTGGACGATGTGCTCGCCGTGGCGGAGAAGTGGGAGATCGAGGCATCCGTGGTGGGTTCCGTCACCGCCGGGGACACGCTGCGCGTTCGACACGATGGAGCGGTCGTAGCCGAGGTGCCGGCCGCCTCGCTGTCCGAAGCGGCGCCTCGCTACGACCGCCCGATGCGAGAACCCGCCTCGCTGCAGGCGTCCTGGCACGACACCCTCGATCACAGCTCGCCCCCCGACCTGGCAGAAGCGCTCCTGGCCCTCCTGGACGATCCCGCCATCGCCTCACCCGAATGGATCTACGACCAGTACGACCACATGCTCTTCCTCAACACCGTGGTCCGACCGGGGGCGGACGGCAGCCTGCTGCGTCTGAAGGGCACCGACAAGGGACTGGCCGTGTCCACTGACGGCAATGGACGGCTCTGCCGCCTCGACCCCTTCCGGGGCAGTGAGCGGCTGGTCTACGAGGCGGCCCTCAACGTGGCGGTCCTCGGCGCCCGTCCGCTGGCGCTGGTCGACAACCTCAACTTCGGAAACCCCGAGAAGCCGGAGGTCATGTGGCAGTTCCGCCAGTCGATCGAGGGGATCTCCGCGGCCTGTGAGCACCTGGGAATCCCGGTCGTCGGCGGCAACGTGAGCTTCTACAACGAGACCGACGGAGTCGACATCCATCCGACCCCCGTGGTCGGCCTGCTCGGCAAGGCCGAACCGATGCCGGCCCACCCTCCCCGCCTCGACGCCGGGGCGGAGGGCATGGAGTTGTGGCTGTTCGGGCCGGACGCCCCGGACCTGGCCGGCTCCTCGTTCGAACGAGTCGTGCACGACCATCTGGGCGGTCGCCCTGTCGCGGCGGATCCGAGAATGGGGTCGGCGATCCTCGAACTGGCCGTGCGGTTGGCGGGGAGCGGTCGCACCCCGGTTCTCCACGATTTGTCCGACGGAGGGCTCGCCGTGGGGGCGGCCGAGATCTGCATCCGATCCGGGGTCGGTGCCGAGATCGCGGTCGACGACTGGCGCCAGTTGTTCTCGGAAGCACCCCACCGGATGATCGCGGCCGTCGACCCGGCCGACGGTGACGCGGTGGCCGCATTCGCCGCCGCGGAGGGCGTGCCGTCCCGGCGGATCGGCCGACTGCGCGGCGACACGATCGAGTTCAGAACCGGCGAGGCGGCGGCACGGGTTTCGCTGCCCGCCGCCAGCCGCGTGTACGACCAGGCGATTCCCCGGAGGATGCAATGAGCACCGACCGCAGCCGACGGCTGTGGACCCTCGTCTCGCTCCTGCTCTTGGTGGCGGCATGTGGCGGCGAGTCCTCCCTCGATTCGTCGACGACCACGACCACCACGAGCACGACGACCTCCGCACCCACGACGACCCTGGCTCCCACCACCACCACCACCACGGTGCCGACGACCGCTCCACCGGATCCACCGGGAGCCTTGCCGCTCTTGGACGACGGCCGCCCGGCCACCTGGCTGGGGGTCACGACCGACTACGAGGCGGTGGAGGTCGACACCCTCACCGGCGAGATCCTGCGATCCATCGGACAGGTCTCGACTGCCGAGGAGGTCGCCACCGCCGAGTGCGCCGCCTGTGTGAACGCCATCGACTTCGTCTGGCGAACCTACGACGGTGCCTACTTCTTCGTCAGTCAATGCTGCGAGCCGGCCGCCGGCTCCATCCATGTCCTGCCGGAGGACCAGAGTCCACTCCTGCTCGACGATCTCGGCGACGTGCCGTCGTGGCACTTCTGGTGGGCGACTCCCGCTCCCGACTCGCACGAAGTCGTCTTGCTCGGATATCACGTCCTCATCACGACCGCCGACGTGACCCCGCTGACCGCCCAGGCAGGCGTCGACTACGTCGAAGCCTGGGTGAACACCGAGTCGGACCCCACGTTCCCGATCTCCAACGCCGTCTGGGCGGGTGACGTGATCCGCTGGCTGGAGGGCAGCGACGGCGTGACCCGGCTGCGGACATTCGACCGCCGGGACGGTTCCTCCGACCTCGTCGACGTGCCCGATCTCGCAGGCTGGAGCCTGGCCGGGCTCACCAGCCGCGCCTCCGGTGAGCTGGTGGTGGTCCGGTCACGCCCGGACGGCGTGGCGGCGGAGGCCATCGTGCTCGATGTCGACGGCAACGTCACCGGGAGTTTCGATGTGGCCGCAGGAGCCAGGCTGGGCGGCTACGACCGGACGGGGCGGTTCCTCGTCTACACCGCGGACGACGGCGTGGTTCGCTGGCACGGCGAAGACGACGGCGGCGTGCTCGGGGAGGGTTTCGTCCACGCCAGTTGGTGAGGGTGCCGGGCCTATCCTCGCGCCGTGGCCCAGACGATCGGAATCCTCACTGCCGGCGGCGACTCGCCCGGGCTCAACGCCGCCATCCGTGCCGTCGGCAAGGCCGCCCAGCGACGGTACGGCATGCACGTGATCGGGTTCCGCGACGGGTTCGCCGGGCTGATCCAGAACCGTCACATCCGCCTCGACGGAGACATGCTCTCGGGGATCCTCACCCGCGGCGGCACCATCCTGGGTACCTCACGCGTCAAGGTGCACAAGGTGGACATGGGCGACGGGTCCCGCATCGACATGCGGCCGATGATCCGACAGGTCATCGAACAACACGACATGGCCGCCCTCGTGTGTCTGGGAGGGGGCGGCACCATGAAGAACGCCCTTCGCCTCCATGACGTCGGCATCCCCGTGGTGGGACTGCCGAAGACGATCGACAACGACGTCGTCCTCACGGACACCACGTTCGGATTCGACACCGCACTCGGAATCGCCACCGAAGCGATCGACCGCCTCCACTCGACCGCCCACTCCCATCACCGGATCATGGTGACCGAGATCATGGGCCACAACACCGGCTGGCTCACCCTCGGATCGGGCCTGGCCGGGGGTGCCGACGCCATCCTCATCCCCGAGATCCCGCACCGGGTGGAATCGGTGGCGGAGTCGATCCTCCAGCGCAAGGCCGCCGGGTCGAACTTCTCCATCGTGGCGGTGGCCGAAGGGGCGATGTCGGCGGAGGACAGGGGGAGGCACGACGAGATCCGTGCGGCGATCGACGCGCTGGACGACGACAACGGAGACGACACCGCCTTGCGGGCCGAGCTCGACGCCCTCCACCACGCCCAGGCGCGCTCCACCGAGGACCTGGCCGCCCAGCTCGAGGAGCTGACCGGGCTCGAGGCGAGGGTCACGATCCTCGGACACGTTCAGCGCGGCGGGACACCGTCGATGGCCGACCGGCTCCTCGCCACCCAACTCGGCACGGCCGCCACCGACGTCATCACCGGTGGCACCACCGGGGTGATGATCGCCCTGCAGAACGGTCAGGCGGTACCGGTCCCACTGAAGGACGTGGCGGGTCGTCGCAAGACGGTGCCGCTCGATCATCCGTGGGTGGAGTCGGCCCGTCACCTCGGCGTGTGCATGGGCGACTGAGACTCCGAACATCCTGCACGCCGTAGTCTTCGGCGATCGTGCCCCCGACCAGCGTCCTCTCCCGGGAGTTGCTGCCCGCGTCGATCGCCATCTACACGACGGTGGCCCTGGCGGCATTCGAGGGCCTCGCCGTCAGCGCCGCCCTCCCTCAGGTGGCGGCCGATCTCGGCGACGTCCATCTCCTGCCCTGGATGGTGACCGGCTACCTGCTGATGTCCGGTGTGGCGGCCGTGGTGGCGGGACCGCTCGTCGACAGCTACGGGGTGCGGGCGGTGTTCCGCACCGCCATCATCGTGTTCGTAACCGGGGCGGTCCTCGCCTCGACCGTCTCGTCGATGCCGCTGATGGTGGCGGCGCGGCTCCTCCACGGAGCGGGAGGTGGCGCGATCATCGCCGTGGGGATCGCGGCCGTGAGTCTCATCTACCCCGCCCCCCTCATCGGTCGTGCGTTCGCGGCCAACGCCACGGTGTGGGGAGTGATGGGCGTGGCCGGGCCGGGAATCGCCGCCTTCATGCTGACCACTCTCAACTGGCGATGGATCTTCCTCGTGAACATCCCGCTCGGCCTGCTGGCGCTGGCTGCGGGTTGGCGGGTCATGCCTCATGCGGTCGACCGCGCTCATTCCCGACGCATCGACGTGCCCGGTGTCATCGGGGTCCTGGCACTCAACACGTTCCTGCTGCTGGCAGTGGACACCCTGGGCGTCAGGTCCCTGCTGTGGCTGGCCGGGGCGGTGGTGACGGGCGGGCTGCTGTGGGTTCACATTCGACGCACCACCGACCCGATCATGCGCATCCGCCACCTCGCGACGCAGCCGTTCGCCACGTTGGCGGTCAGCCTGGCACTGCTCGTCACCGGTGCGGTGGCGATGAGTTCGTTCCTGACTCTGTACGTGCGGGGAGGCCGGGGAGCGTCAGAGTTGCTCACCGCCTGGTCGGTCTTCTTCTTCGTCATCGGATGGACACTCGGGGCCAACCTCTCGTCCAGACTGCTCGACCGGATGGCCGAGACGAGCGTGATCGGGGTGGGTTTCGCTCTCACGACACCCGGTCTGGCGTTGCTCGGCGTGGGAGTGACGATCGATGCCCCCCTCCCGGTGATCCTCGGCCTGATGGTCCTGACCGCAGCCGGCGTCGGACTCGGCACCAACGCCGGCCTCACGCTGTTGCGAGCGGTGAGCGATCCCTCCGAGATCGGGCGCTCGTCTGCGGCGCACCAGTTCTTCCGCAACCAGGGATTCACGCTCGGCGCGGCGATGGGGGGAGCCGTCATCCTGGCCGTGGTGGCCACGGCCGTCGGTGACGTCGAGGCGGTGCGAGATGTCCTGGCGTCCGACGCGATCCCCAACCCGACAGTCAGCGCCGCGATCCGCGACGGGTATGCCGCCGCCGCTTTCACGGGCTTCGGCGTCGTGGCCTCCGGCCTGGTCCCGTTCCTGGCCCTCCGCCGCCACCTCGCCCCCGCCCGCGCCACGCGAGCCGCCCGAGCCGGTTCTTAGCGAACCAGCGCGTCATTAGTGACGCGTCTAGACACACAGAACCGGGTCTCATCGCGGATCCACTTGACGTTCAACTTACCTGAACATATATTCAGTTCACATGAATATCCCTGGACCGGCGGATGTCTTCTGGCTCGAGAGCGAAGAGCACTTCGACATGCTCTCCGATTCCACGCGCCTGGAAATGATCGAACTGCTCATGCGACCCCACTCGGTGGGCGAGGTCGCAGAGCAGATGCGAGTCCCGAGGACCCGGCTGTACCACCACGTCAACCAGTTGGAGCAGGCCGGCATGATCCGGGTGGTCGACACCCGTCAGGCCGGTGCGCAGACGGAGAAGATCTACCAAGCCACCGCCTACTCGTACCAGCCGTCCGACCGATACCTCGAGGAGGCCATGCCTCGCGAGAAGGCGCAGGCGGTCCTGACCGCCATCTTCGGGGCCACCGAGGCCGACTTCATCCGATCCGTCGAGGAAGGTGCCGTCACGTTCGATGATCGGGCGACCCGCCGCAGGTTGCACCTCCGGCGCGGCCTGCTCCAGTTGGACGACGAGCGACTCGAAGAGTTCATCGCCGATCTGGAGGCGGTCTACGCCAAGTACGACACCGACCACCTCGAGGCCGCCCCAGACGACGCCCAACTCGTCGCCACGGTGAGCCTCGTCTACCCCTCGACGCGGAGCATCCGATGAGAGACCTGCTGCGTATCCGCGACTTCCGGCTGCTGTTCGCCGGTCAGGCGATGTCGAACTGGGGTGACGGGCTCACCACGCTCACCCTCCTGATCCTCACCCAGCGGCTCACCGGATCGGTGGCGGCGGTGGCCGGCACCGCCATCGCGGTCGCTCTCCCGTCGCTCCTCCTCGGGATGCTCGCCGGCGTCTACGTCGATCGCTGGGATCGGAGGAAGGTGATGATCGCCTCCGACGTGGTACGGGGTCTGCTCGTCCTCGGGTTCATCTTCGTGGGCTCGGCGGATCAGATCTGGCTGTTGTACGGGATCGCCTTCCTGCAGTCCGCCGTCGGCGTGTTCTTCAACCCGGCCAAGGGAGCGATCATCCCCCGGATCGTCGGGCGCGAGCGCCTGCTGGCGGCGAACTCGTTGATGGAAACCAGCCGGGTGGTGTTCTCACTACTGGGAACCGCCGCCGCCGGTGTGTGGGCGGGAGTCGGGGACGTCATCTGGCCGATCTTCGTCATCGACTCCGCCACGTTCGTGCTCTCGGCCCTCTTCGAGAAGGCGATCCGCACCCCCGCCGCGCCGGAGCGCCAGTCCGAACCGGCGCGGGTGCTGCAGGAGATGATGACCGGAATTCGTCTGGCGACCTCCAACCGCACCCTGGTGGGGATCCTGGTGGGCGCCGGCGTGCTCATGTTCGGCCTGGGGGCCGTCAACGTGCTCCTCGTCCCATTCGTGGTCGACGACCTCGGCGTGTCCGAGGCGTGGTTCGGAGCGTTGGAAGGCTCGCAGGTGGTGTCGATGGTGGTGTCCGGGACGCTGGTCGCCGTACTCGCCACTCGGTTCCGACCCACTCGCCTGGTCAGCATCGCGCTGGCGGGCATCGGATGCGTGATCGCCGCCGTCTCGCTGGTGACGGCCCCGTGGCAGCTGATGATCGCCCTGTTCGCGGTCGGCTGGTTCGTGACACCGCTTCAGGCATCGGTGTCGACCCTGATCCAGTCCGAAGTGGCGGACGAGCTGCGGGGCCGCATCGGTTCGGCTCTCAACACGGTGATCGGAAGCGCCAACGTCGCCTCGATGGCCCTGGCAGGCGGAGCGGCCGCGTTGATCGGAACCAGAGGCGTCTTCGTCATCTCCGGAGCCCTGGCGGTCCTCGCCGCCTTCCTCGCCATGTGGCTGTTCCGTGGCGTGGTCGTGAGCCCGCCGGCCACGGATCCCGCCCCCGCCTGAGCGGCGGTGAGTTCCTGGTGGCCGCAGCCGGCGTGCGCACCGCCGCGACACCACAGGTAGGTTGCGCGCCATGTCCCGCTACGACGCCCACACCACGCTCCGCTTCGAGCGGCCACATCCCGGCGTGCTCGAGATCGTCCTCGACAACCCCCCGGTCAACACAGTTGGCATCGAAGGCCACAGACACCTGACCGAGGTGTGGCTCGACGTCGCCCGCGATCCCGAGGTGCGGGCGGTGCTGCTCAGGGCCGAAGGACGAGCCTTCTCGGCCGGAGGGGACTTCGACCTGCTCGACCACATCCGGGAAGATCACGCCAACGCCGCCCGGGTCATGCGAGAAGCCGGCGAGCTCGTGCGGAACATCATCGAGTGCCCCCAACCCATCGTGTCGGCCATCAACGGGGTGGCGGTGGGGGCGGGGCTGGCTGCCGCGCTGCTGGCGGACATCCCGATCGCCGGCCGCAGCGCCAGGTTGCTCGACGGCCACGTCACCATCGGCGTGGCCGCCGGAGACCACGCCGTCGTGCTATGGCCGCTGCTGATCGGCATGGCCAAGGCCAAGTACCACCTGTTGACCAACGAGCCGATCGACGGGACCGAAGCGGAACGTCTGGGCCTGGTTGCGAAGGTCGTGGACGACGAGGCCCTGCGGGCGGAGGCGACGGAGGTCGCCGTCCGGTTGGCGGAAGGGAGCCAGACCGCCATCGAGTGGACCAAGCGGAGCCTCAACCACTGGCTCCGGGCGGCCACGCCGGCGTTCGACGCCTCCCTGGCGCTGGAGTTCCTCGGGTGGCTGGGCCCCGACGCCGCCGAGGGAATCGGGGCGGCCCGGGAGAAACGGCCACCTCGGTTCAGTCAATCGACCAGCCGGAACCCTGACTGAAAGACGGTATAGAGCACCACGACGACCGCCACCGCGATCAGCACCCACGTCCGGTGCGGGACGCGCTGCCACCAGGGATCGGGTTCGACCGGATCGTCGTCGACGATGGTCGGTGGACGCCCACACGTCGGGCACGCATCGCCCTCGACCGGGGCATCGCACAGGAAGCACCATGCGGCCATGGATCCCATGCAAGCACCGGTCGGGGCCACACCGGGTGAGGGGTATGCTGCGACCACGTGAACGGGCCCGCCCACCAACCGGACGCGGACCTGCACGCCCCCGGGGAGGCGTGCGGCGTCTTCGGAGTCTTCGCACCAGGAGAGCGGGCCTCGACCGTCATCTACTTCGGTCTCTTCGCCCTGCAACACCGCGGACAGGAGTCCGCCGGCATCGCCACCACCGCCGGCGAGACGGTGACCGTCGTCAAGGACCTGGGACTGGTGGCGAACGTCTTCGACGAGGCCGACCTGGCGGGGCTCGACGGACACATGGGCATCGGCCACACCCGCTACTCCACCACCGGTTCGTCCTCCTGGGAGAACGCCCAGCCGGTGCATCGCCAGAAGGGCTCCACCTCGATCGCGCTCGGCCACAACGGCAACCTCACCAATACGAAGCAGTTGGCGGAGCTGTACGGCGACGGTCGGGCGTCGACCGACTCCGATCTCATGCTGGAGGCGATCGCCCGCCAGGTCGACGACGAGCGCGGCGACCTGCGGGGGCTCGAGATGGCGATGATCAAGGTGCTCCCCGAGTTCGAAGGCGCGTTCTCCCTCGTCGTGATGGATCAGGGACACCTCGTGGGGGTACGGGACCCGCGCGGGTTCAGGCCGCTGTGCATCGGACGGTTCGCGAACGGCGGCTGGGTGCTCTCGTCGGAGACGGCTGCCCTCG
>DATHWB010000364.1:0-6462 GCA_035460965.1 Acidimicrobiia bacterium
CACCGCATCCTGCCCACCGGGAGTCCTGCCGATGTGCGGGCCGAAGTGGAGCGCGTGATCGACATACTGGCCCCCGGTGGCGGGTACATGGTCAGTTCCGTCCATACCGTCATGGACGATGTTCCCCCGGAGAACGTGCTGGCGATGGTCGACGCCGTCGTCGAACACGGCCGCTACCCGGTGGGGAACCGGCCATGATCTCCAAGGACGTCCTGCTCGACGATCTCTACGACGCCGTGTTCAACGGGGACGCCCACCGCGCCGTGGAACTCGCCGCCCAAGCCCTCGACGCAGCGGTGCTCCCCACCGAACTCCTCTTCGACGCCATGATCCCTGCCCTGGAGGAGGTGGGCAGACGATTCGAGAGCGGCGAGGCCTTCCTCCCGGAGATGCTGATCGCCGCCAGGGCGATGCAGGCGGTGATGGACCGCATCCGACCACTCATCGTCGCCGCAGGCGTCGAGAAGATCGGCACCTTCGTGATCGGCACGGTGGCGGGGGACATTCACGACGTCGGCAAGAAGCTGGTGGTCGTGATGCTGGAGGGAGCCGGGTTCGAGGTCATCGATCTCGGGATCAACGTGCCTGCCGAAGCGTTCGTGGAGGCGATTCGTACCCACCGGCCGCAGGCCGTCGGCCTGAGCGCGTTCCTCACCACCACCCTGCCGGAGTTGGGACGAACGATCGCCGCCATCGAGGAGGCGGGACTGAGGGACGACGTGACCATCCTCATCGGCGGTGCCCCGGTGAACGACCTCACCGTCGCCCAGACCGGGGCGGACGGCTTCGCGGCCGATGCCAGTTCGGCAGTTCGACTCGCCAAGGAGCTGCTCGACATCCCCGCCTGAGTGGCGGAAATCGACCGGCTCCGAGCCGATCGTCCTTCCGTACACTCCCCCGCCGCGACGAAGGGAACCCGCATTGACCGAACACGACCACGGCGTCGTCCTGGCCCGCGATGTCGAGATGCGGGCACGCGACGGTGTCCGCCTGGCCACGGATGTGTGGCGTCCGGCACGCGAGGGCGAGCCGCTACCCGGCCCCTTTCCTGCGGTGCTCGTGCGCACTCCGTACGACCGCACGACGGACCGCTACGCCCGCTACGGCGAGTTCTGGGCACGCCGTGGCTACCTGTTGGTGGTCCAGGACGTGCGCGGTCGGTTCGGGTCCGAAGGCCGCTTCGTGCTGCTCGCCAACGAGGGTCCGGACGGATACGACACCGTCGAGTGGATCGCATCACTTCCCTACTGCGACGGCCGTGTGGGGACGTTCGGTACCTCGTACTCCGCATGGGTACAGAGCGCATTGGCCATCGAGCGGCCGCCGCACCTGCGGGCGATGTGGATCAACCAGGGAGGGTCCAACGGGAACACGACCGCCCTCCGCCATCACGGAGCACTCGAGCTCCGCTGGCTGACCTGGGCGGTCACCCACGGCGCGGTGTCCCCCGAGGCTCTCAGGGACCCGGAGCTCCAGGCGCGCCTCCACCGCAATGGGATCGACATGTTCGAGTGGCTTCGCCGGCTGCCGTGGACCGAAGGGAACACGCCCCTCGATGGTCTGGGGGACTACGCGGACTGGGCGCGGGATCTCTACGAACACGGTGACGACGACGACTACTGGCGCCAACGCGGTCTCAACTTCGAGCCATACGACGATCTGACCGCCGATGTGCCGACGATGTACTCCGGAGGGTGGTTCGACTCGTACACCAAGGCCACGACCGACCGCTACGTCTCACTCGGCGGCCGACTGCGGAACCAACGACTGCTCATGGGTCCGTGGACGCACGGGGATGCCTCCCTCGAGCGAACCTGGGCGGGAGACGTCGACCTCGGTCCCGACTCCCCCATCGGCCGCGCCTTCCCGGGCGGGTCGGCGGAGGACGGGTGGCTGGAGGTCCTCCACCGATGGTTCGAGCACTGGCTGCGCGGTGTCGACAACGGCGTTGGTGAACAGGCGGGAGCTCACGTGTTCGTGATGGGGGGCGGCGACGGCGGTCCGACACCCGACGGACGCATCGACCACGGCGGAGAATGGCAGGGGTTCGACTCGTGGCCTCCGCCCGACTCGAGACCTCTCGATCTGTACCTGCATCCCGGCGGTGCCCTCGTGGCCGCCGCGCCCCCTGACGTCGGCGACGCCCGGTCGACGTTCCGCTTCGATCCGGAGCGCCCGCTCCCGACCATCGCAGCCAACACCTCGTCGTTGAACGAGATCGTCCCCACTCCCGACCGGGTCAACGTGGCGACGCCGCTCAGCCTCGTCCGGGTGATGGTCGTCCAGGGTGGGGCGGACCAGAGGACGCGGCCGGATCTGCACGGCTGTGAACCGCCTTACGGACCTCTCGAGAGTCGTCCGGACGTACTGGCGTTCTCGACCGCGCCCCTCACCGAGCCACTCGTCGTGGTGGGACCGGTCCAAGCCGTGCTCCACGTGGAGTCCGATCGTCCGGACACCGACTTCTTCGTGCAGGTGCAGGATGTCTACCCGTCGTCGGAGGAATGGACGGATGGATACCGGCTCAATGTGGCCGATGGGATCTTCCGGGCTCGCTATCGCCACGGCATGGGGCGTCCCACGATGCTGGAACCAGGCGAGGTGGCGGAACTCCGATTCGAGCTCTATCCGACCGCCAACCTCTTCGCCGCCGGACATCGAATCCAGGTGCTCGTCAGCTCGTCGTCGTTCCCCCGGTTCGACGTCAACCCGAACACCGGAGAGCCGATCGGTCGGCACACCCGCACCCTGGTGGCAACGAACATCGTCCACCACTCGACACGACACCCCTCCCGCGTGGTGCTCTCGGTGGTGGGGTGAGCCCTCGCTCACCCCGACCGACTCAGGCGCTGGCGAATGGCGGTGACCAGCGCGGGCAGGCCCCGGGGTCCCGCGGAGGTTTGACACCGCCCCAGGGCGGGTAGGACCTCGAGACCACTCTCAAAGGAGGACACACCGTGTCGATCGCCAAAGTCATCGAGATCAGCGCCCGTTCGAACGAGTCGTTCGAGGCCGCCGTCGCCGACGGAATCGAGCAGGCATCCAAGACCGTCCACGGCATCCGCGAAGCGTGGATCAAGGAGATGAAGGTCCAGATCGGCGAAGGCGGCGTGACGACCTACCAGGTCGGAATGAAGCTCACGTTCGTCGTCGACTGAGATTCGAGGTTTGCCCGCCTCCGCCACCGGGTAGGGACGTCGGGACACACGAGAAAGGCTCTCCAATGATCGTCACCGGAGTCGTACTGATTCTGCTGGCCGCCCTGCTCGACATTTCGATTCTCTACACGATCGGAGTGATCCTGGCGGTGGTCGGAGCGATCCTCTGGATCCTTGGCGCGATGGGTCGCGCCGTCGGTCCTCGGACGCACTACTGGTAGGAACCAGCACCAACCCCGCACACACGAGAACCCCCCGGATCGCCGGGGGGTTCTCGATTCTGTGGCCGGTCCTGCTCAATCGTCCGTAGGCTCCTCGGGAGGAGCGGCGACCGCCGTCGCCTCGGCAGCGGCTGAGCGATCGGCGATGCGCTTCACCAACACCGCCACGATCGCCAGGATCGCGCTTCCGGCGAGACCCGCTCCATCGACGGTGATGTCATCGGAGAACACGAGGTTGGCGAAGATGCCGCCGATGGCACCCGCCACCCCTCCCGTTCCCAGGATCCCGGCCAGCGAAGACTCTTCCTGCTGGAAGAACCGGACGATCGCCCCGATGACCAACCCGATTCCGATGTAGATGATGATCGCTGTGAACACGGCTTCTCCCTCGTCGGCCTGAAGGACATGCTGGTCGATGGGCAACCGGTTGTCACGGACCTCTCATCCGAGACTTCGGATTGCCCGACGCACGAGTCGGGTGCCGATGAGCGCGATCAGCACGATCACTCCGGGCGAGATCGCCGGCTTCCAACTCACGTTCCCCTCGCGGATCACGTATGCCCCTACCGGGCGGGCGATCATCCCGACACCGCCTCCCTCCCCCGTACCGCCGACCTTGTCGTTCCCACCGCCGCCACCACCACCGGCCACGACGAGGGACGCCGGGATGACGGTCACCCCGCCCCGTTCGATCGGGTCGCCGTATACGGTGACGGTCGTCACGAGGTCGCGAATCCTCGTCAGGATCGAGCCGACCACGTCGCGTTGCTCAGCCATGCTGCTCCTCTCGACGCCAACTCCCATTGTGCCCAAGCGACGGACGCTCACGACCGGGTGAGGCGGCGATACGAGTCGTCGCCTCCGATCCGCGACCACCGTCCGTCGATCATGGAACCCGCATCGCCCAGCTCGATGGTTGCGTCCCAGCGATACGTCGTCGGCCACCTCCGGAAGACCGGCGCAACCCGCGTCACGATCCTCATCAATGGCGACTGACCAGCCGCAGGTTTCCAGGGCCTGGTCACGTCGAGCGACACGTCGATGCGATCGTCGTGGCGGATTGCCGACCATTCACCGCCGGTGATCGGCATGCCGTCGATCGAGACCGTCCACGCCCCTTCCACCGATCCATCCGGAGACTGGACATGGGGGAATCCAGGCTGGAGCCTGACCTCGGCCTCGCTCCTCCCCTGCCTCGCCCTCACAGCCACGACGACGTCACCGGTCTCTTCGATCTCGAGATCGTCTCTCGCCGGGACGCCAGTCGGACACAGCCGGGCAACCGTGACCGGGCCGGCTGCCTTGATCAGATGGCGACGATGCAGGACACCGAAGGGCAGGCGCCCGGTCCTGACGTCGGATCCGTCGATGACGATGCGGGGCACGTCCGGTCCGCGCCGGATCAGATCGAAGCCATGGAGAAAGGCGAGCAACAGCGAAGCCGGCCGATCGACGGAACTGCCGACGGGTGCCAACAGGCTCCCGCCCCGTCTCGGTCCAGCCTCGCGGTCGTCGACGAGGACCTCGATCGACCGGCCATCCACATCGACGAACCGGACATCGGCCACGACGCCCTCGGAGCCGACCTCGAGACGTGCCGCTCCGAACGCTGCCTCCACCCAGACTCCGGTCCCCCCACCGATCTCGTATCCCGTCCGGTCGAGAGTCAGTCCGGGTTCGACGTAGTAGTCGACACGGCGGTCATCACGCCGGGAAAGGAAAGCCAGCATCCCGGTACCGTGGGTGGCGTCGTCGAACCACTGCAATTCGATGCCGTCGTAGATCGGGTGATCGGTGATCTCCGCATTGAGTAGCGCCGCCATCTCCTCGACGACGAGGGTGACCGGACAGGCGAACTCGAGCCGTCGGGTGTCGTCGGCCGTCTCCACGGCTGGAAACCTCCAGGATGACGAGGTCAACCTGACAGTCGGGACGGCGATTCTCCAGGGTCGAAGGTCCCTCCGCGACGGCGGCCTATCTGCCCCCAAGATCCTCGAAGACGTCGGTCAGCATCCGTCCGTCCGTCCTGGATGGCCACGCAATCATCCAGTGTTCGAGACGCAAGGATTCGGCGAGTGCCCGGTCGTCGCCCATCGTCGTGTACGACCACTGGGTCTCGTGGGCGCGAATGCCGGCCAGAGCACGGTCGACCGTGGTCGATGTGTCGACTTCCACTCCGATCGAGTCGTTCGGGACGCCCCGGAGGTGGAACGGCTCATTCGGGTCCCACTCCCACAAACCGGCCTCCCGCCGTTGGCGGTTCCACTCGTCGATCCACCACTGCGGGATGGCGCGATACAAGAGACGAGAAGCACCTGGGCCGTCCCGACGGCACCGGTGGAATGCCTCAGTCGTGGCCGCGCTCACGGTGATGTGGTCGGGATGCCCGGTGACGCCGTTGGGTTCCATGGTGGCGACGACATCCGGCCGTTCCTCGTCGATCACCCTGACGATCCTCTCGACCAGATCCTCGAACGGATGATCCGAGAGGCCACCGTCCCGCAGTTCGAACCAGACGTACCGGTCCGGGTGCCGGCCGATCGCCTCCCAGCTGGCCCATGCCTCCTTGCGGCGAGCGGCGCCCAGTTCCTCCCGCCGCACGCCACTGTCCGGTGCGATCTCACCGGCCTCCCCGTCCGTGGCGTACACGACCACGAACCGGAAGTCCGCGTCGTCGGAGTGAAGGGCGACGCTCCCGGACACTCCGAACATGTCGTCGTCGGGATGCGCGCCCACGAACAAGAGCGACGGCACTGCCGCAGGCTACAAGCCCGGCGATGGGGCGGGGGGTCTCACACGTGCGTCGGCACCGGTCGCCGTCGCGAGATGCACGCCGCAGCGCGGACTGGTGTTCGGTTCTGTACCTCTAGACGCGTCGTTCTTGACGCGTCTAGAGGTACAAAACGGGCTCAGGTCTGTCAGCCGCCGGCCATCGAACCGACCACCATGAACGGCTCTTCCCCGGCAGCAACCGCCGCGGGCAACTCCGTGTCGACGTCTTCGTGCGAGAGGTCCTCCTGACAGGCGAAGAAGCGGATGAAGGGTCGCCTCTTGGCGCCGTCGTGGTCGCGGATCGTCCCCCG
>DATHWB010000365.1:0-12460 GCA_035460965.1 Acidimicrobiia bacterium
CCGGCCAACGTGGCCCGCGAGCCCGGCGGGACGCTGGCCGTCTCGTTCACCCACACCTTCCCGCCCGGCTTCTGGGAGCCGGGCGAGCACGCCTATCGCCTGGTCATCACCTGTCCCGCCCAGCACGTGGGACCCCCCGTCGCCGGCTTCACCGTGAGCGACGAAGCACCCGCGTTGGGCACCGTGTACCTGAGGATCGACGGACCCGGCAGCCGGCTGCTGGCCCCGTCCGATCTCGGTGCCGTCCACCCCGACGACACCACCGTGGCCGTGATCACGCTGGCGGGATTGACCGAGGAGGCGGCGGAGGACGTTCGATCCGACTGCTCGGCCTCGATCGTGTACGACGGACTCGACCCCGAGACTCTGGAGCCGGACGCCCCGTTCAGTCCGTGACCAGGAACCAGTCGTAGAACGACGTGTCGCGGTACACCGCGTCGATGGTCTCGAAGTGCCCTGACCCTTCCACGATCCGGAGATCCACGTCAGCCCGGCAGGCGTCCGACCATGTGGCGAGGGCGCGATCGACCAGGTCCGGATCCGCGACCAGGTCGTCGGTGCCGTGGTACGCCCGCAGTTCCACCCCCGCCAACCGGCACACATCGAGATCGGGAGGGAGATCGGCGGTCCCGTACCCGCTCCCCGACACCGAGGCGACACGGGCGAAACGGTCCGGATGCCGGGTCGCGAGGTGCCAGGCCCCATAACCGCCCATGCTCACTCCTGTCAGCACCACGGGGTCGAGTTGGTGACGGGCGACGATGTCGTCGATGAGCGCCATCACGACGTCGGGTTGGCGTCCCATGTCCCACGACGTTCCCGGAGCTGCCTGCGGCGCCAGGACGACGAAGTCGTCGGGGACGGGGAGCATGTCGAACGTGAGGAGGGCAGGGAACCCGTAGGCGGTGAGCCAACGGCTGTCGTAGTCGTCGTCCCCCGCACCGTGCAGGAAAACGACGAGGGGAAGGTCGTCGCCCGGCTCGTATCCGGGCGGGAAGCGCAACAGGTATCGCATGGAGTCTGCCGGCACGGCGTCCGCCACCAGGGCGTCAGGGATGTCGAAGCGGCCCCCCAGGAACACGCCGGTCTGCAATGGCGCAGCACACGCTGTCAGGACGAGGAGGACGGGGATCAGGCGTCTCACACGACGATGATCGCACGCATCGGAGGTGAGGAATCCATCGGTACGCTGGTCGACAGTGACACCCGGGACGACCGATGATCTCGCCCATCCGCTCGCTGCCCCTTTTCGGATCGAAGGGCGCAACGGCGAGGCGTTCGTCCTGATCCACGGATTCACGGGGAATCCGGCGCACTTTCGACCGCTCGGGCGGGAGTTGGCCGAACTTGGGTTCACCGTCAACGCACCCTTGCTGCCGGGACACGGCACGACCCTGGAAGGGCTGCGCGGCGCCCGGCGAACCGACTGGATCGAGACGACTCGGGATGCGGTGCGCGAGGTGGGCGATCACCGGCGCGTCCACCTGATCGGCCTCTCCATGGGCGGGCTGCTGGCGATCCTCACCGCCACGACGGAACGAGTGGCGACACTCACCACCATCAACGCCCCGATCGTGTTCCGCGATCGGAGGATTCGCTTCGCCCGGCTGCTCCGGCTGCGGTACCCCGACTTCGTCCCACCGCCCGAACCTGCCCCCGACCTCGACCCGGACGTCGCCCCGCACTGGATCCACACCGAGGGCTTCCCGCTCACCGCCGCCGCGGAGCTCTTCGCACTCTCGCGGCAGGCGCTCCGCGGCGCCGGCGACGTTCGCATTCCGAGCCTGGTGATCCAGTCGAAGACCGACGAAACCACCCACCCGCGCAGCGGCCCTCGCCTTCGCGCCGCACTCGGAGGTCCCACCCGGCTCCTGTGGCTGGAGCACTCGATGCACAACGCACTCTTCGACCGGGAGCGTCACGTGATCCGGGATGCCGTGCTGGAGATGTGTGCACGATGATCACGATCGCCGTGTTCGGATCCTCCACCACGCCGCCGGACAGCACCGAGTGGGATCAGGCCGTACTGGTCGGCGACGCCATAGCCAGGCGAGGTTGGGCCGTTGCCACCGGGGGCTACGGGGGGACGATGGAAGCCGTGTCGGAAGGAGCCGCCCGTGCCGGAGGCCGCGTCACCGGCGTCACCGCTCCCCTGATCTTCCCCGGTCGGAAGGGGCCAAACCGGCACGTACACACCGAGATCACCGAGGACACGATCTCGCATCGCATCGCCCGCCTGGTCGAGATGTCGGATGCCGCCGTCGCCCTCCCGGGAAGTATCGGAACGTTCGCCGAGTTGGTCGTTGCCTGGAACGCCGCCTTCGTCGCCGGCGCCCGCGGCGCCCACCCCATGCCCGTCGTCGCGGTCGGACGTGGCTGGCAGGTTCTCCTCGAAGCGGCCGAGACGACGCTTCCGACGGGCGCCGGATTCGTACGGGTCGTCCGAGACGCCGCCGATGCGATCGTGGAACTCGACCGGATGATCGAACGGATCGCCGCCTCCGGGCGATAGCCTGGGACACCTAATGGCGCGTCACCGCTCCTCCCGCCGACGTCGAGTGTCATCACCGCCTGGTCCGTGCCGGGGGCGACACGCCTACGGTCCGCAGCAGGCGATCGGCGCCGGGATGGTGCGGTACGTATGCACCCGATGCGGCGCGGTGAGCATCGACCTGAGCGACGCCGACGCACCGTCCGCCCCCGGCTCGCTCTTCGAACCCTCCACAGGCGCCCTCCGGCAGACGTGAAGGACGTTCCCATCGTGGCAGCGGGCGGACTCGTGATCCGTCCCGATCCGGACGGCACCCTGCGCGTGCTCGTCGCGCATCGACCCCGGTACGACGACTGGTCGATCCCGAAGGGCAAATCGGATCCCGGGGAACACCCCGAGGAGACCGCTGCTCGCGAGGTGGAGGAGGAGACCGGCGTCCACGCTCAGGTCATCGCTCCGCTGGCCCAGGTCGAGTACCGGCTGCCCTCCGGACGCCGGAAGATCGTCCGCTACTTCGCGATGCGTCACCGCCACGAACGCGACTTCACCCCGAACGACGAGGTGGACGAGATCCGGTGGCTCACCCCTGCTGAGGCCTCTGAGATCCTCTCCTACGACCACGACCACACGCTGGTCGCGTCGGACCTCCCCCACCTGATGTCGATGGGCACGGTGTGGCTCATCAGGCATGCCGCCGCCGGCGACCGCATGGCCTGGGAGGGGGACGACACCGAACGTCCCCTGACGAAGAAGGGACACCGCCAAGCGGAGGCACTCGCCGTTGCGATCGCTCCGCACGACGTCGACGCCATCTACTCGTCCCCCTACTTGCGCTGCCGCCAGACGGTGGAGCCACTCGCCGCCCGCGTCGGGCTGGCCATCGAGGACTCGCCGCACCTCGCCGAAGGAGCTGCCGAGGGCACCACCCTGGCCTGGCTCCGCAGCGTGGGCGGCAGCCACGTCGTGGCGTGCAGCCACGGCGACGTGATACCGGGGGTGCTGAGGCGCCTCCAGGGATCGGGAGTGCCGGTCTACAGCCCCGACGGTGTCTTCGATGTCAAGAAGGGATCGATCTGGACCCTGGCGATCGAGCAGGGAGAGATCACCTCGGCGACATACGCGCCGCCACCCGAGGTGTGAACCGTCACTCCAGGGCGTCGGAAACGAGTTCCGCCTGCTCGGCGGCGTGGCGCACGGCCGAACCCGTTGCCGGGCTGGCAGCGGGACCGCGGCCGGCGTAACGGGGCTCGCGCCCGAAGATCCGCCGCAGTTCGTGCCAGAGGAAGCCGTACGCACCCATGTTCTCGGGTTCCTCCTGACACCACACCAGCTCCGCGGAGGGGTGGGCGGCGGCGACCTCCGCCAATTCGGACTCGGGGAGCGGGAAGAGCTGTGGCAGGCGAACGATCGCCACTCCCTCCAGGCCGCGGGACTCGCGGTGGGCGATCAGGTCGTGATACACCTTGCCGGTGCAGAGGACGAGTCGTCGTGCTCCCGACTGCGCGGCGGGATCCTGCACCACGGGGTCGAAGCCGCCGGTGGTGAGGTCGGCCGCAGTACCGAACGAGGCCCGCGTCCGGAGCAGTGACTTCGGCGTGAACACCACGAGCGGCTTGCGCGGCCTCAACAGGGCCTGGCGGCGCAGGAGGTGGAAGTACTGGCCACTCGTCGCCGGCACCACGACCCGCATGTTGTCGTGGGCACACAGGTTCAGGAAGCGCTCGATCCGGGCGGACGAGTGCTCAGGACCCTGCCCCTCGTACCCGTGCGGGAGCAGCAAGGTCAGCGATGTGCGCTCTCCCCACTTGGCTTCCCCCGAGGCGATGAACTGGTCGATGATCACCTGAGCACCGTTGGCGAAGTCTCCGAACTGCGCCTCCCACATCACCAGCGCCTGCGGCCACTCGATGGAGTAGCCGTACTCGAACCCGACGGCTGCGAACTCGCTCAGCAGTGAGTCGACGATGCGAACCCTGGTCGACCCTTCGGTCAGTGTCTGGAGAGGTGTCCAGCCGACTCCCGTCTCGTAGTCCGTGAGCTCTGCGTGACGGTGGCTGAACGTGCCGCGACGCGAATCCTCCCCGGCGAGCCGGATCGGGACGCCCTCCCGAGCCAGTGACCCGAAGGCCAGTGCCTCGGCGGTTCCCCAGTCGATGAGGTCCAGTTCGAGGGCGCGCCGCCGCTCCGCCAGCATCCGCTCCAGCTTCGGGTGAACGACGTGTCCCTCCGGTGGAGTCGTCAGATAGTCGAGGATCTCGGCGAGTTCGTCCATCGGCACCGACGAGACAGGGTCGGTCACCGGTTCGACCGTCGGACGGGGACCGCTCGAGGTGGGCCCCTTGTCGCGGGAGGCGCGGAAGGCGTGATCGAGTTCGGCCTGGAACTCCTCGACCAGGCCCTGCGCTTCCTCGTCGGTGATCTCGCCCGACGCCACGAGCCGCTCCATGTAGAGGTTGCGAACCGAGCGGTGGGCGTCGATCAGCTTGTACATCACCGGCTGCGTGTAAGAAGGCTCGTCGCCTTCGTTGTGACCGCGCCGCCGGTAACAGATCATGTCGATGACCACGTCCTTGTGGAACGCCTGCCGAAAGGCGAAAGCCAGGCGAGCCACCCGCACCACCGCCTCCGGGTCGTCACCGTTGACGTGGATGATCGGGGCGGCGACGGTCTTGGCGACGTCGGTGGCATAGAAGCTGGATCGTGCGTCCAGGGTGGAGGTCGTGAAACCGACCTGGTTGTTGACGATGATGTGGACGGTCCCACCCGTCCGGTACCCCCGGAGTTGCGACAGGTTGAGCGTCTCGACGACGACTCCCTGACCGGCGAAAGCGGCGTCGCCGTGGATGAGGAGGGGAAGCACGCGCTCGTGGCCGTCCTTGCCGATACGCTCCTGTTTGGCCCGAACGACACCTTCCAACACCGGATCGACGGCCTCGAGATGGCTGGGGTTCGCCACCACCTCGACCTCGATCGAGCCATGTTCGGTGTCGTACTTCCCGCTGGCGCCGAGGTGGTATTTCACGTCCCCCGAGTCGGCGTAGGACTCGGGGTCGAGTTCGCCTTCGAACTCGCGGAAGACCCGCTCGTAGCTCTTCCCGATCACGTTCACGAGGACGTTGAGGCGTCCCCGGTGAGCCATCCCGAAGACCGCTTCCTCCATCCCGTCGGCGGATGCGGCACCGAGGAGGGCGTCGATCATCGGAATGAGGCTCTCGGCGCCTTCCAGCCCGAAACGCTTCTGGCCGACGAACTTCGTGTGGAGGAACTTCTCGAAACCCTCGGCCTGCTCGAGTTTGCGGAGTATGCGGAGCTTCTCCGCCTTCTCGACCGACGGGGCCACCCCTTCCATCCGCTCTTGGAGCCAACGCTTCTGATCGGTCTCCTGCATGTGCATGTACTCGATGCCCACGGTCCGGCAGTAGGCGTTGCGCACCACAGACAGGATCTGGCCGAGCTGCATGACCGGCCTTCCTCCGATGCCGCCGGTGGCGAAGTCCCGATCCAGGTCCCAGATCGTGAGCCCGTAGTGGAGCGGGTCGAGTTCCTTGTACATCGTCGGCTTCTTCTGCCGAAGCGGATCGAGATCGGCGATCAGGTGGCCCCGCACCCGATATGCGTTGATGAGCTGGAAGACCTTGGCCTGCTTCTCCGACCACTCCGAGGATCCCTGCGGCGGGTTGTCGTCGACCGCCCACCGCGCCGGGGTGTACGGGATGTCGAGGGCCTCGAAGATCCGGTCGTAGAACTCGTCCTCACCGAGCAGCAACTGGTGGATGCGGCGGAGGAACTCGCCGCTCTGGGCACCCTGGATGACACGATGGTCGTAGGTCGAGGTCAACGTGATGGTCCGCCCGATGCCGTGGCGGGCGAGATAGCGCGGGTCCGCCGCTTCGTATTCGGGGGGATGGGAGATCGCCCCGACGCCGACGATCAGACCCTGGCCCGCCATGAGTCTCGGGACGGATTGGACCGTGCCGATGGTCCCCGGGTTCGTCAGGGTTGCCGTCGTGCCTGCGAAGTCGTCGGGAGACAACTTGTTGTTGCGGGTGCGAGCAACCAGATCCTCGTATGCCACCCAGAACGTCTTGAAGTCCATCTGTTCGGCAGCCTTGATGTTCGGAACCAGCAACACCCGCTCTCCCGAGCCTCGCTCGATGTCGATGGCCAGGCCGAAGTTGACGTGGGCGTGCTGCACGACGTGCGGCTGACCGTCGTACTCCGCGTACGAGACGCTCAACTCCGGGCGCTCCCGCAGGGCGCGCACCACCGCGTAGCCGATCAGGTGGGTGAAGCTGACTTTTCCGCCCGAGGTGCGCCGACGGAGCTGGTTGTTGAGGATGAGCCGGTTCACTTCGAGCAACTTGGCGGGGACGTCCCGGAACGATGTCGCCGTCGGCACGGCCAGCGACTCGTCCATTCGGCGGGCGATCGTGGCCGTGATCCCGCGCAGCGGCGTGGAGTCCTCGGGCGGCTCACCGCCTGTCGGCACCTCCGGCTCCTTCTCGGGAGCACTCGCCGGAGGCACCGTCGCGGCACCGGTGGCGACTGAGGCTTTCTCATCGCCGGTGTCCGGGGAAGGGAGAGGGACGGTGCCGCCGTCGGGAGCGGCGGCGGGACTCTGGAAGTAGGCGGCCCAGGACTCGCTGACCGAATCCGGGTCGACGAGCCAGCGAGCGCGCATCTCGTCGATCAACCAGTCGTTGGGACCCCGGTCGCGCATGTCGGACATGGGTCGATGGTAGGAGAACCCGCCGTCGGACCGCCCGGTACGATCGGCCGCCATGCGCGACGGAACCTTCGAACTGGGCGGGCTACTCGACCCAGAGACCGGGGAACGCACCGGCGAACCGCTCGCCTACGAGCCGTCCGACCTGACCACCCACGGGGTAATCGTCGGCATGACCGGGTCCGGCAAGACGGGACTCGGCGTGGCTCTCATCGAGGAGGCCCTGCTCGAGGGGATTCCGTGCCTGATCCTCGATCCCAAGGGCGACATGACCAACCTCGCCCTCAATTTTCCTGACCTCCGGCCCGCCGACTTCCGTCCGTGGGTCGACGAGGCGGCGGCCGTCCGGCAGGGACGCGACCCGGACGACGTCGCGGCCGAGACGGCGGCCGACTGGGCCGAGGGGCTGGCCGGATGGGGGATCGGCCCGGATCGCATGCGGGCCCTCGCCGATGCGGCGGACGTCACGATCTACACGCCCGGTTCGTCCGCCGGAGTCCCCATAGACATCGTCGGGAGCCTTCGCGCCCCGGAGATCGCGTGGGCAGGCAACGAGGAACTCCTCCACGACGAGATCGAGGGATTCGTGTCGTCGCTCCTCACCCTGGCGGGAATCTCGGCAGATCCGGTCGCCTCACCGGAACACATCCTGTTGGCGACGATCATCGAACACGCCTGGTCGGCGGGAAGAGGCCTCGACCTGACCGAACTCATCACTTCGGTGGTCGAGCCCCCGATGCGAACACTGGGAGTGTTCGACATCGACGTGTTCTTTCCTCGCAAGGATCGAACGGCGCTGGCCATGAAGCTCAACGGTCTCATCGCCTCCCCCTCGTTCCGCGCCTGGATCCAGGGCGAGCCACTCGACATCGAGACACTCCTCCATGGTGAAGGCCGGACTCGCGCGGCGGTCGTCTACCTGGCACACCTCTCGGACCAGGAGCGCCAGTTCGTCGTCACGCTGATCCTCTCGAAGATGGTGACGTGGATGCGGCGTCAGCAGGGAACCGGGGCGCTGCGGGCACTGGTGTACATGGACGAGGTATTCGGGTACGCCCCACCCACCGCGGAGCCGCCGTCCAAGAAGCCGATCCTCACCATCCTCAAACAGGCGCGGGCGTATGGCGTGGGAATGGTCCTGTCCACCCAGAACCCGATCGACCTCGACTACAAGGCGATGTCGAATGCCGGAACGTGGATGATCGGACGGCTGCAGACCGAGCGCGACAAGGCGCGGATCCTGGAGGGACTGGCATCGGCAACGGGGGTGGTCGACACCGCCTCGCTGAGCACCCTCGTCGGTGGTCTCGGCAAGCGCGCATTCGTGTTGCACTCGACGAAGAAGAGCGAACCGGCTGTGTTCACCACCAGGTGGGTGATGTCGTACCTGGCAGGACCACTCACCCGAGACCAGGTCGGCCGCCTGGCAGGAACCCGATCGGCACCAGCGTCGTCGAGCCCCGCTCCGCCCCTGACATCCGGGGGCGCCGCGATTCCACCTCCGGTGGCATCGGGAATCGAGACCGTGTGGGCGGCGCCTTCGACACCGTGGATCGAGGACGTCGGGGGTGCTCGGGACTCCCGCCACCTGGTTGCGACCGCGGTGGCACGGGTTCATCTGCTCTACGACGACCACCACGCCGGAGTCGAACACGACGAGGAGTACGAGGCGGTGATCCACCCGCTCGACGCAAGTGCCACGAACGTGGTGCCTGTCGATCACGACGACCGCGACTTCCTGGCCTCGGCGCCGGAGGGAACGAGCTACGGCCCCGCCCCGGCAGCCATCGACACCGCTTCGTTCTGGCGGTCGCTGTCGTCGTCCCTCGCCGATCGCATCGCCCGCGAGCGGACCGTGTCGATCTTCAAGAATCCCGAGCTCAAGCTGTACTCCAGGGTGGGGGAGGAACGAGACGAGTTCGCGGCCCGTTGCCGGATCGAGGCGGCGACGCGTGCCGATGCCGACATCGCCTCCCTGAGGGACAAGTATCGGACACGGATACGGTCCGCTCAAGACTCCATCCGCAAGGCAGAACATCGCGTCCGCGAGCTCGAGGCCGACGTCGGGTCGCGTCGCCAGGGCGAGTTGTTGTCCGGAGCCGGGGATCTGTTGGGTGCCATCCTCGGCGGCCGCAGGAGTTCCACCGGGCTGCGGCAAGCGGCCAATCGCCGGAGCCAGACCAGGCGCGCCGAAGAACGACTCGACACCGCCGCCGACCGCCTGACGATGGAGGAGCGGCAACTCGTCGATCTGGAGACGGATCTGGCCAGGGACGTGACAGAGATCACCGGCAAGTGGGAAGCCGCGGCCGAAACGGTCGAGGAGATGGTCATTCCACTCGAGCGTTCCGACGTGCGGGTGGAACCCCTCAGACTGTTGTGGATGCCGGTGACTCCACCCGATTGAGGCCCGCGGATCGACCCGTCTTGCTTGTGAAACCGCCGGAGAATCCGCCTATCGTTGTCCCGCTGCCCCGCTGGGGCATTTCCAACAAGGAGGAAGGAAACTGATGCGCACCACCAAATGGTTGCGGTCGGTAGCCGTCATCTCGATTCTCGGAATGGTCCTCGCTGCCTGTGGCGGCGACGATGCGGCCGAGGGCGAGGGAGACGGTGTTCTGACAGTAGGCACGCTGCTTCCGGTGACCGGTGACCTGGCATTCCTCGGGCCGCCCGAGGTCGCAGGCGCCCGGCTGGCAGTCCAGGACATCAACGAAGCCGGCGGCGTCCTTGGCGAGGACGTCGTCCTGGTCGAGGGAGACTCGGGCGACACCAACCAGGACATCGCCAACCCCGAAGTCGACCGATTGCTGGCGAACAACGTCGACGTCATCGTCGGCGCCGCCTCGTCCGCGGTGTCGCTGCTCGTCATCGACAAGATCGTCGGCAACGACGTGGTCATGTTCTCGCCCGCGAACACCTCGCCGACGTTCACGACCTACGACGACAACAACCTGTACTTCCGTACCGCTCCATCCGACCTGCTGCAGGGCAAGGTCCTCGCAGACCAGATTCTGGCGCAGGGCAACGAGACGGCCGCAGTGCTGTACCGACAGGAGTCGTACGGTCAGGGTCTGGCCGATTCGTTCCGTGAGAACTTCGAGGCGGCCGGCGGCACCATTCCGGTGTTCACCGCCTACGCGGTCGACACGGAGAACTTCGACGCCGAGGTCGACTCGATCGTCGATGCCGACCCCGACGCCATCCTGGTGATCGGGTTCGCCGAGTCCGCCAACATCCTCACCACCATGCACGAGCGTGGAATCGGCCCGAACGCCAAGAACGTGTGGGGCGTGGACGGGAACATCGGCGGCATCGGTGCCGAGATGTCCGACCCGTCGATCATCGCCGGTCTGCGTGGTACCGAGCCGTCCGTGGACCTCGGAGCCATCACGGCCTTCACGGACCGTCTCGATGGCGCGTACGAAGGCGGCGTCGGTGGCGTCTACGCCTACGGAGCCGAAACCTACGACGCGATCATCATCACGGCCCTGGCCGTGGCGATCGCCGGCACGGACGATCCGAACGTGTTCAAGAACGAGATCGTCGGCGTCACCAAGGACGGAACGAAGTGCACGAGCTTCGCCGAGTGCATCGCGCTCATCGACGACGGCGTGGACATCGACTACGACGGCATCGGTGGACCGTACGAGTTCACGGACGCCGGAGAGCCGGCTGCGGCCAGCTTCGGTATCCGCACCTACGACGGTGGGGCGACTCCCAACCGCGACCTCGACGAGTACGTCTTCGCCTCCTGAGCGCAGACCCAAGTCGATGATCGAGGGCCGGCCCGTCATGGGCCGGCCCTCGACGCGTCCATGGACGGGTACGCTCGGCTCATGCGCGGCCGCCGGCTCGCTCTCGTCGTGGTGATCGGTCTGGCGTCGTGTGCGCCCGAGGAGGTCGAGGTGGCCCCGGACCCCGCTCTCGTGCAGGTCGCGCAGGATCTCTGCCCCGTACTGTGGAACTGGCAGCTCGACCTGGGCGGGATCATGAACGCCATGTCCGCCGCCAGTCGGATCGAGCCCGACGAAAGCGAACGCCTCACCCTCTACCGCGACGCCCTGGCACGCGCCCGCCTCCGCAACCAGGGCCTGGAGGAAGACATCGCCTCGCTCCGGTCCGGACCCTACGTCGACCGGCTTCGAGAGGACATCCGCAACGGGCTGTTCTCGGCGCACGCGATCATCGACGATCTCGACCGCACGGTGGACACCTTCCACTCCGACGGACTCACCGGATACCATCAGGTCGTGTCGCACATCTTCGTCGTGTTCGAGAAGGTGATCGACGTCGCCAAACCCGAGATGGCCGATTACGGGGATCCGGAGCTGATCCGAGCATTCATCTCAGTGCCGCAATGCCAGCACGGAGTGAAGGATGCCAACGACGGTCGACCGCGATACGTCCCGCGCAGCTAGTCGTTCAGTCGACCTTGGCCAGGGTGCCGAGGTAGAGCTCGATGACCTTGGGGTCGCGCAACAGGTTGGAGCCGGTGTCCGTGTACGCATTTCGACCCTGGTCGAGCACGTAACCCCGGTCGCAGATCTGCAGGCAGCGGCGAGCGTTCTGCTCGACCATGATCACGCCCACTCCGGTGCGGTTGATCTGCTTGGTGCGGATGAATGCCTCGTCCTGCAGGGCGGGCGACAGACCGGCTGACGGTTCGTCGAGCAACAGCACCTCGGGTTCCATCATCAGCGCCCGCCCCATCGCCAGCATCTGCCGCTCGCCACCGGAGAGCGATCCCGCCCGCTGACGGGTCCGCTCGGCGAGTCGCGGGAACATGTCGAGCACGTAGCTCATCCGCTCCTTGGTCTTCTTCGGTCGCAGATAGAGCCCCATCTCGAGGTTCTCCTCGACGGTCAACGACTGGAACACGTTGTTGGTCTGCGGTACGTAGCCGATGCCGCGTTCCACCAGTTCGTGAGCGGGCCGGTCGGAGATGTCTTCGCCCTTGTACCGAACCTGCCCTTCCGTCACCGGGATCAACCCGAAGAGCGCCTTCAGCATCGTCGACTTGCCGGCGCCGTTGGGTCCGATGATGCCGACCAGTTCACCCGGCGCCAGCACGAGGTCGACCCCGTTGAGGATGTTGACGCCCGGGACGTAACCGGCGACGACGTCGACTATCTCGATCAGAGGCGTCGGCTCGCTCATTCGTCCTCGACCTCCCGCGCCTCCGCCAGCCGCTGCTCCTCCTCTTCGAGGTCCAGCGCGGCATCGTGATGGACGCCGAGGTA
>DATHWB010000366.1:0-4638 GCA_035460965.1 Acidimicrobiia bacterium
CGGCGAAGCCGATCGTGATGTCGACCCGAATCCGGTCCCCGTCCTGGGACTGCTCGATCGTGGCGAGAAAGGGACGCTGTTGGTCGATCATCGGACGTCAGGCGAGGCGCGGTCCTGGGAGGCATCGGGCAGGGGCGCGGCGGTATCTTCGGATTACATCGCCGTCGAGAGAAGGAGCACGCCTCGATGATCAAGGAGTTCAAGGAGTTCATCAATCGGGGCAACCTGATCGACATCGCGGTGGCGTTCGTGCTCGGTGTCGCATTCGCCACGGTCGTCGACGCCTTCACCACGAGGATCGTCAGTCCCCTCATCGCCACCGTGTTCGACCTGTCCGGTCTGGAGGCGATGTGGACGTTCGGGCCGGTCGACCCTGACACCGGTCTCCAGGTCGGCTCGGTCGGAGCGTTCGTCCAGGCGATCATCAACTTCGTCATCGTTGGCCTGGTGATGTTCTTCGTCGTCAGGGCGTACAACCGGATGAAGGGACCGGAGACCGAGCCGGTGGCGGATCCGGAGGACGTGGTCCTGCTTCGCCGAATCGCCGCCGCGGTCGAACGCAACTGAGGGAATAGATTTGATATCCTGAGGCTTAGATTTACTGAACCCTGAGCCTGAAAGGATTGAACATGGATCTCGAGCGGCTGACGCAGAAGGGCCGCGCGGCGCTGCTCGCCGCTTCCCAGCGCGCAACCCAACGCAACCACCCGGCAGTCACGCCGCTGCACCTGCTCGGCGCGCTGCTCGATCAGACGGACGGGATCGCGCTGCCGCTCATCCAGGCGGCGGGAGCGTCGGTTCCTCGCCTCCGCTCGGCCGTCGCCACCGAGCTCGATCGGCTGCCGCGCGCCTACGGCGGCTCCGAGCCCGGACTCGACGCAGAGCTCTCCCGGGTTCTCGAGGCTGCCGATGGGCGTCGGCGAGAGATGAAGGACGACTTCGTCTCCGTCGAGCACCTGATGCTCGCCCTCGTCGACAGCGGGTCCACCGCCGACCTGCTCCGCGCCGAAGGGGTGGATCTACCCGGTCTACTGACCGCTCTCAAGGAGATTCGTGGCTCGCAGCGTGTCCGCTCGGACGATCCGGAATCCACGTTCGACGCCCTCGAGCAGTACGGCAGGGACCTCACCGAAGCCGCCCGCCAGGGCAAGCTCGATCCGGTCATCGGCCGCGACGAGGAGATCCGTCGCGTCATCCAGGTGCTCAGTAGACGGACCAAGAACAACCCGGTCCTCATCGGTGAGCCCGGTGTCGGCAAGACGGCCGTCGTCGAGGGACTGGCGCGGCGGATCGCCGACGGAGACGTCCCGGAAGGCCTCAAGTCGAAGCGGATCGTCGCCCTCGATCTCGGATCGATGGTGGCGGGTGCCAAGTACCGCGGGGAGTTCGAAGAGCGGCTCAAGGCAGTGCTCACCGAGATCACCGATGCCGAGGGCGAGGTGATCACGTTCATCGACGAGCTCCACACCATGGTCGGGGCGGGCGCCGCCGAGGGTTCCATGGACGCCTCCAACATGCTCAAGCCGATGCTCGCCCGCGGAGAGCTGCGCATGATCGGTGCCACCACCCTGGACGAGTTCCGCAAGCACATCGAGAAGGACGCCGCCCTCGAGCGTCGGTTCCAGTCTGTGTTCGTCTCCGAGCCTTCCGTCACGGATGCCGTGGCGATCCTGCGGGGGCTCAAGGAGCGCTACGAGGTCCACCACGGGGTCCGGATCACCGACGGCGCGCTGCTGGCGGCGGCGGTCCTCTCGGACCGCTACATCCCCGCCCGCAAGCTGCCCGACAAGGCGATCGACATCATCGACGTGGCGGCGTCCCGGCTGAGGATCGAGATCGACTCGATGCCCGAGGAGATCGACGAGCGCCGGCGTCGTCAGATCCAACTGCAGATCGAGGAGGCCGCCCTCGCCAAGGAATCCGACTCCGCCTCCGAGCAGCGCTTGACGGCGCTGCGCGAGGAACTCGCCGACCTCGACGAGGAGATCGAGGCGCTGTCCGCTCGGTGGCACCTGGAGAAGCAGTCGATTGCCACGATCCAGGCCGCCAAGGAGGAGATCGAACAGGTGAGAGCGGAAGCGGAGCGAGCGGAGCGCAACGGCGACCTGACCTCGGCGGCCGAGTTGCGGTACGGGCGGCTACCCGCGCTCGAGTCGTCCCTGGTCGCTGCCCAGGAGCAACTCGAGAAGCTGCACGCGGAAGGCCGCATGCTGTCCGAGGAGGTCACCGAGGAGGACGTGGCGGAGGTCGTGGCCCGGTGGACGGGCATTCCCGTGTCCAAGCTGATGCAGGGCGAGATGGAGAAGCTGGTACACCTGGAGACGTACTTGCACCGGCGGGTCGTCGGGCAGGACCGAGCGGTGGAATCCGTCGCCAACGCGGTACGCCGCAACCGTGCCGGACTGGGAGACCCTCACCGTCCGATCGGATCGTTCCTCTTCCTCGGCCCCACCGGCGTCGGGAAGACCGAGCTGGCGCGCGCCCTCGCCGAGTTCCTCTTCGACGACGAACGGGCGATGGTGCGCATCGACATGTCCGAGTACATGGAGAAGCACTCCGTCAGTCGGCTGATCGGGGCTCCTCCCGGCTATGTCGGGTACGACGAAGGCGGACAGCTCACGGAGGCGATCCGCCGCCGGCCGTATTCGGTGGTGCTGCTCGACGAGGTGGAGAAGGCCCATCCCGACGTGTTCAACGCACTGCTCCAGGTACTCGACGACGGCCGACTGACCGACGGTCACGGCCGCACGGTGGACTTCACCAACGCCGTCCTGATCATGACCTCCAACCTGGGGTCCGAGCACATCCAGACCGACATGCCACACGAGGTGATCACCGAGCGTGTCATGCAGGCGGTTCGGGGCCACTTCCGGCCCGAGTTCCTCAACAGGGTCGACGACGTCGTCGTCTTCGATCGGTTGGAGTCGTCCCAGATCCGATCGATCGTGGACATCCAGTTGCAGGGGATCATCGGCCGAATGGCCGAGCGCGACATCACCCTGGAGGTCGATGGCGGGGCCAAGGATCTGCTGGCGGAGTGGGGATTCGATCCAGCCTTCGGAGCTCGCCCGCTGAAGCGGGTCATCCAGCGCGAACTGGCCGACCGACTGGCGGTGCAGCTGCTCGACGGGACCTACTCGGAGGGCGACACGATCACGGTGTCCGAATCGGACGGTTCCCTGGTGTTCTCGACTCGCGCCGCCTGACGTTCGGCGGCACCGGCGACGACCCAGCGGAACAGCGGGTCGTCGCCATCGAGACGCTCCGGGTGCCATTGGACCCCCAGCGCCTTCCACGGGCCGGTCGAGGTCACAGCTTCGATCCGCCCGTCCGGAGCAGTGGCGACGACCGCCAGGCCGAGTCCCAGCCGGTCCAGGGACTGATGGTGGAGGCTGTTGACGTGGTGGGTCTCGGAGCCGTAGATGTCGGCCAGCACCCCCGCCAGTCTCACATCGTGGTGACCGGTGGCCAGGTGGGTGCGGCCGGGGTTCCACAGGTGCACGTGGGCATCGCTGTCCCACACGTGCTGGAGCAGTGAGCCACCCAGCCCGACATTGAGGATCTGGACACCGCGGCAGACGCCCAGCATCGGCACGGACAGGTCCCGGGCTGCCTCGAGCAGGGCGAGCTCCCAGGCGTCGCGAGCGTGGTCGATGTCGATGCTGGCGGTGTTCTCTGCCCCGTAGCGGGCGGGGTCGATGTCGCCTCCACCGGTGATGACGAGGCCGTCGAGTCTCTCGACTGCGGCGCGAGCGTGAGTCGGGTCCACAGAGGGAAGCAGCAGCGGCGTTCCACCGGCGGCGGTGATGGCGGCGGTGTAGGTCGACGACAGCATGTGGTGGCGCTCGCCGGACGCGATGGTCGTGTCCAGCGGGCGCTCCCAGCACGAGAGTCCGATGACGGGCATGGCGGGAGAGGGTATCGGCGGTGTGGTGGAATTCGGACCGTGCACCACGTCTTCGTCTACGGGTCGTTGCGACGCGGCGGATCGGCCGAGCATCTGTTGGGGAATCTTGAACGGGTCGTGGCCCGCCTCGAGGCCCATGCCCTCTACGGCCGGAACCTGGTGTATCCGTTCGCGGTGCCCGACCCCGCCTCGTCCGTGATCGGTGAGATCGTCACACTCGCGTCGGACGCCACGCTGCACCGGCTGGACGCGTACGAGGGCGACGAGTACCGACGCACCGTGGCACGGGCGGTCACCGCCGCCGGACCGCTCCCTGCCTGGGTGTGGGTGGCGGCGCTGCCGGAGTCACTCCCCGAGGAGGAGAGGATCGACTCGGGGGACTGGTTCGCCCGCTGACGGTGTCGTGTGAGAATGCAGCCGTGCTCGACCGCACCGCCTGTGAACGACTCGACGCCGGGGACCCGTTGGTCGGAGCCCGATCACGCTTCAGCCTGCCCGCCGGCGTCGTGTACCTCGACGGGAACTCGCTGGGAGCGATGCCGGCACACGTGCCCGCCCGCATCGAGGAGGTCGTCGGGGTCCAGTGGGGCACCGACCTGATTCGATCGTGGAACGTGCATGGCTGGGTGGATCTGCCGCGGCGGGTCGGCGATCGCATCGCCGGGCTGCTCGGTGTTGCGCCGGGAAGCGTGATCGCCTGCGACTCGACATCGGTCAACCTCCACAAGGCG
>DATHWB010000367.1:0-9892 GCA_035460965.1 Acidimicrobiia bacterium
CGGGCCAGCCGGACGTCGTTCTCCTGGGTGTCACGCTTGTGGTAGATCCACCCCTCGAGTCCTGGCGGGAACACCGCCATGTTCTGGCCGGCGGAGATGATCACAGCCGGGAGTTCTTCGCCGAAGATGTAGGTCGCCTGCCTGCGCATGTCGACGAACTCTTCGAACGTCGGCGCAGAGTCGGACCCGAGCACCAGCTCGTCGTACTCGGCGTTGTCCCACCACGAATGCCAGCCCATCGGCCCGGTCCACCGCTCGAGGTCGGTCGCCGAGCGGACGATGCCGGCGACGTGCCGGCCCTGGCCGGCCACCTCGTCGAGGAAGACCGCCACGTCCATGTACTTGAGTTCGGCGGTGATACCGACCTGCGACAGCATCAAGGCCACGAGTTCACCGATCTCGCCGGACGGGTTGTTCGAGATCACGCTCAACTCGAAGGTCAGTCCGTCCGGGTAGCCGGCCTCGGCCAGCAGCTCGCGAGCTCGGTCTGGGTCGTACGGATACGGGTTGAAGTTGCCGTCCCACCACGGGTCGTTCGGACTCACCCACGAGTGGACCACGTCCGCGAAGCCACCGTCGAAGGCATCGATGATGCCCTGCTTGTCGATGGCGTGCGCAACCGCCTGCCGCACCCGGATGTCCGTGAAGGGCTCCTCGGTGACGTTGAAGACCAGCGGGGCGAGCTGCTGGGTGGCAGTGATGTCCACGGTGAAGCCGGCAGCCTCCAGCTCGGGAATCCGCTCACGCTGGCCGCGCAGGTTCCAGATCGCGTCGATCTGCCCGCTGAGCAGCGCGTTGATCGACGCCGTCAGGTCGTCGATGAACAGCATGTCGACACGGGACAGGTAGGGACCTTCGCCGTTCCAGTGCGGGTTCGGTACGAGCGTGATGCGGTCGCCGCTCACCCACGAGTCGATCATGAACGGACCCGACCCGATCGGGTTGAGAGCGATGTCCGGGTACGAGCTCTCGGCGAACACGGCGCCGCCGATCTCGGCCATCAGCAGCAGCCACCGGATGCTCGGCGTGCTGAGAACGACCTCGACCGTGCGGTCGTCGATCGCGGTGATGGTGTCGACCGGTGCCATCTCGTTCCTACGAGCGCCGATCGCTTCTTCCGACCGCTTCGCCTCCAGCGAGAAGACCACGTCCGAGGCCAGGACCGGAGTCCCGTCAGAGAAGGTGGCACCTTCGCGGATGGTGAAGGTGTAGGTCAGTTGATCGTCGGAGACCTCCCAGGACTCGGCCAGACCCGGTGTGACCTCTTTGGTCACCGGGTCGACCTCCACGATCGTCTCCAGCACGTTGTACATGAGGACGCGCATCGTGGCGGCGCTGCTGGTCGTGACGATGTCGAGGCTCGGCGGCTCCTCGCCGATCGTCATCGAGAAGGTGTCACGCACCGATACGGGGGGCTCTTCGGCCTGGGTGGTGGTGGTCTCCCCACCGCCTGCCTGGGTCGTCGTCGGGGCCGCAGTCGTGGTAGTCGTCTCGGCGGTGTCGCCGCCGCAACCGGCCAGCACGAGGCCGAGCACGGCTACCAGGACCATCAGCTTGGTTGGTCGGGTCATTCTGGTCTCCCTCTGATCTCAGATCCGTCCGAGTCCTCCGTCCAACGACTGCTCCGTCGGCTGAGTTCCAACGACCAGTCGGCACCCCTCGGCGCGTGCGAACTCTTGCATCGCCCCAATAGATTGTCAATGGAAGATAATCCAGCGCACCGCCCGTCGGCGATGTCACCGGCTCCGCGGAACCCTCGGCGGCGGTGCCTCGTCGAACAGGCCCTCCCCCGTCACCTGCAGCAGCTCGAAACTCCCTGCCAGACCTTTCAGGCGATACTCGCCGAGGGAGCGCAGACCGAGCCCGATCGTCTTCTCGAGCGCATCCGCGGTCGTACGCGTGACGAGGATCTGCCGTCCATGGGCGGCGCCCATCACCCGGGCCGCCGTGTTGACCGCCAGGCCCACGTATCCCTCCTCGGACGGTGTGGGCTCGCCGGAGTGGAGCCCCATCCGCAGCCGCACGCCGACACCCTCAGGCCACCGCCTGCCGTGCAGATCGCGCTGGATCTCCGCCGCGGCCAGGACCGCCTGGCTCGCCTCGGCGAACACGGAGAAGGTCTCGTCCCCTGTCGCATCGATCTGATGCCCGCCGTGGCGGCGCACCTCCCGACGGATGGTGGTACGAACCCTCTTCAACACGTCGGCGTACCGGTCGGTGAGTTGGGTGAGCAACTCGGTCGAGCCCTCGATGTCGGTGAACAGCAACGTGACCGGCCCGGCGGGCAGCCGGGATGGATCGAGTCGAAGTCCCGAAGGCTCGGTGTCGAGCCGATGCCGCTCCACGACGAGGCGGACCGCCGCCAGTACCGCGTCGGCCAGGTCGGGCCCGGAGAGGGCCGAGCCGGTGACGAGGGCGGCGGCGGGTTCCCCCCGGGACTCGAGGACGGTCCCGCCGGCAGGCAGCTCCACGGGGTTGCCGGTGGTGTCGAGCCAGTCGCCCCGGTTCCACGTCAGCACCGCCAGCCCCGGATCGTCCAGCGCCCGTCGAAGCTGCACCTCGAGCTCCTGCGGTGTGCGGATCGTGGCGGCCTCGATCACGACCCGTCCGGCGGCGGCGTGGCTCTGGTCGGTCCGCAGTTGACTGTCGATGAATCCGAGGGGGACGATCCCGTGCTTCTTGGCCGCCGCCAGCAGTCGCCGCCGGGCCTGCTGGCGTGCCGGCTCCGATTCGAAGGCGACCTGACCGAACCTGGCGAGGGCGTTGCGCACGTGGGAGGCGTCGTGCACCGGCAGCCGCCGCTTCCCGTGCGAATCGATGTAGGCGAAGGCGGTGTCGGGCAGCTTCACCCGTTCGGCAGCCGACAGCTGTGCCACACCGGGATCCTACCGATGGCCCGTCATTCCGGCCCCGGGCTGCGATGAGGACTAGCTTCCGGCGGATGACGTCCCACAACGTCACCGATGAGCCGTACCGGGGTGCGATCGGCGACATGCGGGTGTTCCAACACCCCGGTTTCGAGGCCCTGCGACGCCTGATCTCGGGCGAGTTTCCCGGCGTGCCGCCGTCGCGACTCATCGGCTCCCGGGCAACGGACGTGGGGCTCGGAACCGTGTCCTACTCGATGCCGATCAGCCGCTGGCTCGAGGACTCCCACGGCCTGATCGAAGCCGGCATCTTCGCCCTCTTCGCCGATGCGCCACTGGCCACCGCCCTGTGGACCGGGCTGCCTGCCGGGAGGGTCTCCACGACGTCGGAGATCAACATGTCGTTCGTGCGCCCGGCGACCAAGGGGACCACCCACCTGATCGGGCGGGCCGAGACCATCCACCTCGGACGCCAGGTGGGTCTGTCCAGTATCCGGATCACCGACCAGACCGGCCGCCTCCTCACCCACGGCACCACCAAGTGCCTCATCACCGACGTCCCTGTGGATCCGGACGCCGACTATCCGCCCCCGGACACCGGTCCGTCCGATCCGCCCGACCCCTACCTGCGGGAGGATCCTCCGCCGGACATGTACTGGACCTCCGACGAGATCTCCGAGCTGGCCCCGATCGAGCTCATGCGACTGGCCATGAAGACCGACCGACGGTTCCCCGTGTGGCACCTGATGGGATACGAGCCGGTGAGCGTCGCCCCGGGCGCGCTGGTCGCCCGCATTCCCTCGTCACCTTGGTTCTCGAACGGTGGACCCGCCGTGTACGGAGGTGTGCTCGCCTGGTTGGCCGACCACGCCTTGGGAGGCGCGGTCTACTCCACCCTCGGCGTCGGCGACCTCTTCGCACCCCTGGACCTGAACGTCCGTTACACCCGCCCTGCCCTCATCGACTCCGGCGACCTGACGGCCACCAGTCAGATCCGCCACTCTGGCAGCCGGCTGCGCGTGTCCTCCTGCGACATCACCAACGCCGAAGGCAAGACCGTGGCGATGGCGACGTCGTCCGCGCTGGTGGTGCCGGGAGGGGCACGGGCCCTGATCGACGGGCGGGCGCCCGACGAGATCGTGGGCGCCCGGGAGTGAGAATTCAGGACAGCGTGCGGCCCGCCACGTCGAGGATCAGGAACGCCGCGGCCACGAACAGCAAGCCCGTGAACACGAGGTCCTCGACCCAGTCGATCAGACCGGGGTCGCGCTCGGGCATCACCACGGGGTTGTAGTAGAAGACCGACACCGCGATCGAGATCAGCACGAACACCAGTCCGATCCAAGCCGACCCGGCGGTCCCCAGGAACATGAGGACGAGGACCACGGCCGCCACGCCGTAGATGAACGTCCCCTGGGTCAGGAGGACGCGCATCGAGTCGTGCCGGGAAGTTCCGCTCTTGGCGGTCGCTCGCCAGACTTCGTACGCCAGCGAAATCACGTTGGCGGCGAGGAGCACCCACGCCGCCAACATCACCAGATCACTCACCACCGCACCTCGCTCTCTGAGTTCGGCGGGAAGCTAACGCCTGGTGCGATCATTCGGCGGAAACGACCTCCACGACACGGTCCGCGGGCTCCTCGCTCCGTCGTGAGACCGTCGGGCGTGGCACGATGGCGGCCGATCCGACGGAGGGACGAAAGCAGTGAAGACCTCAGCCCAGGTGGTGGTGATCGGTGGGGGCGTGGTCGGGTGTTCGGTGCTGTACCACCTGACGAAGAACGGCTGGAACGACGTCGTCCTGCTCGAACGCAAGGAACTGGCGGCGGGATCCACCTGGCATTCGGCTGGTGGGATGCACACTCTCAACGGTGACCCCAACGTCGCCCAACTCCAGCAGTACACCGTCAAGCTGTACCGCGAGATCGAAGCCCAGTCCGGGCAGGACTGTTCGATCCACCTTCCAGGGGGCCTAACCCTCGCCTCCGATCGCAACCGGATGGACTGGCTGCGCATGGCCGAGGCCCGCGGCCGCTACCTGGGCATGGAACTCGAGATGATCTCGGTCGACGAGGCACACGACCTCTTTCCCCTGTTCGATCCGCAGTACTTCGTGGGCGCAATGTGGGACCCGGTCGAGGGCCACGTCGACCCGACGGGCGTCACGACCGCCTACGCGGTGTGCGCCCGCCAGGCCGGTGCCGAGGTGCACCGCCACACCTGGGTGAGCGGTCTCGAACAGCGGAGGGACGGCACCTGGACCGTCATCACCGACAAGGGCGAGATCCATGCCGAACACGTCGTGAACGCCGGAGGCCTGTGGGCGAGGGAGGTGGGACGCATGGTCGGTCTCGAACTCCCGGTGCTCGCCATGCAACATCACTACCTGGTCACCGAGGAGATGGACGAGGTGACCCGACACATGGCCGCCACCGGCCGCGAGATGCCGATGGTCATGGACTTCGCAGGGGAGATCTACATCCGCCAAGAGGGCGTGGGCATGCTCATGGGGACCTACGAGCAGGACTCGCGTCCGTGGTCGCCCCACGAGACCCCGTGGAGCTTCGACATGGAACTCCTCCCCCCGGACCTCGACCGGATCTCTCCCGAACTCGACGTCGCCTTCCAGCACTTCCCGGCCATGGCAGACGCCGGGATCAAGACGGTCGTCAACGGCCCGTTCACGTTCGCCCCCGACGGGAATCCTCTGGTCGGCCCCATCCGCGGGCTCCGCAACTACTGGGTGGCGTGCGGGGTGATGGCCGGCCTCTCCCAGGGCGGCGGCGTCGGCCTGACCCTGGCCAACTGGATGACGGAAGGCGATCCCGGCTACGACATCTGGGGTATGGACGTCGCCCGCTTCGGCGATTACGCCACCCTCGCCTACACCAACGCCAAAGCGCAGGAGAACTACCGCAGGCGATTCCGGATCACGTTCCCGAACGAGGAGCTCCCGGCCGGCCGGCCGCTCCACACCACCCCGATCTACGACCGGCTCACCGAACACAACGCGGTCTGGGGGATCGGGTTCGGCCTCGAACATCCCCTGTGGTTCCAACGGCCCGGGCTGGAGCCTGTCGAGGATGTCACGTTCCGGCGCTCGAATGCGTTCGACGTGGTCGCCGAGGAGTGCCGGGCGGTGCGGGAGGCGGTCGGGCTCACGGAAGCGTCGAACTTCGCCAAGTACCGGGTGTCCGGAGCGGGCACGGCCGAATGGCTGCAAGCCCTGTTCACCAACCGCCTGCCATCGATCGGACGCATCAACCTGACCGCAATGCTCGATCCCGGGGGGAAGATCGTCGGCGAGTTCTCCGTCGCACGGGTCGGTGAGGACGACTTCTTCCTGTTCGGGTCGCAGGCTGCGGAGGTCCATCACTCCCGATGGTTCCTCTCGCACCTTCCCGAGGACAGCCCGATCCGGTTCGAGGTCCTCGCCCTGTCGATGGTGGGTCTGTCGGTGGCGGGCCCGAGGGCGCGCGATGTGCTCCAGCGACTGACGGTCGAATCGCTGGCGACCGCCGATTTTCCGTTCATGAGTTTCCGGAACATCGACCTCGGCATGGTCCCCTGCTGGGTCGGACGCATGACCTACACCGGCGATCTCGGCTACGAGATCTGGGTGGCGCCGGAGTACCAGCGGGTCCTGTTCGACCTCCTATGGGAGACCGGCCAACAGTACGGGATGCGGCTGTTCGGGTTCCGGGCGCTGATGTCCATGCGCATCGAGAAGATGTTCGGGACGTGGTTCAGGGAGTACCGCCCCATCTACACGCCGCTCGAGGCGGGCATGGACAGATATCTGAAGTTCGACCACGACTTCATCGGCCGGGGGGCCGTCGAGGCCGAACAGGCGGCGGGCGGGCCGGCGCGGCGCATGGTGTACCTGTCGGTGGAACCCGATCCGGACGAGCCGGCCGACGTGATCGGCGACGAACCGATCTGGCACGACGGCCAGGTGGTCGGCTGGGTCACGTCGGGTGGGTACGCCCACTTCAGCGGAGTCTCACTCGCTCTCGGCTACGTCCCCACCGACCTCGCCCGACCGGGAACCGAGGGCTTCGAGATCGAGATCATCGGGCACCGGCGCCCCGCCCGTCTCCTCACCGAGCCCGTGCTGGATCCGGCCGGCGAACGAATGCGACACTGAGCGTCACCATCCCCGACCGGGGACATCGCCGAGGCCCAGGAGCAGCCTGCGCAGGCTCCTGACGAGTTCCTCCTGCTGTCGTGGAGAGAGCGCCGCCATGATCTCCCCTTCCGTGGCGAGATGACTCGCGACCACGTCGTCCACCAGGTCCAGCCCCGCCCGGGTGAGACGGACGACGACCTTGCGACGATCGTCCGGGGCGTCGCGACGCTCGACGAGACCTCGCTCTTCGAGGCGGTCGATCCGATTCGTCATCGCACCCGTCGTGACCATCGTCTGCCCCACCAGATCACCCGCAGCCAGTTCATACGGCGGACCGGAGCGGCGCAGGGTGGCGAGGACGTCGTACATCCAGTTCTCGATGCCGTGCCTCGCGAAGTTCTCGGCCAGCCGGCGGTCGATCAGTCGGGACAGCCGAGAGATCCGCCCGATGGCCAGCATCGGGGTCACGTCGATGTCGGACCGAACGGCCCTCCACTGGGCGGCGATCCGATCGACCACGTCCTCGTCGTGCGCCATCCTCCCAGTCTACGAGATACCCCTTCCATGTCGTATATCTTCATATTAAGATACTCGACATGGAAGGACATGTGACCCCCAAAACCATCCTTGGAACGGTGGCCGCCCCGATCTCCTGGGGCACCACGTACGTCACCGTGACGGAGTTCCTGCCACCCGGCCGGCCGCTGACACTCGCCGCGCTGAGGGTTCTCCCCGCAGGATTGCTCCTCATCGGTGTCGGCTGGCTCAGATCGAGATGGCGGCCGCGCGGGCGCGAGTGGCGCCAGCACGCCACGATCGCCCTCTTCAACTTCGGACTCTTCTTCCCGCTACTCATCGTGGCGACCTACCGGCTGCCCGGTGGGATCGTGGGCGCCGGTGGCGGACTCCAGCCGCTGTTCGTCGCGCTGCTCACGCTCGCGATCGTCGGCCGGAGACCCGCCCTGCGCGACACGGCAGTGGGTCTGGCCGCCGCACTGGGCACGGCCATGGTGGTCTGGCGCACCGGCGCCGCGTTCGACGCCATCGGCGTGGTGGCCACCGTCGCAGCCACTCTCTCGTTCGCCGCCGCAGTCGTCCTCACCAAGCACTACCCCGCCCCGGCCGACCGCATCGCCGCCACGGGATGGCAGCTGACGCTGAGCGCCACCGTCCTGGTACCTCTGGCCTGGCTCGTCGAAGGGCTCCCTCCGGCCCCCGCACCCCGGGAGTTCGCCGGCTTCGCGTATCTCAGCCTGGCCGCCACCGGCGTGGCCTTCGTCCTCTGGTTCTCCGGCATCCAGCGTCTCCCCTCGACGGCGCCACCCCTCCTGGGCCTCGCCGCGCCGCTCACCGGCGTCACCGTCGGATGGGTCGCTCTCGGGCAGGCCCTCACCGCCACTCAACTCGCCGGCTTCGGGATCACGCTGGCGGCCATCGCGATCGGCGTCACACGACGCCCGGTGGAGGTCGTCGACAGCCCTGTCGTGACGGACTGCGATCCGGAAGTGACGGGTTGCGCGCCCGTCGCGGCGTGATCGCGAGGGTCGAATCCGTCGTACCTATCTGATAGGATCGAACACATGTTCGATTCCGAGGCAGCCTTCGTCCCCGACTGGCCAGAAGAACTCGTGCTCGAGCTGACTGATGCGGCGTACGCCGAGCTCTCGGACGAGGAGTGGAACGACTCACTCCCTACCGGCCTGGAGTCACTGCCACTCGGGGCCATCGCCCTGGTCCTGTCCCGAATCGTCCCGACGGCCCTCCCCGACGCCGACCGCGCCCGGTACCTGGCGGCTGCCGAAAGGGTCAACGCCGCCGGTGCCGCCCGGACACTGGCGGGGGTCCACGCACTCGCCGACTCCTACGCGGCACTGGACCTGGAGGAGATGGCCGACTCACACGCCGGAGCGGTCCTCGAAATGCGCGCCGCCCTCCGCTGGACCCGACGGGCCGCCGAATCCGAGCTCGCCCTCGCCGACGACCTCATCGTCCGGATCCCAGCCGTCTATCGGGCGCTCTCAGAGGGTCGCATCGACCGCAGGCGGGCTGCGGTCTTCGCCCGGTACACCGCCCATCTCGGTGTCGCCCACGCCCGCCAGGTCGTGGAATCCCTGCTGCAACACGCGCATCGATGGACGACCGGCCAACTGATCGAGCGAATCCGGCGGGCGTGTGTCGAAACCGATCCGGCGTCCCACATCGAACAGCGCCGCACCGCCCACGCCGCGCGACGATTCGTGTCCTGGGCCGAACCGGACGGCACCCTTTCCATCTTGCTGTCGGGACTCGACCCGGTCAGTGGCCAGGGCATCGTCGACCGAGTCGGGCGCCTCGCCCGCGAGCTGAAGACGGGAGTCGAGCAGCGAACCGCCGACCAGCTGCGAGCCGACGTGGCCGCCGACCTGCTGGCAGGCGTCGACGTCGGTCCACTAGGGAAAGTCCATCTGACGGTCGATCTCGAAACACTCGCCGGATTGATGGACGGCTGCGGCGACCTGGCCGGATACGGACCGGTGGCGTCTGACATCGCCCGGCAGGTGGCGACCGACCTCGACGGCGGGTCATGGACGTGGGCAGTCACTCGACCCGGATCCGGAGCCCCGATCGCCACCGGCGTGACCCGCCGTCGGCCAATCGCCGACCAGGCTCGTGCCATCCGATCAACGCACCCGACCTGCGTTGCTCCCGGATGCCGGATGCCCGCCGCCGAGTGCGACCTCGACCACACCGAGCCGTGGCATTGGGGCGGACCGACCGAGCCCGGCAACCTCGCTCCCCTCTGTCGCCACGATCACACGACTCGTCATCGCACCGGCTGGAGCTATGCCCGCCTTCCCGACGGCGACCACCGGTGGACCAGTCCGCTCGGGCCGACCTACACCACCACCGGGCGGGA
>DATHWB010000368.1:0-20199 GCA_035460965.1 Acidimicrobiia bacterium
CATGCTCTCTCTCCTCTCGAGGTTCTGTGAGGGAGGCTCGGTCCAACGAACCTCGTTCGTACCCTACTGAAGCACGTCTCGGGACGACGCTGAAAACGCTTACGGTGATGGTGGCGTCGTCGGTGGGGGATCGGACCGACCGTCGTCCTCCGCCCGGTTGCGCTGCACCCAGCGACGGATCCACCACCCCTCGCCATCGGGGGTGCCGGCGCCCGGGGTCGGTTTGCCCGCCCCCGGCAGGCCGTCGAAACCACCCTGCTCGATCGCCCGGCGGATGATCCGTTCCACGAACGACTCGTGGGGCTCCAGCGTGCCCATTCCAACATGGTACGAGACGCCGGCCGTTCGATCGATATGCTGTTTGACGCCTGCGCCTGGCAAGAGGGGAAGTCGTGAGCACGCAGACCAACGCGGACGAACGCAGATCCACAGTGATTCGGACGGCATGGGGGTTCTTCGCCAACTCGATCGTGGCAGCCGCGCTCGGAGTGGTGTTCGCCCGGATCATCGAACAGTTCGGAATCGCGGTGTGGGGTGCCATCGTCGGCAGGGAGCCGGTGCTGACCCATGTCGTGACGTACTTCCGCGCAGACGGATCGGCAGGCAGCGACATCGCGTTTCTCGGCGGCCCGCTCGCCGCCATCCTCGGCGGCGTGTTCTTCCTCCTCATCTATCCGGGAGCCAAGGACCGCAGCGTCGGGAAGCTCACCGTCCTCTGGACGGTGCTCTTCTGTTTCCGAGCCGGTTTCGTGGACATCCTGACCGTGCCCTTCTCCGAGGAGTCCAACACGGCGCGGGCGTTGGCGACCATCGACCTCCCGGACGGGCTCGACGTGATCATCGCCACAGCCGGAGGTCTCGGACTCGTGTTGATCGCAGTGGCCGCCGCCCCGGCATTCCTCGGCTTCAGTCGACACCTCAGCGAGGTGAATACACCGCGGGAGCGCTTCCGGTACGTGGCATCGATCGCGATGGTCCCCGCCATCACCGGACCATTGCTGGCGATGCTGTTCTTCGTGCCCGACCAGAAGACCGGGTTTCTCGCGTCCCTACCCTTCGTCGGCCTGTTCGTGGTCATCACGTTGTTGGCCGCCCCCCAGACCAAGCACTTCCTGGCTCCACAACTCGCCGAGGAGCGAACCCTCTCGTGGGGTCTCGTCGTCGGATTCTTCGTGGTGTTCCTCGCCACCCGCTACGGACTCGAACCGGGACTGGCGATCCCGCCGTGGGACGACGGGTTCCAGTGGGCGTTCCGTCCCTGATGCCGACCGCGGCGGTCGTGACGGTCAGCGACGGTGTCAACGCCGGAACGCGTGAGGACGTATCGGGTGAGACACTGGTCGACATGCTGGGGCGGGCTGGATTCGAGGTGGCGGAGCGCCTCGTGATCCCCGACGACGCCGGCCTGATCTCGCGCACCATCAGGGGCCTGATCGACCGCGTGGCGCTCGTCCTCACCACCGGCGGCACCGGGTTCGGCCCCCGGGATGTGACGCCGGAGGCCACCCGACAGGTGATCGAACGCGAGGCGCCTGGTTTGGCCACGCTGATGATCGTGCGGGGACTCGAGTCGACCCCCATGGCCGCCCTGTCACGCGGCATCGTCGGTTCGGCCGGCCGGACGCTGGTGGTCAACTTGCCCGGATCGCCCAGGGGAGCCGCCGAGAACCTCGAGGCGATCCTCGGCGTCATCCCACATGCACTCGATCTCCTGGCGGGGGACACGGAACACTCGGCCGGATAGGGTGCGAGCATGAACGATCCGGTACTCGACGCGGTGCGGTCGTGGGCGGAGATCGGCACCCCGTTCGCGCTCGCCACCGTGGTCGGTGTCCGCGGCTCGACCTACCGGGGTCTGGCCGCTCGTCAGTTGGTGGGACTCGACGGGACGTCGGTGGGCACGGTCTCCGGCGGCTGTCTGGACGCCGACCTGCGCCGGGTGGCGGTGCGGGTGATCGAGTCCGGGGTCGCCGAGCGTGTCGAATTCGACCTGACCGCCGACGACGAGGCGATCTGGGGATGGGGAGTGGGCTGCAACGGAGCCACCGATCTGCTGGTCGAACCGGCCGAATCGGCACTGGCCCTCGTCGACCTCATCGGGCAGCACTCTCGTGAATCGTTCTGCCTGGTGCACCCGGTGGACCGGCCGGCCGGCCGGTTCATCGTGACGCCGGGTGACGCCGGGGACGACCCCGTCACACGCGCCGCCCGGGAAGCGATCGACGTCGGACGGCACAGGGCAGTGACCGTGGCGGACTCACCCCACCTGTTCGAGGTCATCGGAGCGCCACCGCGATTGGTGGTGTTCGGGGCCGGACACGACGCCGCGCCGGTCGTGGCGCAGGCCGCCCGACTCGGGTTCCGGACCGTGGTGGTCGACGACCGCAGGCAGTTCCTCACATCCGAACGCTTCCCGGAGGCGCACGAACTGGTCCATGCCGTCCCCGGCGAGCTGTCGCGAGCGGTGCGGCCCGACTCGAAGACCGCGGTGATCCTCATGTCCCACAACTATCTGCGAGATCTGGACGCGCTCGAGTCGCTCCTCGGCACCGACGCCGCCTACATCGGTGCGTTGGGGCCGGGTGAGAGGCTCGAGCGGATGCTCGCCGACCTGGCCGCCCGTGGCTGCACGGTGACCGGGCACGATCTCGACAGGCTGTACGGCCCGGCCGGACTCGACATCGGGGCCGAAGGGCCGGTCGAAATCGCCTGGTCGGTCATGTCGGAAGTCCTCTCGGTCATGCGCGGGAAGACGGGCGGGCCGCTCCGCCTGCGCAAGGGTCCAGCTGCGCTGCGCGCCGATTGACCTCGTGTCTACCCTCGGCAGACCGATGACGACGGAGACCAGATGAAGATCGAGAACGAGTTCACGGTGTCCCAGCCGATCGAGACCGTGTGGCGTTTCTTCCAGGACGTGCCGTCAGTGGCCGACTGTCTGCCGGGTGCAGAACTCACCGAGGACCGCGGTGATCACACCTATGCCGGAAAGGTGTCGGTGAAGCTCGGCCCCATGGCCGCCAACTTCGAGGGAGAAGCCACGGTGACTCCGGACGAGGCGAGTCGTTCCGGCACCATCGACGGCAAGGGTGCCGACCGACGGGGGGGCAGTCGCGGCCAGGTCAAGGTGGAGTATCAGCTGACCGAGGCCGAGCCGGGCACGAAGGTCAGCATCGTGGCCGACGTCATGCTGTCCGGTGCCGCCGCCCAGTTCGGGAGGACGGGGCTGATCAGCGAGATGTCCAACCGGCTCATCGGGGACTTCGTCGCCTGTGTCGAGGGCAAGCTCTCGGCGGAGACGCCCGAGGCTGCCGCCGACGTGAAGGCGGCCGATGTCCGCGGCTTCTCGCTCTTTCTCGAGTCCCTCATCGCCTGGATCAGGAGGCTGTTCGGCCGGCGCTGAGCCGGCTTTGGGCCGCCTTCTTCCCTCGGGGCCGATGCTCGGGGGTCAGCCGACGGAGATCGTCACCGACGCCGAGGAACACGAACCGTCGGTTCCGCAGATGGTGTAGGTGAACGAGGCTGTCCCGCTGAACCCGGAGGCGGCGTCGAACCGGACACGTCCGGAGCTGCCCAGCGTGGTCACGGTCCCGCCGGTGGCATCCGACACGGCGAGGGTCGACGTGTCGATGGGTCCGCTGTCGTTCGCCACCAGGGACAGGTTCGCCGAGCCGTTCGTCCCCACGGCCGCGGAGTCGGGATTCGCCGTCACCGTCGCCGGTGTCGTGGTGGTGGTAGTGGTGGTCGTGGTCGTGGTCGTGGTCGTGGTCGTGGTGGCAGGGGGAACCGTGGTCGTGGTGGTCGACGGGGGAGCCGTGGTCGTCGTGGTGGGAATGGTGGTCGTGGTGACGGTGGTGGTCGGCGCTGTCGAGGTGGTGGCGGGCGGGGTCTCCCCGACGCTGGCGGTGTCGGCAGACGTGTTCTCGTCGTTGCTCGGTTCGTCGCTGTGGGTCACTCCTGCCGCCAGCGGCAGATCGTCCGGAGTGCCCGGTGGCAACGGACGACCTCGGAGTTCCCCTCCGGCGATCACGACCTCGATGATCTCGGTCGGCGTGACGCTGACACCGCTAGGCGTGGGGATGGCGCCGCTCACGAAGCCGGAGGTGACAACGGCGGACGTGGTGAGGATCATCGCCAGGTCGCGGCCCACCTGTGGCAGCCCGCGTACGAACGGGATCTGGGTGAGGGCAGCCAACGGACCGGTGGTCCACCGCAACTTGCCGAGCGACACGTTCATCAGGGCGCGGGCCACCTGCGGGTCGAACTGGACCCCGGCCATCGATGCGATCTCAGCGCGGGCCGCAGCAGGCGACATCGCGGACTGATAGGACCGCCCGCTGGTCATCACGTCGTAGGCATCGGCGACGGTCACGATCCTCGCCCCGAGGGAGATGTCGGAGCCCGCCAGGCCGTGCGGGTACCCGGACCCGTCGTACCTCTCGTGGTGATGCTCGATCGTCTTGGCCCAGTCCCCGAGCCACGGGATCAGCGGCGCCACCAGACGCATTCCGTGGATCGGGTGCTGCTTCACCAGTTCCCACTCGTCCTCGTCGAGCGACGAGTCCTTGTTGAGGATCTCGGTGGGAACCTCGAGCTTCCCCACGTCGTGGAGCAACGCCGCCCACCGCAGGCGGTCGCGGTCGGGCTCCGGGAGTTCCATCTCCTCGGCGATCAGGTCTGTGTACGCCCGCGTGCGTTCAGAGTGCCCTCGCGTCTTGCGGTCGTGGTTGGACAGAGCCGTCGAGAGCGAGAGGATCAGCTCTGCCATCTCGGCCAGATCGACGTCACCACCGGCGTGGCTGGCCGCCTCGATCCTGCGCCGGAGTTCGGTGACGTTGCCTGCGCGCCGCGCCGTGCGCAGTCGGGAAGGGGCGGCGTCCGGGAAGAGCATCGTCATACGGAGCAGGACGGTCAGCGGGAGAAGCCGTCTGGCGACGCGGTCGACGGCGGTGGCGGTCACGCTCGAGACCGACACGATCGCCACCCACCAGAAGGCGATCTCGTAGGTGGTTGCGGGGGCGGGGAGCGCCCGCGCCACCCCCGCACCGACGCCGAAACCGGCTGCAATCGGCACGAGGAAGATCAGCGCGCGCAGGATGGCGGCGGAGATCCGCCGCGAGCGCCACCGATCCTCGAGGTGTGGGGGGCGGGACCCCATCCGGGTCGCTCCTTCATGGACCCTCTGGATATCGGCACCGCTGCGGCTCGGACCAAGTGATTTCGGGTCGGTCGGGCCAGACTGAGTCGATCGACCCAGTCGAAGTCGTCAGCGGGTCCAGGGGGGTGCGGTCGACGGGTCGATACCGAGTCGATCTGCCGCCTCCCGCACCGTTCCGACCTCGATCCGCCCTCGCCGAGCCAGTGCCGAGAGGACCGCGAAGGCAACGTGCCGGGCGTCGGTCTCGAAGAATCGCCGGAGGGCTGTGCGGGTGTCCGAACGGCCGAAACCGTCGGTGCCGAGTATCACGTAGTCGCCCGGAATCCAGCGGCCGACCTGGTCGGGAACGATGCGCATGAAGTCCGTGACGGCGATCTTCGGCCCGTCGATGCCCGAGAGGATCGAGGTGATCCTCGGTTGGCGAGGCTCCTCGCCGGGATTGAGGAGGTTCCATCGCTCGGTCGCCATCGCCTCCTCCCGCAGGTTCTTGTACGAGGTGACCGACCACAGTTCGACTCCGATGCCGAAGTCGTCGGCGAGCATGCGCTGCGCCTCCCGGGCGGCGAGGTGCGCCGTTCCCGAAAAGAGCACTGCCGCGTCGACGCCCACGCCATCCGGTGCCGCCCCCCAGCGGTAGATCCCCTCGATGATCCCTTCGTCGACGTCGACGGGCTTCGGGGGCTGCACGTAGTTCTCGTTGTAGGCGGTGAGGTAGTAGTAGATGTCCTCTCCGTCCCCGTACATGCGCTGGATCCCGTCCTCGATGATGACGCCCATCTCGTACGCGAACGCCGGGTCGTAGGCCCGGCACACCGGAACGACCGAGGACAGGATCAGGGAGTGGCCGTCCTGATGCTGCAGTCCCTCGCCTTGCAGGGTGGTCCGTCCTGCGGTGGCACCGATCAGGAATCCGCGTGCCCGCGCATCGGCCGCCGCCCACAGGAGGTCACCGACGCGTTGCCAGCCGAACATCGAGTAGTAGATGTAGAACGGCACCAAGGGCACGCCTCGCGTGGCGTACGAGGTGGCTGCCGCCAGCCATGAGGCGGTGGACCCGGCCTCGGTGATCCCCTCTTCCAGGATCTGGCCGTCCTTGCTCTCGATGTAGGCGAGGAGCATCGCGGCGTCGACCGGCTCGTACAACTGGCCCTTCGAGGAGTAGATCTTGAGTTCACGGAACAGCGAGTCCATTCCGAACGTGCGGGCTTCGTCGGGGACGATCGGCACGACCTTCGGTCCGAAGCCCTCTGCCCGCGCCATGTTGCGGAGGATGCGAGTGAAGGCGGTGGTGGTCGATGCCTCGACCTTCCCGGAGCCTTGGTACGTCTCGGCGAACACCTCGGGTTTGGGCAGATCGAGGGGAACCCGGACCTGCAGGGTGCGAGAAGGCAGCGGGCCGTTGAGCCGGGCGCGCCGCTCCATCAGATAATCGTGCTCGGGTGTGCCCGAGTCGGGACGGAAGTAGGGGGGATCGTTGTCGCCCTGGAGCGCATCCTCGGGAATCTCGTCCTCCAGATGCAGCCGGGAGCGGAGTTCGAGCAACTGCTTGTTCGTCAACTCCTTGATCTGGTGCGTGGCGTTTCTCCCCTCGACGTCGGGTCCGAGCGTCCACCCCTTGATCGTCTTGGCGAGGATTACCGTGGGCGCTCCCGTCAGCGACGTGGCCGTCTGGTAGGCGGCATACACCTTGCGCACGTCGTGGCCACCCCGGCGGAGATCCCAGATCTCGGTATCGCTGAGGTGCTCGACCATTTCCAGGGTCCGGGGATCCTTGCCGAAGAAGTGCTCGCGTACGAAGGCGCCGTTCTCGGCCTTGTATCGCTGGTACTCGCCGTCCACCGTGCTGTTCATGACCTCGACGAGGGCACCGTCGTGGTCGGCGTCGAGCAGAGGATCCCAGTTCCCTCCCCAGATGACCTTGATGACGTTCCAACCGGCGCCCCGGAAGAAAGCCTCCAGCTCCTGGATGATCTTCCCGTTTCCGCGCACCGGGCCATCGAGGCGCTGCAGGTTGCAGTTGATCACCCAGGTGAGGTTGTCCAGCCCTTCCCTGGCGGCGAGGGAAATGGATCCGAGGGTCTCGGGCTCGTCGACTTCGCCGTCACCCACGAAACACCAGACCCGGCTGTCACTCGTGTCGTCCAGGCCCCGGTTGTGGAGATACTTGTTGAACCGTGCCTGATAGATCGAGTTGATCGGTCCCAGTCCCATCGAAACCGTCGGGTACTCCCAGAACTCGGGCATGAGCCGCGGGTGCGGATACGACGACAGGCCGCCGCCGCCGATCTCCGTGCGGAACCCGTCGAGTTGACTCTCGTCCAGTCGCCCTTCCAGGAAGGCGCGGGCGTAGATGCCGGGTGCAGCATGTCCCTGGATGTACACGGCGTCGCCGGGCGTGCCGTCAGCCTTGCCTCGGAAGAAGTGGTGGAATCCGACCTCGTAGAGGAGCGCGGACGAGGCGAAGGTCGAGAGATGCCCGCCGATCCCCTTGGCTTCGTTGTTCGCCTTGATGACCATGACTGCCGCGTTCCAGCGGATGAACCGCCGGATGCGCTTCTCGAGCCATTCGTCCCCCGGGTAGTCGGGCTCTTCCTCGGCCGGAATGGTGTTGATGTACGGCGTCGAGATCGAGCCGGGCACCCCGAGTGCCCGCTGGTGGGCCCGTTCGAGCAGCTTCGCCATGAGGAACCGTCCCCGCACCTCCCCCTGGGTGGAGACGACCGCGTCGAGAGAGTCGATCCACTCCTGGGTTTCGGTGGGGTCCGAGTCGTGGAGTTGGTGGACGAAGCCGTCGATGTAGGTGAGGTTGGGCTCTGGGTCCATGAGCGGAGCCTACCCAAGCCGCGTGATCACGCCTCCGGCGGCTTAACCCGTCGCCGATCCCGCCGACGGGATTCATGCCCGAACTCCCCGGAGTCCCCCCTTCCTTCGGGGAGTTCGGGCAGGTCGGTCAGGACGGTGCACGGCCGGGCAGTCGACGCGCCACCTCGTGCGCAACGACGTCGGGCCGCTCCCACATGGGTGTGTGGCCCGTGTCGGCGAGTTCGACGACACGCCAGTCGGGTCTGAGTTCCGCCAACCAGCGGACGGCGGCGGGATCGACCACCCGGTCCTCGCTCCCGAAGACGACGGTGGTGGGGGTGGTGATCGAGGCGATCGTCCGTCGGAACCGCCCGGTTCGGAGGAGCATGCGTCGGACCGAGGCGCTCGACTCGGCAAAGGCGCGTTCGGCCCACGGCATCTCCCGCCTCAGGCGGGCCAGCTCGACGGATCGCTCCAGTTCGGCCGGCGGAAGGCGCGCCGGATCGTGCATGACGAGACGCATCGTCTCCTCGATCTGGCGCCTGGGTGTGCGCCGACGGAGATACTGATGGGTCACGAGTCTGCCCAGCCCCGGCAGCGACTGTGCCGCCAGTCGCATGGCGATGGCCGGCGCCGACGGAACGATCAGACGAGGTCGAGGGGTGGCCGGAGCGAGCAGCACCAGGCTGCTCACGATGGCGGGATTCGACGATGCCACGAGTTCGGCCACGAGCGCGCCCATCGAGTTGCCGAGCAGCATCACCGGCCGACCCGCCACTCGGTCGATGACGTCGATCACGGCGCGAGCATGGGTTGCGAGGTCGTGGCGTGGCGCAGGGCCGGAGCGACCGTGACCGGGCAGGTCGATGGCCGTGAGGTTGGCGAACGGTGTGATCCGGGGTGCCACCAGGGACCAGTTGCCCGCCGAGCCGCCGAGTCCGTGGATCGCCAGCACGGGTGCCCCTTCACCTCCGTGGCTCTCGAGGGTGATCACGGATCCTTCGAATGGAATCGAGCTTCGGCGCATGCGATCCGCAAGGTAGGGCGTCGCCACGTCGTAGAGTCGACGGCGTGAGGATCCTGCTCGTCTCCACCTACGAACTCGGCCATCAGCCGTTGCACCTGGCTTCCCCTGCGGCGGCGCTCGGGGCGGCCGGCCACGACGTGGTGGTGGCGGACACCGCGGTCGGAGCACTCGATCCGGTGATCCTCGAGTCCGTGGAGGCCGTGGCCGTGTCGGTGCCGATGCACACCGCGACCCGCCTGGCCAACGAGGTCGTCGAACAAGTACGCCGCATCGTGCCGGAGATGCCCGTGGCCCTGTACGGACTCTATGCCGGGCAGGGATCGGCGTCCGGCGTGGCGGCGCGATTCGTGGGCGAGTACGAGGCGGACCTCGTGGGTTGGGCGTCGGCTGGCGCTCCGACCGACACGACCCGAGTGTCGGTGGCGACCGGCGTGTTCCACGTCCCCGATCGTTCGAGGCTGCCGGAACTCGAGGCGTACGGCCGGCTGGTCGTCGACGGCAACGAACGACTGGTTGGGTACGTCGAGGCTTCGCACGGCTGTCGTCACCGCTGCCGTCATTGCCCGATCCCGGCCGTCTACGACGGACGCTATCGAATCGTCGGTGCGGACGTGGTGCTGGCGGACATCGACCGGCAGGCGGAGATGGGAGCCCAGCACATCACGTGGGGGGATCCCGACTTCCTCAACGGCCCCCGCCACTCGGTCGACCTTCTGGAGGAGGTCCATCGTCGCCATCCGGAACTCACACACGACCTCACGATCAAGGTCGAGCATCTGAGGAGACACGACGACCTGTTGCCGCGGCTGGCAGCGGCCGGCACGCTGTTCATCGTTTCGGCGTTCGAGTCCACGGACGACCGAACATTGGAACTGCTCGACAAGGGGCACACGGCCGCCGACATGGCGGTGGTGGTCGCCAGGGCGCGGTCCCTCGGGATCGACATCCGGCCTTCGTGGATGCCGTTCGTGCCCTGGACCGTCCCGGCCGACGTGGTGGGCATCTTCCGGTTCATCGCCGAGAACGACCTGCTGGGATCCACCGACCCGGTACAGATGTCGATCCGGCTCCTCATTCCGAGGGGATCGCTGATGCTTCAACTGGAGGAGGTGTCGTCGGTAATCGACGGCTACGACGAAGAGTTGCTGACGTATCGGTGGTCGTCTGCCGATCCCAGATCGGACGAACTCCAGCGCCGCTTCGCCGAATGGGCGGAGATGGGAGCGGATCGCGACCCGGTGGACACGCTGGTCGCGATGTGGCGTGAGGCCGTCGCCGCCTCTGGAGGGGATGTCGCGAAAGTCGTTCGGCCGGACTCCGTGACGACGGGCCGTCCCCACCTCACGGAATCCTGGTTCTGCTGCGCCGAGCCCACCCGGAGCCAGTCGGTGACGATCTCGTCACCCTGATCGGGTTCGGCCCATTGCGAGCGGCGTTTCCTTGACAACTGGCACTTTGTGATGCAAAGTCGCCGGCATGGATCACGCCGATCTCCTCGATGAACTCCACTCGATCCGGCGGCGGACGAACGCCGATCTCGCCTCGGGAGCCTGGCGCTGGCTCACTTTGTGGGCCGGTGTCTGCTTCGGCTTCCTCTCGACGCTCGTGATCCCGCCGCTCCATCCCGCGTCGCGTCGCTACTGGCTCTACGCCCTCCCGCTGGGGCTGGCGGGGACGGTGATCGTCGACGCCTTCAACAAGAGGGCGGACCGTCGGGTACGCCGGAACGACTGGCCGTACGTCGCAACCACCCTCGCCATGGTGGTGGCGACCACGGGAGCGAGCCTCGTGCTCCCGGGACGCGGGATGCTCGTCTGGCTGTGGATCGTGCTGGCGGCGGGATTCGGGACGCTGCTGACTCTGGACGGGGAGCGGACGTTGGGACGGGCGTTCGGGGGGCTGACACTGGTCTTCGCCGTCGTCGCTCCGTTCACCGTCGACGCCACGACGACGTCGATCGCCTTCGGCACCGTGGTGGTCGCCGCCCTCGTGGCGGCCGCCCTGATCGGGCACCGGGGCTGGTCACGGTGACCCATCCGATCTCCGGGATCGACGAGATCGTCCATCAGCGTGTCAGGCTGGGGATCCTGGCGGTGCTCGCCGAGGCGGACCGCGTCGAGTTCACGTACCTGCGGGATCGGCTCGAGGTCACGGATGGCAACCTCAACCGGCACCTGCAGGTGCTCTCGGACGCCGGGTTCGTGAAGACCGAGAAGCGCCAGTCGGGGCGGAGCCGCACCTGGATCCGGGCGACCCGGCCGGGCCGCGAAGCGCTCGCCTCGCACCTGCGCACGCTGCAGCAGATCATCGACGGAACGAAGGAGAAGACGTGACGACGCCCGTCCTGTCGGTCGAGGGCATCGAGAAGCGGTTCGGTGACATCCACGCCGTGCGCGGGGTGGGATTCTCGATCGATCCCGGGGAGACCTATGGACTGCTCGGACCGAACGGTGCCGGAAAGACCACGTCGATCAGCATCATCGCCGGGCTGCTCGATCCTGATGCCGGTCGAGTGACCGTGGCCGGAGAGCCCCTCACGACCCGGACCACCAAGCCGAAACGAGCCGTGGGCCTGGTTCCCCAGGAGTTGGCCATCTATCCGGACCTCACCGCCCGGGAGAACCTCCGGTTCTTCGGGCGCCTGTACGACCTCTCGGGTGACGCGCTGGGGCGCCGAATCGATCGGGTGCTCGACGTGGTCGGGCTGTCCGATCGGGCCGACGATCCTGCCAAGGAGTATTCGGGCGGGATGAAGCGACGCCTCAACATCGGCGTCGGCCTGTTGCACGAGCCGTCGCTCTTGATCCTGGACGAGCCGACGGTCGGTGTGGACCCGCAATCGCGCAACGCCATCCTCGAGTCCGTCGAGCACCTCTCGCAGGAGGGTATGGCGGTGCTGTACACGACCCACTACATGGAGGAGGCGGAGCGTCTCTGCGACCGGGTGGGAATCATCGACGATGGCGAGATCAAGGCGGAGGGGGATCGTCGCCAGCTCGTCTCCCTGATCGGCGAGAAGGACCGGGTGGTCGTCGAGGCGACCGGCCCCTCGGACGGAGTCGTGGCGGCACTCGAGGCGCTGCCGGGAGTGGCAGGGGCGACAACGGCTGACGGTCGCTACGACCTGCTGGTGCAGGGGGCCGCATCGGTACTGCCGTCGGTGTTCGACACGATGTCCCGCCACGACGTCACTGTCACCTCGCTCCAGGTCATCGAGCCCGACCTCGAAGCCGTGTTTCTCCACCTCACCGGCAAGGCCCTGCGGGACTGATCCGTGCGCGCCACGCTGCTCATCGCCGCCAAGGACCTGCGTCTGAGGATCCGAGACCGATCTGCGCTCATGACCGGCGTCGTGGTGCCCTTCGTCCTCGCCCTCGTGTTCAGCCTCATCCTGGGTGACGCGGACCAGGGGCCGCTCGATCTCCGGTTCGGAGTGGTGGACGAGGACCGTTCGGAAGTCACCGCCGGATTCGCCGCGGCACTCGACGAACTCGCCCGTCAGGGGATCATGACGATCGAGTCCTTGTCCGACGCCGGGGCCGGTCGGTCCATGCTCGAATCCGGCGGCGTCGGGGCGGTCTTCGTCCTACCGGCGGGCTTCGGGGAAGCAGTGGAGAACGGCGCCGCCACCGAGATACGAGTGCTGGCGGACGCCGACCGACCCACATCGGCGGCGATCGCCCGATCCATCGCCGGGACGTTCGCCACCAACATCGAGGGGGTCCGCCTGGCCGCGCTGACGGCGGCGCAGGTCGGCGCCGACGTGCAGGAGGTGGTGGCGCGTGTGCAGAGCGAGTCGGCGCCGGTGGAGCTGACCGGGGTGGAGGCCGCCAACCGACAGCTCGACCTCACCACCTTCTTCGTCGCCGGCATGGCTGTGTTCTTCCTGTTCTTCACCGTTCAGTTCGGCGTCACCTCGCTGCTCGAGGAGCGGAGGGAAGGGACGATGGCGCGTCTGCTCGCCGCACCCATCCCGCGGTCGGCCATCGTGGCTGCGAAGGCACTCGTCAGCATGGCGCTCGGGGTGGTGAGCATGTTCGTGCTGATCGTGGCTTCGACTCTCATGCTGGGGGCCGAGTGGGGCAACCCCATCGGCGTGGCGCTCCTGGTCCTGGCAGGTGTGGTCTCGGCGGTCGGGGTGATGGCGATCGTGGCCGCGTTCGCACGCACCCCCGAAGGGGCCGGAAACCTGCAGGCGGTGCTCGCAGTCGGCCTCGGCATGCTGGGGGGCATCTTCTTCCCGACGCCGCTGGGTGACGGTCTCCTCTCCAACCTGGCACTCCTCACCCCTCATCGCTGGTTCATGACCGGTCTGGGCGATCTGGCCGGTGGGGGTGGCTTCGAAGTCGTGCTCCCCTCGGTGGCGGCGCTGCTCGGCTTCGGGCTGGTGACCGCAGCGATCGCCGGCATCAGGTTGCGGAAGGCGACGATGGCATGAAGGCCCTCTCGATCGCGGCCACGGGCGTCCGGATGCTCTTCCGAGACAAGACCAACTACTTCTTCGTGTTCATCCTCCCGCTCGGGATCATCGTGATCGTCGGATCACTGTTCGGGTCTGGGTTCGCCCCGTCCGTCGGGGTGGTGGCACCCGAGTCCGGCGTTGGTGCGGTGCTGGCGGACCGCCTCCGGTCGGAGGCGGACGTCGAGATCGTGATGCACGACGATGTCGACGACCTCCTTCTGGCGGTCGAGCGTTCGAATGTGCAGGCGGGAGTCGTGATCGGACCCGAGTTCGAGAGCGATCTGGCCGCCGGGTCGCAGGCGCGGGTCGGCTTCGTCGCTCGGCCGGACAGCTCCGGACCGCAGCTGCAGGCACTCATCACGACCGTGGTGGCACGGTTCTCGGCAGAGGTGACCGCCGCACGGGTGGCCGGCGACGAACTGGAGGCGGGCATCCCGGCCGCGGCGGCGCGGTCGGCGTCGCTCCCTCCGATCGACGTCCGGGTCACGACGACCGGGGAGGTGATGTTCGAGGGTCTCGGACAGTTCGATCTGGGAGCCTCCTCACAGCTGATCCTGTTCATGTTCCTCACGGGGCTGACGGGCTCGGCGGCTCTCATCCAGAGCAGGCAACTCGGAGTGTCACGCCGCATGCTCAGCACACCGACGGCTCCCGGGACGATCATCGTCGGAGAGGCCCTCGGGCGATTCGGTGTGGTGCTCGTCCAGGGGCTCTACATCATGTTCGTGACCCTCGTGGTCTTCGGGGTGAACTGGGGCGATCCGTTGGGTGCTGCCGCCATACTCGTCCTGTTCGGGCTGACGGGTGCCGGGGCGGCGATGCTGATGGGTTCGGTGTTCCGCAACGACCAGCAGGCCGGTGGGATCGGCGTCATGCTCGGCCTCGGCCTGGCCGCTCTCGGAGGGGCGATGGTGCCGGTGGAGGTGATGCCACCGGGGATGCAGCAGGTGGCTCGCGGCACACCTCACGCCTGGGCGTTGGATGCCTTCGCGGAGCTGGTCCGCCGTGATGGATCGCTGATCGACATCCTCCCACAGCTCGGCGTTCTCGCCGCCTTCGCGGCCGGACTCCTGGCTCTGGCGGCCTGGAGGTTCCGGGTGGCACTCACCCGGGGGGCGTGACCCTCGGTCCCGAGGGCGTCGTTCAGCGTGCCAGCCTGGCGTCGGCCAGTCGACCGATCTCGACCGCCCGGACGCACACGGCCCCGACCTCGTCCGCGAACCGTCGTCGCTCGTCGGCCGACGCATCCAGGAGGCCGCGGTTGCGGGCGAGTCCGAGAGCCGATTGCATCAGGGCCTTCGACACGCTCTCGTCGGCTTCGACCTTCCCCGTGAGCCGATCGCGGGATCCCCGTTCCATCGCGGCGGCGATGAACGCCTTCTCGTCGGTGACGGCCCCGTCGGTGTCGACCAGTTCGTCGGCCACCACCCGGTACGTCTCCAGGAACGGAAGCAGTGCCCAGTGCGCTCGCAACGGTTCGAAACGTGCCAGCAGGCCCGCCGCCTCCCCCCGGCGAATGTCGTCCTGCCACCCCGGCACCGTGCGGTCGAGTTCGGCGGCCAGCTCCCGCCGGAACTCGTCCCGCTCGGCAAAGAAGAACTCGAACTTGAGGAGGTCCCGGAGGCGTGCCACTTCGAGCCAGAAGTCGTCGAGCGGTTGGGCCGTGTCCGTGGCCGCCAGCGCCAGCTCTGCGATGGCCCCGGGCACGAAGTAGTGGACGATCGTGTTGCGGTAGTACGCCGCCTGGATCGCCTGGCTCGGGTCCAGGTAGTAGACACCCGCCTCCTTCGAAACCGAGCCGTGGTCCACGAGGCGGTCGAGCGCCAGGATCGCGTCGGCCGGGTCGTCGAAGCGGATGGTCTCCGTGGTGGGCCATCCTCCAGACTCGATGACGGCGGCCAGCCTGGCGCCGAAGGCGGCCACCTCCGTGGGGCGCATGGCGGTACCGCGGGCCGACAGGAGGGCAGTCGAGGCGACGGCGGTCGGGGTGATCGGTGTGGCGCGCGAGATCCGGTACATGATCTCGAAAGCCAGCTTGGCCAGGTCGGTACGGTCCTCTTGGGTGAGGTCGATCTCCTTGGCGACGGAGATCGGGTCGGCGAAACGCACGTGGATGTTGCCGTAGCGGCGACGCAGGGAACGGATGGCGTCGAGCGCCCACCCGAATGACTCCTTCTTCTTCTCGCCGCCCCTGGCCTCGGCGGCGTAGTCCTTCACGTCCTGGATCTGGTCGTATGCGATCGATGTCGGGATCAGGTACAGATCATCTGCCCGGCCTTGGCGGACGGCGTCCACCACCCAGCCCAACATCCCGAGCCGCGGCGGCAGCAGCTTCCCGCTCCGCGACCGACCCCCCTCCATGTACCACTCGAGTGGGAACCGCTTCTCGACGAGGTAGCCGAGATAGGACTTGAGCACGTACTTGTAGAGCTCGTTGTCCTTGAACGATCGGCGGATGAAGAACGCCCCCGTTCGGCGGATGAGCGGCCCGATCGGGAAGAAGTTCATGTTGATACCGGCCGCGGTGTGGTTGGGAGGAAGGTCGTTCTCCCACAGGAGGTACTGGAGGGACAGCCTGTCGAGGTTCGACCGGTGGGAGGGGACGAACGCGATCGGGTGGTCTTCGGCCAGGCGGCCGATCGCCGCCAGGCGACGCTGGTCGTAGATGATCGCGCCGTAGCCCTGGGAGTAGATCCAGTGGATGGCGTTGGCGATCAGGTCGATCAGGAAAGTGCTGTGCGATGCCGCGATCTCTCGCAGGTAGTACCTGGCTCGGGCCAACGCCAGCTCGGCCGGGAGTCCTCGTTCCGATCCGAGCAGCATGACGCGGTCACGGAACTCGGGCCGGGACAGGATGTCTTCGTTGAGGAAACGGGGCACCTTGTATCGATTGCCGCGAATGTGGCGTTCAGCCCGCTCGAGAGTGATGTGTGCCTTGCGGGTCACGTGGTCGACCAGGGTCGATACCTCCAACTCGGCCGCGTGCGAGGCGAGCAGGTCCGACGCCGACGCCGGCATGCCTGCCACGATGCCGACGCGTTGGGGGAAGAGCCGGGCGATCAGCCACTGCCGCAGGGGGTGGGGATCCCGTGGGTCCCCGAACTTGAGGACGTCGACCCAGTTGGCGGATCGCCTACCGCTGCGGGCGTCGGGCAGCCAGATGACCCGCGCCGGGATCACGAGCGGGTCGTCTCCTCGCTGGAGTCGAGCGGCGAGTGCCGGATCGGTCCGCCTGCCCCGTCGCCTCCGCCGCGACGGGGTGAGTGCGATCGAGGTGGTGCCCGCGCCGAACGTCCGATCGGACCAGGCGGCGAGCATCGAGCGCTCCAGGTTGCTCGTCGCGTCGACCAGGACGACGACCGGCCTCCCTCCCGGGACGTCCAGTTCCGGTTCGAAGGCGGGTGGCCGACTGGCAACCGATGGGGGAATCATGCGTTTCGATCGTACCGGCGGGCGCCCTCCCCGGGCGTGGCAGACTCGCCGGGTGCGAGCGGTTGTCCAGCGTGTCTCCCGCGCGAGTGTGAAGGCGGACGGTGAGATCTCAGGCGAGATCGGCCCGGGACTGCTCGTCCTCGTGGGCGTTTCGCCGCTGGATGGTCGCGCCGATTCCGTGGCGCTGGCCGACAAACTGGTCGGCCTCCGCCTGTTTCAGGACGACGCAGGTCGGATGAACCGGTCGGTGTCCGACATCGGAGGAGGGATCCTGGTGGTGTCTCAGTTCACGCTCTACGCCGACGTCCGGCGAGGGCGGAGACCTTCGTTCACCGACGCCGCCGATCCGCTCCACGCCGAGCCACTGGTCGACGCCGTCGTGGCGCGTATCGCCGAGGGAGGTATATCCACCGCCACCGGGAGGTTCGGTGCGGCGATGGAGGTCGAACTCGTCAATGACGGTCCCGTCACCCTGGTGCTGGAGGTGTCGGACGGGCGGGTGGTCTGAGCTTCATCACCTGTTTGGGGGCGATGACGGCGCAGACACCGAGTGCCAGGGCCACGACGTGACCGGTATCGGTGAGCCCCCACGGCCCCGATCCGGCCAATGCCGCCGTGGCGATCAGACCGATCATCGCCGCCACGGCGGCGGCGGCCGCGTTTCGGGTGACGACGACCGTCGTCCATATGACGAGGATGGCGACGAGGCCGACGACGGGAGCCGCCGTCAGCAGGATGCCGGCGGTGATGCCTAGTCCCTGGCCCCCCCGCAGGCGCCGATAAGGGTTGGAGACGTTGCCGAGAACGGCACCGATGCCGGCCGCCACGGCACCGGCGTCGTCGCCGAGGCCGCCGAGCAACACGGCCAGTGCGCCCTTCCCGACTTCCGCCGTGAGCACCGCCGCCGCCAGGCGGCGCCCCCCGAGGCGCAGGGCGTTGTTGGCTCCGGGATTGCGGGACCCGCGAGCGCGCAGGTCGAGTCCGCGCCGCCGGGCCAACCAGTCGGCCGTGGGGATCCCGCCGACGAGGTACCCGACTAGCAGCGCAGCAGCGGTCACACCGCGTCCAGGTGCCGTCGACCGACTTCGCAGAAGCGAAGGAAGTCACAGTGTCGGCAGGCATCCGACGGGGTCGCTTCCCAACGCTCCTCTTTGATTCCGTCCAGGAGTCCATCCACGGTCTCGGTGGCCCTCACCAACCACTCCTCGGTCACCGGATGGTGTCTGGTGGCAGGCTCCGGTCCACCGAGGTACACGAACGACACGGTCATGTCTTCGGGTGGGGGTGGACCGAGTCGGGTGTCGGTGGCGGCCAGCGCATATGTCTGGAGTTGGACGAGGTTGGGTCCGTCGTCGCGATCCCGGCCGGACTTGAAGTCCACGACCTCCCAATGGTCGGGAGTCCCGTAGACGGCATCGATCCGTCCCCGGATCCGTCCGTGCGGCCGCTGCAGATCGAACGCCGCTTCGGTCAGCAGAGGTCGCTCGCCGGCGTACCGAGACTGCTCGAACACTGCGAACGGATCGCCGGTACCCGCCGCGTCACCCTCCGGGGCGAGGTCGTACGAGGCTTCGTGCAACTCGTCCAGGGGAACGACCCCGAGATTGTGCAGCTCGATCCGACGGTGGACCTCCGTGCCACGGCGAGCGGCGTCCGCCGATCGGCGGGGGAGTGGATCGACGAAGCTCCATCGATACCGCAGCGGGCACGTGGCGTAGGTCACGAGTCCGGTGGCCGAGGTGTACACCGTGGGATCCTTCTCGGCCGGCGGGGGGTCCGGAAGCGCGAACAGGCGCTCCTGGTTGGCGAGCACGGCCGCGTCGTACGACTCGAGCAACCCGTTCTCGGCGTGGCGGCGGGGGGAGTCTGGGTCGGTCAGGGCCTGGCGCAGGGCGGCTGCCCAACCACCGTCGAACGACGGGTCTGGGGGAGGACCCTCGGCGCGGTAGGCCGAGCGGGAGGGACGGGGTGGAGGTTCGGGGACGTCATGGGTGTGGTGGCTCGACTCTCTGACGAGTTCGAAGAGCTCCGAGGGTTGCGTCGGTGAACGCAACGGCATCGGGTGGCCGTACCACCAGGCACCGGACACGACCAGTCGCCGGCGGGCGCGGGTGACGGCCACGTACGCCAGACGCCACTCGGCATCCAGGTGGCGGCGGCGGAGCAGGTCCCTGCGCTCCGCCTCGTCGGTGTCCTCGTCGATCGGGGGGAGTGTGTCGCGGTCGAGGCGGTATTCGAACGGCAGGATCTCTGCGCTCGTGTACGGATCCCCACCTCGGTACTGGGAGGGAAAGTTGCCCCGATACGTCGCCGGAAGGAACACGACGTCCCACTCGAGGCCTTTGGCTCGGTGCACGGTGATCAGAGTGACGGCGTCGGCGTCGGAGAGTCGAGCCGTGTCGAGTTCCTCGCGCGGGTTGTCACGCATGAGATCCAGGTACCTGGTGAAAGCCGGCAGGGAGGGGCGCCCCTCCAGCGGGCTCCAGCTCTCTGCGAGATCGAGGAACCGGAACAGGTTCAGGCGAGCCGAGAGGCCGGCGGCGTCGGTCATCGCCTCGACGTCCTGCCAGGCACCGGTGCCGTCGAGGATCGTGCGGCACAACTCGACCAGGGACAGGCCCTGGGCTGCCGTCAGGAATCTCCGGTGTTCGGCGTGGAACTGGTCGAGCGCCGCTCTGGCTGCGGGCCGCAGGTCCCCGATCTCGTCGAGGTGGTCGAGCGCCTCCAGCAGGGTGTAGTCGGGCAGCCCTTCGATGTCGTCGTCGATCTCGTCGCGACGTGTGCGGACCCAGTCGGACAGCCTGGCGAGGTCCGCCAGCCCCAGCCGGAAGCGACTCCCGGTGAGGAGCCGGGCGAGGGCCACGGTGTCCTCGGCCCGGGCCAGCACGCCCAGCCAGGCGACGAGATCCGCCACCTCGGGGACGGAGAGGAGTCCCCCCAGGTTCGCCACCTCGAAAGGTATGTCGCGCTGGGACAGGGCGTCATGCACCATCTGCATGTCCTTGTTCTTCCGGAAGAGCACGGCGCATGCGCGCCACGGCACACCGCTCTCGTGCTGTCGTTCGAGTTCGGATGCGATCCATGCCGCTTCCTCGGCTGCGGTGCCCAACCAGGCGGTGATCACCTCGCCGTTCGGGGATCCTTCGACAGCGACCAGCGGGTCGGGATCGGCATGCAGCTGCTGTCGGATACGGTTCGCCACGGTGAGGATCGCCGGTCCAGATCGGCGGTTCGTCGTGAGCGGCAGCGTGGGAGCGGTCTCGTCCCCGTTCGGGAAGTGGACACCGAAGTCGGCGAAGTTCTGCAGGCTGGCGCCCCGCC
>DATHWB010000369.1:0-9763 GCA_035460965.1 Acidimicrobiia bacterium
GACGACCAGGTAGACGCGCTTTCTGCGGCGTTCGGGTTCCTGAGCCAGTACGAGGACATCAGGAGCGTGGTCGGCGGTGCCGGTGGCGCAAGCAGCGACAAACCCACCAACCTGGTGGGAGGCGGCACGGTCGGCAGCTCCTCCTCCCGAGGCGGCTGGGCTCCGAACTATCCGACACCCGAGATCCAGAGGAGGCCCTGAATGGACCTGACACAGCAGCTCCACGCGAAAGCCGCGTTCGTGGCGCAGACCGTCGCCGCCGAGGTCGAAGCCGAGTTGAGGCAGGCGGCGCCTGTCGACTCCGGCGAGTTGCGCGATTCGGTTACGGCGAGATCCGAGGCGACGCCGGGAGGCGCCGAGATCACTATCGAAGCGGCCGCAGATCACGCGCCGTTCGTGCGGGAGTTCCGTGACGAATGGGAGCGGATGCGGCGCGACCTTCCCGACCGGATCGCGCGGGTGTGGGACTCTACGGGATGAACTAGGCACCCAACTAGGCACCCTGGCCGGTGCCCATCATCGAAAAACGTAGTGGAGCTGAGGGGATTTGAACCCCTGACCCCTTGCATGCCATGCAAGTGCTCTGCCAGGCTGAGCTACAGCCCCAACGGGAACGGCGAGTGTATCAACCGCCGTCCGGCCGGAAAACTTCAGGGACCGGCGACACCGACCTCCACCGGGACCCTCGGGGCGTCGCCCCAGAGGCGCTCCAACCCGTAGTAGTCCCGTGGTGTCTGCTGGAACACGTGGACCACGAAGTCACCGAAGTCCAGCAACACCCACTCGGCCTCGGCCATGCCCTCCCGCCGCAGCGGTTTGCGACCGAGTTCGCGCAGCCTCTCCTCCACCCCGTCGATCAGCGCCTGGACGTGCGGCCTCGATGTGCCGGTGGCGATGAGGAAATACTCGGTGATGGACAACAGATCGCCGACAGCCAGCATCGTGATGTCGATGCCCTTCTTGTCGGCCAGGGCGTCGGCGGCGGCCCGGGCCATCTCCAGTGTTTCCTCGACGGGACTACCTCCTCGTTCCAGTTCCCGGGCATTCTACCGGGAGAGCTGATCTTGGGTCGCGGAGTAGAGCCCGTGGAACCGGATCACGTCGAGAACCGGATCGGGGACGAGGAACCGGGCGGAGAAGCCGCTTCCGATCCAGTCCCGCAGCTCCGTGCTGGATATGTCGAGTGCCGGCATCTCCATCCAACGGGCGGACGGGACGACCCGCATCACGTCGTCCCGCGAGGTCCCTGGCCGGCCGACGACGGCGATCTCCACGCCATCGATCAGGTCCTGGCCCCGGTGCCACGACTTCAGCCCCGCTGCGGAGTCCGCACCCAACACGAGCACCGGTTCGTCGTCGACGAAAGACCGCACGGTGTCCCAGGTGTACGTGGGGCCGCCTCGCTCGGTCTCCCGAAGATCGACCCCGAAGTACGGGATCTCGCCCACCGCCGCCTCCACCATCTCACAGCGGATCGCGGCGGGCGTCACATGGCGGTCGTCCGACTTCTGCCATGGATCTCCGGCCGGCAGGAACGTGACGGTTCCCACCGCCAGCTGCTCCCACGCCGCCTGGGCGAGGGCGAGATGGCCGATGTGAGGCGGGTCGAACGTACCCCCGAGCAATGCACGCCGCAGGATCAGTCCTTCAATCCGGGTAGGGCGAGGATAGGTGGCGGCAGCAGCCGAATCGTCCCGCCGGCGGTACACCGTGCGTGCACCTCAGGATCCACGTAGCGATCGCCGCGTCGGACGCCGATGTGGAGTCCCGGGCGTCCGTGTGGAGTTCCGGCAACCCCGATGGGATCGCCGCGGCGCACGAAGCTGCCGACCCGGGTCGTGATTCCCTGGAGGTAGGTGAGACTCACCCGGTACGAGTCTGCTCGGATCGTGACGCTCCGAGTGCCGGCAACGCTGCCGGCGAAGGTGACGACGCCGTCGAGTGGAGCGACCACGATCGAACCCTCCGGAACCGCCACGTCCACACCCCAGTGCCCGGCGTACGGGCCGGCGGGTGCAAACGGCTCCACCACAGGGCCAGGGAGGACGATCAGACAAGTGGCGATGACACCCAACACGGTGCTCCTCTCCCACCGCCCGCCGGCCACACTACGAGTTCGGAACCCCGCCGGTAACCCTCCACAGTCGCCGCAGCCCGTCGTTGTGTAAACGCTTCCACCGTTCGACTACCTTTGGCGTGGCCGACATCGCGAGGAGATGGTTCACAATGACCACCGCACGACTCGGCCTGATGGGGTTCGGCCGAATCGGCCGCAACGTGTTCCGGATGATCGCCGACCACCCCACCCTCGAGGTGGCAGCGATCGCCGACATCGCCGACCCGGCAGGCCTGACATATCTGCTCAAGTACGACTCGATCCACGGCCGCTTCCACAAGCCGCTCGAGGAGACCTCGAACGGATTGGTGATGGACGGCAGGGTGATCCCGTACCTGTCGGCGCGGGAGCCCGGCGACGCCTCGTGGTCCGACCTGGGCGTCGACATCGTGATCCAGGCCACGGGCTCCTATCGCACGGCCGAGTGGTGCAGGAAGCATCTCGATGCCGGGGCACGCAAGGTCATCCTGGCCTCGACCCCCGAAGATCTCTCCGGCGACATCCCGACCCTGATCACGGGCATCAACGACGAAGTACTGATGGCCACCACGGACATCGTCGCCATGGGGTCGAACACGTCGAACGCGCTCGCCCCGGTGCTGCGAATCCTCGACGACGCCTTCGGTCTCGAACGGGCGTTCTTCACCTCGGTCCACGCAATGACGAACTCACAACGACTGGCCGACGTCCCGTCGGAGGGTTTCCGTCAGAGCCGGGCAGCGGGTGAGAACATCATTCCGCAGGCCACGAACTCCCCTGAGATCCTGATGAGCGTGATGCCGGAACTGCGTGACAAACTCTCCGGTGCGGCCCTCAACGTGCCCGTAGCCGACGGATCCACGGTCGACCTGGTGGCCCAGGTTCGAGATGCCACCGACGTCACCACGCTCAACGCGGCGGTGCGGACGGCGGTCGAATCCCGATACTCGACGGTGCTGGAGTACTCGGCCGACCCGATCGTCTCCTCCGACGTCCGTCAGTCGACGCACTCCGGGATCTACGACAGCCTGGCGGCGATGGTCATGGGCGGCACGATGCTCAAGACGATCACCTGGTACAACAACGGATGGGGGTACACCGCCAGAGTGGTCGAGGCCGCCGAGCGAATGGCGGACTACGCCCTGGGGGTGCCGGCATGAGTGTCAAGGTCGCAATCAACGGATTCGGGCGTATCGGCCGCAACGTGTTCCGCATCATCCTGCAGCGGGACGATCCGAACATCGAAGTCGTCGCCGTCAACGACCTGGCCGACGACGACATCCTCGCCTACCTGCTCGAGTACGACTCGGTGATGGGCCCCCTCGGCATGGAGGTCGACGTCAGCGACGGCGTGATGCGAGTCGGGAGACACTCCGTGAAGATGCTCATGGAGCGCGACCCCGCCCAACTCCCTTGGGGCGAACTGGATGTCGACGTTGTCGTCGAAGCGACCGGGATCTTCCGCTCGCGCGAGAAGCTCCAGTGGCACCTGGATGCCGGGGCGAAGCGAGTGATCCTCACCGTGCCGAGCAAAGACGAAATCGACGAGATGGTCGTCCTCGGGGTCAACGACGAGGTCCTCGACGCCACGGACCTGATCGTCTCCAACGCCTCGTGCACGACCAACTGCCTGGCTCCGATCGCCAAGGTGCTCGACGACGCGTTCGGCATCGAACGCGGCATCATGACGACCGTCCACGCGTACACGAACGACCAGAGGTTGGCGGACGTCCCCCACGCCGATCTGCGCCGTAGCCGGGCCGCCACCGAGAACATCATCCCGACGACGACCGGAGCCGCCAAGGCGGTCGGGAAGGTCCTGCCGAATCTCGAAGGGAAGCTGGACGGCATGGCGATGCGGGTGCCGGTGCCAGATGGATCGACCGTCGACCTGGTCGTCGAATTGAGCAGGGACGTGACGGTGGAAGAAGTGAATGCGGCCGTCCGAGCCGCAGCCAACGGCCCGCTGGCGGGGATCATCGAGTACTCGGAAGTCCCGCTGGTGTCCACCGACATCATCGGTAACCCCCACTCATCCATCTTCGACGCTGCCTCGACCCAGGTCCTCGGGGGCAATCTGGTCAAGGTGCTCAGCTGGTACGACAACGAATGGGGCTACTCGAACCGGGTGGTGGACCTGATCGATCGCCTCGGTCGCCTCCTCCCGGGCTGACACACGGATGCGTGTCGAGATCCGACGGATCCGTGCGGACGAAGGGCCCGTCCTGATGCGGGTGAGGCTGCTCTCGTTGCTCGACGCGCCCTACGCCTTCGGTGCCACCTACACAGACACGATCCAGCGTCCGGCAGAGCATTGGGCCAAGCGGGCTGAGACCGCGTCGGCGGGAGGGACCTCGGCGGTCTACCTGGGAATGGCCGACGGTTCCCCCGTCGCCATCGCCGGTGCGTTCCAACCCGAGGATGACCCGGACTGCCGGCACGTGTTCGGGGTGTGGGTGGAGCCGGCGCTCCGCGGACAGGGACTGGGAAGAAGGATCGTCGAAACGGTCGTGTCCTGGGCAGAGGGTGTGGGGGCGACACGCACCGAGTTGTGGGTGACCGAAGCGAACACCCCGGCTGTCGAACTGTACGAGGCGCTCGGGTTCGAGGACAGCGGCCAACGTCAGGCCCATCCGTCCGATCCCACCGTGATGGAGAGAAAGCTCGTCAGGCGAGCAGATCGAGCACGGTCTGCCTGAAGTCGTTCGGCTGGAAGGGCTTGGTCACGAAGGCGTCCGCCCCTCCCTCGTCCGCCCGTCGCCGGGACTCTTCCTCGGCGTGGGCGGTGAGCACCACCACCGGGAGCGAACGGGTCGACGGGTCGTTGCGGATGTGATCGAGCACCTGCCAGCCGTCCATGCCGGGGAGGCCGATGTCCAGCACGAGAAGATCCGGGGACTCCGTCCTCACCGCTTCCAGCCCGCTGGGGCCATCCTCGCTCATGTGGATGTCGAGATCGGCAGCACGCAGGCACACCTCGATCAGGCGGCGGATGACCGCCGAATCTTCGATCACCAGGATTCGCTGACCCACTGGGCTCTCCCTCTCGTACTACCCCGTCGGCGGGGACGCATCTGCGTCCGGGGCCGCCGCCGGACCGTCTACGGCGTGAACATCGGCAGCGTTTCGCGCTCGGTTGAGGAATATCTCCGCTGTCTCCTCGTCCGTCGTGGCTGGGTCGCCACCCGCTCCACGAACGTCTCCAACTGGCGGAGATTCCGCACTTCGAACACCTCGTCACAGTACTTGGCGTAGCGGGACATCACGGAGTCACCGGAGTCCCAGTACGCCTTCGGCTCCGGGTTCAGCCAGTAGAGCGCCTGGCAGCTGTCAGCGATCTCCGCCAGGTGTCGCTCGCGGGCATCTCGATAGTTGTTGCGGGCATCCCCGGCGATGATCACCGTCGATCTAGGGGTCAGTTCTCGCCCGTACTTCGACGTGAACTGCTCCAGTGCATGCCCGTAGTCGGAGTGGCCATCGAGCCACACGACATCCGCCTCCGTGGTGATCCGGAGGAGGGCATCCTTGAAGTCGATCCCGGGCTTCAGGTGATCGGTGACCTCGTCGACGGCGTCGACGAACACGAAGGCCCGCAGTTTGGAGAACTGGGTTCCCATGGCGTAGGTGAACTGAAGCGTGAAGCGGGCGAACGTCGCCATGGAACCGGAGACGTCGCAGAGCAGGAACAGTTCGGGCCGATGCGGCCGAACGTGCCGGAATTTGGGTTCGATCGGCACGCCTCCCGTGGCGAGCGATGCCCGCATCGTCTTACGAAAGTCGAGCCGTCCCCTGCCGGCCTGCCGGCGGCGTTGGGCCAGCCTGGCGGCCAGCTTGCGGGTGAGCGGCTCGATGACCTGCTCGAGATTGCGAAGGTCGGTCCGGGTGGCGTGCATCAGATCGATTTCTTCGACCAGCGGCTGTCGAAGGGTCCTGGCAACCGCCTCGTGTCCTCGGTCCTCCACCAGTCGGCGTCGGATCTCCTCCTTGATCTCCTCACGCATCCGCTCGATGCGCAGTGCCGCCTCCTCTTCGACGAGCCTCCGGGTGAGATCGTCGACCTCTCCCTCCTCCGCCAACATCGCATCGATGAGCCGCGAAGTCAGGTCGTCGACGTCCAACTGACGCAACGTGCGGTAGAGGTAGTAGGTGCCGCCGACGGGTCTCCCCGGTTCGATACCCGCCAGATCGTCGACCGCCTGGCGGGCTGCGGAACGCAGCGCCGAGAAGTCTTGGTTGCGCATCGCCTCGTACAACGCATCGATCAGCTGATCGAGATCCATCGCCCCCCCACTGCCCCGCCGAGCCCGGTCGGCGGGTGAACCGGGTTCTCCCCGGTCATCCGGTCCCTCGGGATCGGCCAGGTCGGGACGCCGGGATGCGAAGAACACCTCGAAGGCGGTTTCGAACGCGGGCTCGTGCCTCGCATTCTTCACCAGCGTGGCTCGCAGCGTCTCCTTCAAGGCCACGCGATCTCCGAGTTCGATGTGCCTGACGGCCTCCATGGCGTCGATGGACTCGACCATCGAGACGGGCACGCCGACCTGCCGCAATTCCTGCACGAACGCGGAGAGCAGACCGAGCATCTAGTCGGACAGCTCCTTCAAAGCCCGCTCGATGTCGTTCTGGTACTTCAGGAGGACGTGCACGGTGTCGGCGATCACGTCACGATCGATGTGGTCGATCCCGAGCGCCAACAGCGTCATGGCCCAGTCGATCGTCTCCGACACCGAGGGTGCCTTCTTCAGGTCCATCTGCCGGATCGACCGTGCCACCCGGGCGATCTCGGCTGCCAGGTGTTCGGCCAGGCCCGGCACCTTGGCGCGCAGGATCTCGGCCTCGCGTTCCGGCGAGGGGTACGCCACGTGCAGGAAGAGACATCGACGCTTGAGCGCTTCGGACAGCTCACGGGTGTTGTTCGAGGTGAGGATGACCATGGGACGAGTCGATGCCACCACGGTGCCCAGCTCCGGGATCGACACCTGGAAGTCGGAAAGCACTTCGAGCAAGAGGGCTTCCGTCTCCATCTCCACCCGGTCGATCTCGTCGATCAGCAGCACCACCGGCTCCTCCGACCTGATGGCCTCGAGCAGGGGACGGGTGAGCAGGAAGTCCTCTGAGAAGATGTCGGACTCGATCTCGGTCCAATCGTGGTCCTGATCGGCCTGGATGCGCAGGAGTTGCTTCTTGTAGTTCCACTCGTAGAGGGCACGCGACTCGTCGAGACCCTCGTAGCACTGGAGACGGATGAGGCGCCGACCGGTGATCTCGGCCAGGGCTTTCGCCAGTTCGGTCTTCCCGACGCCTGCCGGCCCTTCGACCAGCACCGGCTTCCCGAGCGTGTGCGCGAGATAAGCCACCTGGGCGATCCGATCGTCCGGCAGGTAGTCGACTGCCCGCAGGGCATCGGCCACCGCCTGCGGGGATGAGAGAGATGATTCCATGGATCACGGCAGGGTAGCGACCACCGGCACATCGCCGTCATGCGTACGGCAGCGACCGGCCAGGACTAGCGTTCCCCGGCAATGCGAATCGTCATCGTCGGCGCAGGAGCGGTCGGATCGTATCTGGCCGAACGTCTTTCGACGGAGGGCCAGGATGTCGTCGTCATCGAGGACGACGAAGATCGAGCCGCCGACCTCCAGGAACGCATCGACGCCCTGGTGATCACCGGGAACGGCGCCAGCCCTGCAGTCCTCCAGCAGGCGGGTGTCGACAAGGCCGAGCTGCTGATCGCCGTGTCGAACTCCGACGGCGCCAACGTCCTCGCTTGCCACGTGGCGGCGGAACTCGGGGTGAAACGGACCGTGGCCCGAGTCGAGGACCCTGACATGAGGGAAGCACTCGTGGGGCTAGAGGTCGACTTCGTCATCGATCCCGGAGAAGCCGCAGCCCGGGAGCTGCTGGCGCTCGTCCACCAGTCCGGCGTGTCCGAGATGGTCGACTTCGGAAACGGAAGGCTGGTCCTGGTCGGAGCGACCATTCCCCGCACTTCTCGCCTCGTCGGTTGGCCGCTGTCGGAACTGCGCGCCAACCGGGACGACTGGGACTGGATCGTGGCCGCCCTCGTGAGGCAGGGCGAGACCATCGTCGCCCACGGCGACACCGTGATCGAGGCCGACGACCACGTGTTGGTGATGGTCGAGGCGGACGACGTCGAGCGCGCCACCGAGCTCCTGGGCGTGCGACACCGTCCGGTGCGACGGGTCGTGATCCTGGGATCGACCCGCCTGGCCGAACTGACGGCCAGAACCATGCTCGAAGACGGCTACGAGGTGATCCTGGTCGACCAGGAAACGGCACGATGCAGGAAGATCGCCGAGCGCCTCGCCAAGGCTCTGGTCATCAACGACGACCCCACCGACCCTGCCGCACTGGGCTCACTCAACCTCGACGACCGCGACACCGTGCTGGCCCTCACCGGCTGGGACCACGTGAATGTCCTCGGGTGCCTGGTGGCGAAGGCGCTGGGGGCGGCCACTGCGGTGGCCAGGTTCAACCGGATCGACTACGTGCACCTGCTCGCCGGCACAGGCATCGATGCCGCCGTGTCCAGCCGTCTGATCGCCGCCGGGGCGATCCTGCGCTTCGTGCGCAGAGGCCGGATCCACTCGGTGGTGACATTCAGTGACACGGACGCCGAGGCGATCGAACTCGAGGTCGACCCGCGCTCGGAGGCCGTGGGACTGACCCTCAGGGACCTGGACCTCCCTCGCGGGGCCGTGGTCGGCGGAATCCTCCGGCGCAACGTCAGCTTCGTCCCGACCGGCGACACCGTGATCGATCCGGCGGACCACGTGATCGTGTTCTCGATGCCGCACTGCATCGACGAGGTCGAGCGACTCTTCGGGCAGCGATGACCGGCGTCCACGCCCGGCGACGCGGCCGGGAGCAAGGCGGACTCGGCATGCTCCGGCGGTTGGCGTTCATCGGCGGTGGGGTGGTGGCGGGGGCGGGGATCGCAATGGTTCCGGCGGCGTTGGTCTCGACGATCTATGGCGAGACCTCGACCGCCCTGGCGATCGGGGGTGCTGCCGCCATCACGGTCGTCTGTGGCTGGTTGGCGTGGCGGGTGTTCGGATCGCAGGGCGAACTGACGACGAAGGAGGGGTTCGGGGCGGTCGGAGTCGCCTGGTTCGTCATGTCGGCGTTCGGCACCCTTCCCTATCTGCTCTCGGGGGCCATCCCCGGCATCACCGACGCCTTCTTCGAGACAGCGTCGGGTTTCACCACCACCGGCGCCTCGATCGTCCCGGAACCGCACTTCCTCCCGAAGGGAATCCTGTTCTGGCGATCGACCACTCAGTGGATCGGCGGGATGGGCATCATCGTGCTGTCCATCGCGGTGCTCCCGTTGCTGGGTGTCGGGGGTGTGCAGCTGGCGCGAGCGGAGTCGCCCGGCCCGACACCGGATCGACTCACCCCGCGTTTTCAGGAGACCGCCAAACGGCTCTGGATTCTCTACGTCGGCTTCACGGCCGTGGAGGCTCTCCTGCTCAGCCTGGGCGACATGGACGTGTTCCAAGCCGTGAATCATGCCTTCACGACGTTGTCCACGGGGGGATTCGGCACCGAGCACACCTCGATCAGCGGCTTCAGCCCGTACTCGCAGTGGGTGATCACCGTCTTCATGTTCCTGGCCGGCGCCAGCTTCGCGCTCCACTTCCGAGC
>DATHWB010000370.1:0-3105 GCA_035460965.1 Acidimicrobiia bacterium
GTCTACGCTGCGGCCCGGTGGGAGCGTCGAGCATCGAGGGCGGTTCGGACAACGACGGTGGCCAGGCAGCCGACGCCTGGGCCGAGTGGAGGTCCGTGCCGCTCAGTCGCAAGGTCGTCGTATCCGTGCTCGGGGGTGTTGCCGCTGCCAGCGTCCTCTGGGCGCTCGACGGATGGATCTTCAACGAACCCGACTGGAGCGCGGGCAAGTTCGCCCTCACGGCGGCGGTGTGGACAGCGATGTCCCCGATCATCCGCTGGCTGGGCGCTCGCCACGGACGCCCGTGACACCGGCTCCGCAGAACCGACCTCAGACGGCGCCCTACGTTCCCGAATCTCCTACTCGTGGCCGAGACGTCGAGCAGGGTCTCCGCCAACCTTGCCTCGGGCGAACCGCACTGTCTGGGCGTTGAAGTCGACTCCGCCCTCGTCGACGTGCCAACCCACCCAACTCCACGCTCACGCTTGGACCTTCGAATCGTTCGCCCACCACTGAGACGGCCTTGATATTAAGGAGGCTCAACTCCTTGACGACCGCCTGTCCTACGGGCCTCTCGGTCGCCTGGGGACCATCACGGGTTCGGGGCATGTCGTCACCCAGTCTGATACGACGTCGACGGCAACGTGGTCCTTGAGCGCCCGGCTGTCGGCACCGGTCAGCTGCTCGGACCGGCTACGCGGGCTGCCACGTGCACGATCGGGGCTAGCTTGGGTACGAGGGCAACGTGGTGTTGAGCCGATCGGGGGGCGCATGCAACGTGGACGAGGACAACCGAGTAGTCAAATTGACGAAGATGTTCGTGCGGCGGACCATTGGAGGCTGAACATCGGCTCAGCCCAATGGGCTGTGCGACTCAGGATTCTGTTCGTGATCGACACGCGGATGACACTGGGTGTCGGCGCCGACGAGTTCGGTCTGGGTGACGTATTGTGGACCCTTCGAGATCGGAGCTTCGCGTGGTGGGTGCGCTTCGACGTGGACATCGCCTGGCGTGAGAACGCCAGGCCAGGCACTTCGCCCATCTCCGGCTGGATGTTTGATTTGATCAACATTCGCCCGTACGACCGGTCGTACCAGAATTTCAGGTTCACACAACAGGGCTTCAACCTCGACGACTACGATGAGGTCTGGTTCTTCGGCTACAACCCCGGTGATGAACCCAATACGGACGCTAGCATCAGGTTTGCGGACAATACGCCACTGGAGACCGCCGAGTTGAGGCGACTGGCAGAGTGGATGGACCGAGGGGGTGGCGTCCTCGGCACCGGGGACCATGGGTTGCTCGGAGCGTCACTCTGTTCCCGAGTTCCTCGGGTCCGGACAATGCGCAGGTGGACCAACGCGCAGAGTGTTCCTCCCGACGAATGGCCCGACCTCAGGCGTCATGAAACTCTTCAACCGCCCACCCTCGATCCCTATGAAGCCGAGGGGGACATCTACGGCCAGCCGATCGAGCTAGTTTATCGAAGGACCGGCATGTATCCCGCTCCTACCTCCGTTCCACATCCGCTGCTATGCGCTCCGACAGGGGTCATCGATACGTTTCCGGATCACATGCACGAGGGTGAGGTGATCGGGGACGCCGATGTCGACCTCGATCGCCCGCTCAACATCCGTGGCTACAACGGGGTCGAATACCCCGACCCGAAGCCGGTCTTCAGGTCAGCGATCTTCGGCGGGGAGCTCGTTGAGTTTGGCCGTCCTTTGCCCAAAGTGATCGCCTACGGCTACACGACGCATGATCCGAACAATCGAAAGCGGTTCGGACTGGTCGGCGTCTACGACGGCGATGCTGCGGGGATTGGCCGGGTCGTGGTGGACTCCACCTGGCACCACTGGCTGAGCATGAACCTTTTCGGGTTCCGGAACGACAATCCCGCGGTGTACCGGCTGATGCAGGCGTACTTTCGCAATGTCGCACTGTGGTTGGGCCGCCGCAGGCAGCGGGTCGAGATGCTGTACGCCGCGACCTGGGGTGTGCTCGCGGGCTCCTCGCCGATGGGCTTCCAGCCGGCGTCTCGGCGTTGGCGGGTCGGCGAGCTGGCTCTCGACGCCATCGGGCGCACCGTGTCTCAGTGCACGATCTTCGAGCTGGCGACGGCGGAGATCGGCCCCGCGCTCAAAGAAGCCTTCCTCGAACCCGCGGACCATGACCCTGCCGAGCCCTGGCCATCGGTGCTGTCGATGGAACTGTTCAATCGCTCGGTCGTCGGGGGCATCGGCACCGCGCTGCTGGAACCGGCGTTCCGGTACCGCGAGGCCCGCGGTCGAGCCCATCGGCACCGACTCGACGGACCGGAGATCGCCCGCCGCGCCGCGGCCGGCGCCGAGGATGGCTTGCGGACCTTCGTCGACGTGGTCGGAAGCATGGCGGCGACGGCTGTCGAGGTCCGCGAGGGGCTGGACGACGGTGTCCGGCGATTCGCGCCCGATCGGCCGTCCGGTCTCTTCGAGGTCACCAGGATGAGGGTCGTCGCTGGGCGGCTCCGAATGTCCGACCCCACCGACCCCGTGCTGCTCGGTGGTTCGCTCAACCTGAGCCTCCGGGTTCGAGTCGAGGAATCGGTCGTTCTCAGCGAAGCCCTGGAGATCGAGCTTCCCAGGTTCGAGTCACACGGTGCCGTGGTCGACCTGGACGTGGACCTCGGAGAGATCGATGTCCAGGACGGCGAGCGTCTCACCGTCGAGGTGTTCGAGGGGGAGCCCGGGCCGGACCCGGCAGTCGCGACAGCCCGGTTCGCCGACACCTTGACCGGCGACCCGGTCGGGTGGCGCGGGGAACACACACCGGCAGAGGCCGGCACCTGGCGCCTGTGGTACCGAATCGAGGCGCCCGCGACCGGCGAGTGACCCGCAGGTCGCCGTCACCCGAATGGTGGTGCCGTCGGTCGTCCCGGCCGGACCCAGGTGCGCCTCGAAGCGATCGCTGCGCTGCTCGGACACCAATGCATGGAGATGACCCTCATTTACGGGCTCTACGCGTTTGAGTGGGGAGAGCGGGTTCGGAGCGGGGGCGGGTGGGGGCGGTCGGGCCAGGTGACGCTGCCGGCGTGGAGGAGCACGCGGAGGCGGTAGTGCTCGAAGCAGCGGAACCCGTGGCCGGCG
>DATHWB010000371.1:0-13087 GCA_035460965.1 Acidimicrobiia bacterium
CGGGACAGCCGACGTGAGGCCCGGCCCTGGCGTGGGTCGGCCGCCTCCCGGCGGGCGGCGGAGATGGCATCGAGCAGGCGGCGGTCGAAGTACATGGTCTTGGCTCCTCTTGGTTGGTACGACCGAGAGGCGTGAGAAGTCGTGTCACGGCGTGAGGAAGGGGCCACCCCCCCCCGGCCGAACTGACCCGATCCCACGACGAATAGGCCCGCCAGGGGCCGGATGCGGGTTGGGTTGTCGGATCGGGAGTCTCGGTTCGGGCGCCGGTTCAGGGTCCGGCTCTGGTGGGGTGTGGTTCCCGGAGGAAGCGGCGTGCTTGTGCCGGTGTCTGGGGGTCGATTCGTCGTCCTTGCTGGTGGACGACGACGTGATGGTGATACCAGCAGAGGGTGACGAGGTTGTCGGGATCGTGGGTGCCACCTTCCGAGTAGGGGATCAGGTGGTGGGGTTGGAGTCTGGATCGTGACTGGCAGCCGGCGATGACACAGTGGTGCCCGTCCCGGTGCAGTACCCGGTTTCTGACCGCTCCCGGGATGGTGCGGGAGGTCGGTGACGTCGAGATCCGTTGGTGGTGGTCTGTGAAGTTGATTCTCATGGTGCCTGCGCACAGGATCTCGGACAGGGTGTTGGGTCCGATCCTGGGGCCGGCGACGACGGTGGCCCCGGCCTGTCCGTCGGTGACGGTGGCCAGGCCGGCGTCGACGAAGATCTCGACGGTTGTGTCGTGTCCGCCGATGTCTCCTGTCAGCCATTCGGAAGCCACTGCCACCAGCCCGTCGGCCCGGTCCTGGGAGGCTGTGGTGTCGGGGTTGTTGGGGAAGGTGTCGATGGCGGTGTGGACTGCTTTGTCGAGGATCCGTCCGTCCATGCCGTTCAGTTGTCCCCACAGCCGCCAGGACGATTCGTCCAGCGACGGCTGCAGGTGCAGGTACCGGTCAGAGAACCCGTCGCGCTCGTCGGATACGGCGATACGACGGAGCGAGGCGGTCATCCGGCGTACCCCGGCCAGGTCCTGGGACCAGGACTGGTCCACGGTGGCATCGTCGGCTCCGGCGGTCTGCAACCGGACCACCGCCGCCGCCCGATCCGTGGTCACGTGCCCGTCCTCGAGCAGGGTTTCGATGTCGGGGTCGGCGGTCCGGGCGAGATGCACGAGGGTGCGGGCGGTGTCGGGTTCGAGATCGAAGCGTCCTGCCACCCATTCGGTCATGGTCCTGGCGCCATCGGCGGTGGCTGCCTGAGCGACATCGAGGTCCCGTAACACCTGCAGGCGAAGCGAATCGAGCCGCGACACGGCTGCGGTCAGCCGGGCGAAGTCCTGTTCCAGTGCGTCGATCGACACCATGGGACCAACCTACCGGCGGGGTGTGACCCAAATCGAACGTCAGTTCGAGACGAGTGCGGGTATCTGGTCCAGACTGGACACTTCGTGGGTGATGGTGACCGCCGCCTCGGCCGTGCGCCGATGCGGGTTGTACCAGCACGTGTCGATCCCGTAGTTGGCACCCCCGGCGATGTCGGAGGCCAGGCTGTCCCCGATCATGACCGCCGAGTCCTTGGGTGGGCGGCCGAGGCGGTCGAAGGCGATGTCGAAGATCTCGGGTCGTGGCTTCGAGGCGTCGACTTCGGACGAGATGACGATGGCGTCGAAGTATCCACCGAGTCCGAGGCGCTCGATCCGGGCCCGTTGGACTTCGCTCAGGCCGTTGGTGACGAGCGCCAGGCGCACTCGCCCGGACAGGACGTCCAACAGGTCCCTCGCCCCGGGATACAGGTCCCCGAACCTGCCGAGCGATCGCACGAACAGGTCGGCTGACTCGGCGACGTCTGCGTCGATGCCCAACTGCGAGAACATGCGCTCGAAGCGGAGGGTGCGGACGTCGATCGGCCGGACCTCGCCGCGCTCGACTCCGAGCCACAGTTCGGCATTGATGCGCCGGTACGGCTCGGCCACGGTTTTCGGCTCCGCGATGCCGGCTGCCCGCATCGTCAGGTCGAAGGCCATCTCCTCGGCCGCGTCGAAATCGAACAGGGTGTGATCGAGGTCGAGGAGCACGGTGGTGTAGGGCACGGGAACCCCGGACGCTAACGGTCCGCCGCGTCCATCTAGCCTCCGACGACATGGCATTCCCAGACGGCACCGCCGACTTCAGGTCCGACACGGTCACCCGCCCCACCGAGGAGATGCGCCGGGCGATGGCGGAGGCCGAGGTCGGCGACGACGTCTACGGCGACGATCCGACCGTGAACCTCCTCCAGGAGGAGGCGGCGGCGGTGGTGGGCAAGGAGGCGGGGATCTTCGTTCCCACCGGGACGATGGGGAACCAGTTGTCCGTGATGGCCCAGACCAGGCCGGGCGACGACGTCCTGTGTGACGAGGGGGCGCACGTCCGCAACGTCGAGAAGGGGGCGGCGGCAGCCTTCTCCGGAGTGTCGTTCCGTCCGGTGCACGCCCCGGGCGGCTGGATCCAGCCGGGTCAGATCGATGCCGTGATGGCGACCGCGGGACGGTTCTTCCCGCGGGTGCGGCTGATGGTCTGGGAGAACTCCCACAACATGTCCGGGGGACGGGTCACACCGGTGGACGGCATGAATGACGGCATCGCCGCGGCACGGCGGCACGGCCTCCGGATCCATCTGGACGGGGCGAGGATCTTCAATGCAGCCGCGGCGCTCGGTGTCGGAGCCGATGAGATCGCCGCCGGGGCGGACACCGTGACGTTCTGTTTCTCGAAGGGACTGGGCGCGCCCGTCGGTTCGATCGTGTGCGCCGATCGGGACACGATCGACGAGCTGCACTATCTCAGGAAGCGAATGGGAGGCGGCATGCGGCAGGTGGGCGTGTTGGCCGCACCCGCCCGCATCGCGCTGCGAGACCGGGATCGGGTGGCCGACGACAACGCCCTCGCCGCCCACCTGGCCGAACGTCTCGCCGATCACGCCCCCGACGCCGTCGATCGGCAGGCTGTCCAGACCAACATCGTCAACGTGGCGATCGAGCACCTGCCGTTCCCGATCGATCGGGCGTTGGAGTCGGTACGCCGAGACGGCATCCTGGTGAACCCGCCGTTGTTCGGCGGCGTGTGGAGGCTCGTCACCCACCGTGACGTGGACCGCGCCGACGTCGATCGCCTGGTGTCCACGCTCTTCCGCTCCGCTCAATAGTCTGTTCGGCCCGAGACGGAGGTCCCGATGGCGTACGCCGTGTTGTTCCCCGGACAGGGGAGTCAGTTCGTGGGGATGGGAGCGGACCTCTTCGACGCCAGGCCCGACCTGCTCGGAGAGCGGGCAGACGAGACCCTCGGGTGGTCGTTGCGAGATCTGTGCCTGAACGGTCCAGAAGAGGAACTGACGAGAACCGAGCACGCGCAACCGGCCCTGTTCGCGCTGTCGTTGGCGCTGTGGGACGAACTGGATCGCCAACTCGCCATCCCACCGGTGGCTGCCGCCGGCCATTCGCTCGGGGAGTTCACCGCATTGTGTGCGGCCGGGATGATCGGGTTCGAAGAAGCACTGAGAGTCGTCGCCGAGCGTGGACGGGCGATGGCCGCCGCGGCCGATCGGGAGCCATCGGGCATGGCGGCCTTGCTCGGGGGCGACCTCGCGACCGCCGAGGCCGTGGCAGAGGCGAACCGGGCTGCCGGTGGCCGGCTCACGGTCGCCAACGACAACGCTCCCGGGCAAGTGGTGGTGGCCGGTGGGGCGGCGGATCTGGACTGGCTCGACGAGCACGGTCGTGATCACGGGGTCCGCAGGGCGATCCGCCTCAAGGTGGCGGGTGCCTTCCACTCGCCGTTCATGCAGCCCGCCGCCGAGCGGGTGGCGGTGGCGGTGGCGGGGATCGACCCCGTCGAAGGCCGCTTCCCGGTGTACGCCAATGTCACGGGGACAGCCGTTTCGGCCGTCGACGTGCGTCGCTCGCTCTCCGAACAGGTGGTGGCCCGGGTGCGATTCGCCGACACCCTCCGCAACATCGCCGCTTCGGGCGCGCACACGTTCATCCACGTCGGTCCTGGGGACGTCACCGCCGGCATGGCCAAGCGGACCGTCGAAGGATGCGACACGCTGGTCGTGTCCGACCTGGGGGGAATCCCGGCGGTGGTCGATGCGCTCTCTACCATCGACCGCTCTGGAGGTGCGTGATGCCGAATGCCGAGATCGTCGGATGGGGGAAGGCGATGCCCCCGACCGTCCTGACCAACGCCGATCTCGAACGGATCGTCGACACGAGCGACGAGTGGATCACGAGCCGCACCGGAATGAAGGAGCGGCGGATCTCCCACGTCGAGGCGACCGACCTGGCGGCGGTGGCTTCCCTGCGGGCGCTCGCCGCCGCCGGGTTGGAGCCGGGCCAGGTGGACTTCATGATCAACGCCACCTGTACGCCGGAGTCGATCATCCCCGCCTCGGTGGCGTACCTGCAGGCGAAGATCGGCGCCGAAGGAGCGGGGGCGGTCGACGTGAACGCCAACTGCTCGGGCTTCATCTATGCGATGGTGATGGGGTCGTCGCTCATCCAGTCGGGGATCGCTCGCAACGTGCTCCTGACGGGCGTCGAGAAGATGCACTACGTGATGGACTACTCGGACCGGGCCACGTGCATTCTGTTCGGGGACGGGGCGGGTGCGGCGGTCATGCAGGCGACGACGGAACCGATCGGCCTCCTCAGCGGGACCATGGGCAACGACGGCACCATCGCCGAGCACCTGACGGTCGCCAACTTCGGATCCGCCGGCGCACGGTCGACCACCGCCGGCGCCTGTGGCGTGGTGATGAACGGCCCCGAGGTGTTCCGCAACGCGGTGGTGCGGATGGGTGAGGCCGCCCTGCAGGTGGCCAAGGACGTCGGGTGGGAACTCGACGACATCGACCTCCTGATTCCCCATCAAGCCAACAAGCGCATCATCGACGCCACCGCCCGCAGACTCGACCTGCCCGAGGAGAAGGTGTTCGTCAACGTGCATCGGTACGGGAACACGAGTTCCGCCACCATCCCCGTCGCCCTCACCGAAGCGATCGAGGAGGACCGACTCCGACCCGGCGCCAACGTGATCTTCGCCGCATTCGGTGGGGGCCTGTCGTGGGCGGCGGCGGCGATGAAGTGGGGAGATCGTGTGACCCCGATCGCCGAGTCGGACGCCCAGGTGCCGGACTTCGAGGGCACGGTGTTCGACATCCTCCGTCCCAGCTTGGAGTTCTCCGGGGTGGAGGTGCCCCAGTGAGAGGTGCCCAGTGAGCAAGGTGGCGCTCGTCACGGGTGCCTCTCGCGGCATCGGCCGGTCGATCGCTCTCGGGCTGGCCGCGGCCGGCCACCGGGTCGCGGTCAACTACGCCACCAGAGCGGACGCCGCAGAGGAGGTCGTGAACGAGATCTCGTCCGCCGGAGGGGAAGCGGTGGCCGTCGGGGCGGATGTGGCAGACGAGGCAGCTGTGGCGGAGATGTTCGAGGCCGTGACCGATCGGCTCGGTCCCGTCGAGATCCTGGTGAACAACGCCGGGATCACCCGCGACGACCTCGTGCTGCGGATGAGCGCCGAGGCGTTCGACGCGGTCATCGCCACCAACCTCCGGTCCGCCTTCCTGTGCTCGAAAGCGGCCTTGCGCAGCATGCTGCGAGCCCGATGGGGGCGGATCGTGTCGATCGCATCCGTGGCGGGGATCGCAGGCAATCCTGGACAGGCGAACTACGCCGCATCCAAGGCGGGGGTGATCGGGATGTCGAAGTCGATCGCCAAGGAGGTCGGGTCCCGTGGCATCACGGTCAACGTGGTCGCGCCCGGGTTCATCGAGACGGACATGACGGACGCGCTCGGTGACGACGCCAGGGCGGCGTCGCTGGGCGCCATCACCCTCGGCCGGTTCGGGAGGCCGGAGGAGGTGGCCGCCACGGTCGCCTTCCTCGCGTCTGAGGATGCCGGTTACATCACCGGCCAGGTTGTGTCGGTCGATGGCGGCATCTCCCTCTAGGCTGCCGCCCTACTCACGAAGGAGAGAGAGAACATGGATCGTGCTGAGATCTCGACGAGGATGCAGCGGCTCCTCGTCTCCGAGCTGGGACTCGACGAGACGAAGATCAACGACGGGGCCAACTTCGAGGAGGACCTCGAGGTCGACTCGCTCGGCGTGGTCGAGCTGCTCATGGCGCTGGAGGACGAGTTCGGCGTGAAGATCCCCGACGAAGAGGCCGAGAACATCCACACGGTCGGCCAGGCCGTCGACCTGGTGCACGGCAAGCTCTCGGGCTGACGTGGACCATCACCCCCGCCGGGTAGTGGTCACCGGCATCGGGGCGATCTCCCCGCTCGGCCACACGATGGCCGAAACGTGGGACGGAATCGTGGCCGGTCGCTCGGGGGCCGGGCCGATCACGCTGTTCGACACCTCGGACTTCAAAGTCTCGTTCGCGGCCGAGGTGAAGGGCTACGAGCCAACAGATCACTTCGAGGCGAAGGAGGCGCGGCGGCTCGACCGCTGCAGCCAGTTCGCGCTGGTGGCGGCAGCCGAGGCGATGAGGGATGCCGGACTCGAGCTCGATCCGGACTCCGAGGAGGCGGAACGGGCGGGAGCGGTGATCGGCGTCGGCTTCGGCGGCATGGAGACCTTCATCGAGGAGGTCAGGATCCTGCACGAGCGCGGGCCGGGGCGGGTGAGCCCGCTGGGCATTCCGAAGGTGATCGCCAACATGCCCGCCGGGCTCGTCTCGATCGAACACCACCTGCTCGGACCCGTGTCGTGCACGGTCACGGCATGCTCGGCCTCTGCGAACGCCATCGGCGACGCGGCGGAGCTGATTCGACGGGGAGCCGCGGACATCATGCTGGCTGGGGGCTCGGAAGCGGCCATCACCACCTACGGGGTGGCCGGATTCGCCCAGGCCCGTGCCCTCAGCACCCGCAACGACGATCCGGCGGCGGCGTCGCGGCCATTCGATGCGGGAAGGGACGGGTTCGTGATGGGGGAGGGGGCGGCGGTGCTCGTGCTCGAGGACCGGGAACGAGCCATCGCCCGCGGTGCGACCATCCATGCCGAGGTGACCGGGTACGGGATGTCGGCGGATTCGTATCACATCACCCTGCCCAAGCCCGGGGGGACTGGTGCAGCACGGGCGGTCAAGGCGGCGCTGGCCGACGCCAGACTCGAACCGTCCGCCCTCGACTACGTCAACGCCCACGGCACGTCGACCCCGGCGAACGACTCGACCGAGACGCTGGCGCTCAAGGTGGCGCTGGGGGAGGAGACGGCTCGACGCGTCCCCGTTTCCTCGACCAAGTCGATGACCGGCCATCTGCTGGGTGGGGCGGGAGCGGTGGAGGCGGCGATCTCGATCCGCGCCATCCAGACCGGGATCGTGCCTCCGACGATCAACTACGAGGATCCCGATCCCGAGTGCGACCTCGACTACGTGCCGAACGAGGCGCGCGACGTGGGCGACATCGAACACGTGGCCTCGAACAGCTTCGGTTTCGGCGGCCACAACGTCACGCTGATCTTCAGCCGGGCCTGACGGGTGGTCCGTGGGCGGCCGTACCCAGGTCGGCCCCGTTCAACCAGGATCGTCTGATCGGGTGACCGCCCCGGCTAGCACAACTCCTCGCGACCGGGGGGACAGAACGGAACGACGATCTCACTCGAGGCGATCCTGCGGCTCAATTCGTCGAGAACGGGTACGAGGTGGGTGATGTGCCCGCCGCTCGTGGAGTAGCCGACACCCTCCTCCGCCAACCCCAGTTGCTGCACGCCCGCCTTCAGCGTGCCGTGTGCGTAATCCTCGACGAGGCCGGCGATGGCGTTGTCGTAGCGTTTGATCATCGACGTGAGGATGTGCGGCGGCCAACCGGCCACATTCCATGGCGGGGCACCGGCCGGCCAGTCCAGTTCGAGGAGCTGCTGGCTCGTGTGATATTCGTCGACATCCACGCCGATGGCCCACAGGTGCCGACCCAGCTCGACGGACAGGCGCTCGGCGGCGTCGAGGGTGCCGTGGCCGGAGTCGCCGGCAACGGTGAAGATCACGTCCGCACCGTCGCGGTACATCGACTCTGCCACCCGCCCGGCGAAAGTAGGGGATCCGAACCCGGAGAGCTCGAAGTAGTCACCCAGGTAGTCGGCCCGCACGTCGATGTCGGGCCGCACATGCCTCGCCCCCGCCTCGAAACCCATCTCGAACCGCCAGATCACCGGAACATCCACTCCACCGATGAAGCCGATCACTCCTGTCTGCGAAGTGAGGGCTGCGGCCGCACCCGCCAGGAACGACCCCTCGTGTTCGGCGAAGACCAGCGACGCGACGTTGGGCAACTCGACCGGAGAATCGAACATGGCGATGGTCGTCTCGGGATGGTCGGCGGCAAACGCCCAATCGAAGAACCCTCCCAGGTAGTTGATGACGAGATCGACGTCTTGGCGAGCCAGATCGGCGATCACTTCCTCCACACTCTCGTTCGGGTTGTCGCCCCGGACGCGGATGCCACCGTCGACGTCGAACTCGGCGAGGGCCTGCTCGAAGCTCGCGAGACCCAACTGCCCGAGACCGACTGTCCCTGCGGTCGGCTGGTCTATGACGAGAACGACGTCGGGTGGGGGGTTCAGCAGCGACTCGATCGTGGCGGGGGCGAAGAACGCCAGCGCACCCGCCAGCATGCCCACCCCTGTCAGCTGCCCGACGCGCAGTCGCCGCGCCCGGCGGCGCAGACGGGATTCCTCGATTGCCTGCGAGTCACGGTGATCGGAGCTGGCCCGAAGGAAAACCGACTCGAGGCGGGAGAGGACGAGGGTCGTCTCGTTCCGCCAGCTCTCGAACGAGGCCAGCCGAGTTCCGGACAGCAGGTAATCGTCATGCCGGCCCGCCGCTTCCCAATCCGCCGCCGCGCTCCCGAGCACATCCCGGCGCTGTAGGTCTGCCCGAAGCTCTTCGATCCAGTCCCGGAGGCGTGTCCAGCCGCTGAGGATCGCCTCGTGGGTCACTTCCACCGCCGCCTCGCCGGTTGCGAGGTCACGGTCGAACATCAGCAGACGCTCACTCCCCAGGCGGGCGATGATCTCGTCGACCGATCCGTCGGAGCCGAGAGAGCGGGCCTCGGAGAGCGGAACCCGCCGCCGAGTGCTCTGTCCGCCTCGATCCACCCGCACCAGTCGCAAGAGCAACTGCTTGGCGAGGTCGCGATCGTGGGAGTTCATCGTGGACAGGATCGCCTCGGCACGCCGGGTGAGTGTTCCCCGTAGTCCGCCGAGGCGGCGATACCCGGCCAGGGTCAACTCCGGTCCGTCCCGGAACTCGAACAGCTCCGAGAGGGTGAACTGGAGCAAGGGAAGCGCTCCCGGATGCTCCAGCATGTCTGCGAGGACGGCGGTGACGAGCGCGGACTCGACCTGGATGCCGGCCCGGGATGCGGGTTCGCGGATCGCCGCCTCCAACTCCGCCGGCTCCAGGGGGGTGACCGTGACGGCCCCCGCGACGAAGAGCGAGGCGAGAGCCGGGTACACGAGCGGTCGATCGTAGAAGTCCGCCCTCAGCGTCACGACCACCCGCACCCGACTGTGCGGTCCCTCGACCGCGGCGACCAGCGCGAGGAGGAACGATCTCCTGGTGCGCTCGTCCACGAGCGTGAAGAGTTCCTCGAACTGATCGATGACGAGAACCAAATCCGAAGCGTCGTCGCCCAGCACCCGGAGGGCTGTCCGCAGCAGCGCGGTGTCACCGGAGGAGAGGGCCAATCCTCGGGTTCCGGGGGCCACGCGGTGGAGCGCCGCCTCCAACTCCTCGAAGGGGTGCCGACCCGGCATCATGGTGGCTATCGGCCACCGCTCGGATCCGGGCAAACGCCCTTGCCGTAGCCGCGGCACGAGCCCGGCGCGCACGACCGATGACTTGCCCGAGCCCGACGGCCCGACCACCGACAGCAGGCGGACACCCCGCTCGAGGCGATCGATGAGATCCTCGGTCATCGCCTCGCGCCCGAAGAAGTTGTCGGCGTCCTCCTCCTCGAACGCTCGCAGCCCCTTGTACGGGTTGGTGGCCGGCGTGACGGCTTGCAGCGGCGCCGCCACTACCACCGGCTCCAGGGATTCGTCCCGAAGGAGGATCCGCTCTTCGAGTGTCTGAAGTTCGGGACTCGGCTCGAGACCCAGCTCTTCGCCGACGAGGCTTCGATACCGCCGATACGTCCGTAGCGCATCGACCTGTCGGCCTGCCTTGTGCAACGCCAGCATCTGGAGACGGCGAGGGGCCTCGGCCAGCGGATCGTGTTCGACCAACGTGTCGAGCAGGGACAGGACATCGGTGACGCGACCCAGCTCCAGTTCTGCCATGGCGAGTTCCTCCACCGCCGTCGCCCACATCGCTTCCAGCCGACGGATGTGCGGTTGGGCGAACTCGTCGTACGCGAAGTCGGCGAGGGGCTGCCCCCGCCACACACCGAGGGCGGTCCTGAGCATGTCGGCCGCCGTCGGCGTGTCCCCGCAGCGCAACGCCTCCTCGGCGGTCGTGAGCGCCAGCTGAAAACGCGTGGCATCGATCTGGTCGGGTCGGGCGTGCAGCAGATAGCCCGGGGGGCGGGTCTCGATGACCGGCTCGGCACCGTCGACGAGCGTCTTGCGGAGCTCCGAAACGTAGATCTGCACCGAGTGCTGGGCGGTTCGCGGCGGGTTATTCGCCCACAGCCACTCGATCAACCGGTCTGTCGGGACGATCTCATTGGGATGTAGCACCAGGGCGACGAGCAGCGCCCGCTGTTTGGGCGACCCGAGCTCCATGGGTTCGCCATCGATCACCACTTCGAGTGGGCCGAGAATTCGAAATTCCATCCCGTCCTCGTCTCGAAAGCTATCAGCGGCCGTCGGCCGGTAGGAATGCGCCTCGACAGGCATGTCCAGTCGGCCATGTGCCGCTCTACATCCGCTCTACGCCGACATCGAGCAGGAGGGGAGCGCGCCTCGACTGTCCGTTCGCATGGTGGCGCTCACCTCCGGCGACCGCCGGACCGGACCCGAAGGAGTCCCTCATGCACAAGACCATCGAGCAGGCTACCCCCGAGCACATGGCCCCGCTGCCTCGGACGAGGTCGTGGAACCGAGGGTGGGCGAGCATCGTCGTCGTCGCCGTGATCAGCGGCGGGATCGGTCTGGGGCTGTCGTCGCTGGATGGCAGCGGGACCCTGACTCCCCAGCAGATCGCCGAAGCTCGTTACGAGGCGTTCGCTCGCCACCAGGCGGAGTTGTGGGCGTCGGGGCAGGCCCAGCTCACACCGCAGCAGATCGAGGCGCTGCGGTACGCCCAATATCCCGAAGCCCACCGTCGGCTCTGGGAGTCCCAGCGGCCGTGATCGACGAGGAGTCTCACCCGGTCTCGCAACCCGGACCGGGGGGCTCCTCGCCCTTCGACTGGGCGTCGCGATACTCGGCGATCGAGCGGTAGACCAGTACGAGCACCACCGCCATCCCCACCGTGGTGACGGCGAACACCGCCGCCGCCAGGGTCATGGCCAGTCCGGTGCACGTCTCGATGGCGCCGTCGACCTCCACCCGACACGACACGTCCATCACCAGGTAGGTGATCCATGCTCCGAGGGTTCCCGCTCCCAAGGACGGAATGGCGACCCAGGGGTTGGGGACCAGGCGGCGTTCGTTCACGTCGTCTCCTTGCGGTGGCCCCGGTCGTCCAGACCCGCGGCGTCGAGGATCTCACCGGGGGCGAGTTCCGGGGGGATCCGCACCGAGTGTCCTGGTGCGGCCAGCGGGATCACGGCCAGGCGGGCGCCGGCGGTCCAGGCCAGCCAGGCGAGCGCGGCCCAGCCTGCGGCCACGCCGATCGCTCCCGGCAGGGGGACCAGGACGAAGGTGACGGCGATCAGGGCGGGGAGGGCGAGACGCGCCGTCCAGAGTGCGGATGGCCGCGCCCTGGTGTACCAGGCGGCGAGCAGGACTCCGGCGGTGGCCAACAGCCAGTCTCCGAGGTCGATGCCGCTCGGCTGCGCCACGGCCACCACCATCGGCATCGCCAGCAGGCCGAGTGCCAGCGCGGTGGCGGTCCGGGGAGGGGCGTCGGCGGGTGGGCGCTGGCGGACGGAGGCCCGCAGTCCGGTGCCGAGGGTGCCGGCGAGCGCCAGTCCGGCCGCACCCACCATTGCGCCCCATGCCGGGTCGATCGGATGCAGGATGGCGGGAAGTGCCAGGAAAGCCGCCAATGCCGCGCCCAACCCGACCGACCACCGCGCCGCACCCACCAGCGCTCCGACGATCGTGACGGCGGTGAGGATCAGATGCCCGACGGCGAGCAGTGCACCGGACCCACCCGCCCAGATCGCTGCAGGGCCGGTGAGCACGAGGGCGGCGGCGAGCGACGCGACGAGCAGGGCGGCAGTGGTGAGGATCGAGCGTGTCACGGTACGTTGGCCCGAGTGTCAACCGACTTCGATCGCTGTGCAAGACGGTGAGTGACTTCTGGCCCGGCGAGTACCGGTACTGCCCGATGTGCTCGGCCGTCTTGGAGCCCGTTCGACGCGCCGGTCGGGAGAGGATGGGATGTCCCGACTGCGGCTTCGTCCACTTCCGGGACCCGGGCATCGGAGCCGCCGTGATCCTCGAGGACGAAGCCGGACGCGTCCTGCTCGTGCGACGGGGCCAGGGAGCGACGCGGGCGGGAATGTGGTGCATCCCGTGCGGCTATGTCGACTACGGCGAAGAGGTGCGGGAGGCCGCCGCTCGGGAGGTGCTCGAAGAGACCGGACTGGTGGTCGAGGTCGGGGAGCCAGTGTTCGTCCGGTCGAACTTCCACGACCCCGAGAAGCTCACGGTCGGCGTGTGGTTCGAGGGCCGGGTGGTCGGAGGGCGACTGGCGCCCGGCGACGATGCGGTAGCCGCCGACTGGTTTCCGCCGGATTCGCTACCGACCCTGGCCTTCGACACCGATGCCGAACTCTTCCGGGTCCGCTTCGGAGTCGAGGTGACGCCCGGGTGAACCCGGAGACCGGTCGCCCTGTTCGGGCGTCCACGACGTCAACTCGTTCCACGGCGTACCTGGTTTGAGGGTGATGACCGTTCCGTGGTCGGGCTTGTCTTGATGTTGGGACGCCAGGTCACGCCCCGTGAG